>DIVI01000071.1:10273-11480 GCA_002423305.1 Methylococcus sp. UBA6136 | reverse complement strand
GTAATAGCCATGCTCGTCGGCGTGCTGATGCTTGCCTCGGGGTGTGACGAACTGATCAAACGCCGCCCCTCGGCGGAAACCCCGGAGCAGGCGGCGGATACCGCCTATCAGATGTGCGCCGGTTGCCACGGGCCCAAGGGTTTGCGCGTCAATCTGATGCCTCCACGGATCTGGGGGCAGAACGAGAAGTATCTGATCTCGGCGCTTACGGCCTACCGCGATAAAACCCGAATTCAACCGATCATGAACAGCATCACTGCGAACTACAGTGATGCGGATATCGCCGGGCTGGCACGATATCTGTCAACTCAGCCCTGGAAACCCTGAGAAACTTGAAGGCTAAAGAGTAGAAAGGAGGTAAGTAAAAACCCAACAGCAGCGCCATTGTTGAAATTTCCCCCAATTCCATTACCAAGGAGAATCTTATGTCCGAGACCACCATCCGGCAATGTATCGAAGCCTGCCTGGCCTGTTTCGTGGAATGTGAGCGTTGCAGCAGTGCCTGCATCGATCACGGCTCTATGGCTGCTTGTGTAAAGGCCTGCCGTGATTGTGCCGACCTTTGCAACCTGTGTGTGTCCTTCATGGCGCGCGGCTCGGCGTTGCACCATGATCTCTGCAAGCTTTGTGCCGCAGCCTGTCAAAAGTGCGCCGAAGAATGCGGCAAGCATGCTGCTCACCACGCCTGTTGCAAAGCTTGCGAAGAAGCCTGCCGTCGATGCGCCGAGGCCTGTCTGGCCTGCGGCAAATCCTCTTCCTGCTGCTAAATTAGGCGAGTTGGAAACGGCTCGCTTCGACTCCTGCCTTCTGTGACCGGGGTTTCCCGGTCACTCCGACACGTCAGAATCAAGGTTCTCCTTCGATCACCTTTGCCATTCAACCCGCATGACCATAAATTCTTTCGACGGGCTACGACTCAGCCAGCTGCCGTTACGGGTTCGCCTTCTATTCACCGGATTTTTGTTGGTGACCTGTTCCGGGTTGCTGATCGCCGCGGTGCAGATTCTTCTGACTCATGGCATGGCTGACGGCAAGCCGGGCCTGTCCATTGAAGACATCAAGTACAGCTATCACGGCAACCGCTCAGGATCCAAGCTGGAAGCCATGCTCAACGGCGCCATGAAACCGATGGCCCCGGATGCTGTGCGCTTTCAGCTCATTCAATGGGCCCGGGATGGTGCCCCCGCGGCCGACTGGCCCGACCATA
>DIVI01000071.1:8329-10193 GCA_002423305.1 Methylococcus sp. UBA6136 | reverse complement strand
ACTGATGCTGACGCCATTCCTGGCATTGTTCGCTGACACCCTGTCCTGGTGGCTGACCAAGCTATGGCCCGGGTTTGCCTGGCTGACCATGATTTCCGGTCTGGCTTACGGCGTGGCGGGTACGGTTATGATTGTCGTCTCCCTCAGGCAGATGTGGTTTGGCAAACCCGGTGCGAGGGGGTAGACGCGCGAGAAGCTGGAGACGGTTGTTGGGGCGTTTATGGGATTTTCATGGCCCCGCAAGCCATCTCGGTGCCAGGGCTCATGTCTTGGTCGGGGTTGCCGGGTTTGCTGCCGTCTTTGATTGAGAAGGGATTCGCCGTAGGCTGATCCCCTACGGCCGTCCTCTTCTGGCCCTTCCATACCATTGGGCCCTTGGGGCCGATAATCATCAGGGCCGTGAGAAATCCGACGGTCAGCAGGGTGATGCCGATCATATTGCTGAGGCGTATGGGTTTGTTGACCTGACAACGCTCAGCCAGAACGCATTCCTTATAGAAGAGATAGGTGAACCAGATGAGGATGAGCAGGTTGACGGTGGTGAAGATGGGCATGAAGATCAGTACATGATCTGGGATCATCATTACCACCACCATCGCCCCCATGGTGCCGCCCATCACGCCAGCCATCAACCCGTGCATCACCGCCATCGGACCGCAACACCAGGCGGTTACCACGCCATAAAGGGATCCTAGGGTCATTCCGACAATGGAGCCGACAAAAAAGCCGTTGGTTGCACCCAGCACTCCTCCAATCATGGTGCCTACTTGCATGCCAATGGTCATGCCGATCATCATTCCGACCATATGGTTGGCGTTGACATAAATATAGGATCGCAGGTACCCCAAGGTGGCAACCAGCGCAACGACGCTTACATCCAGGTAGAGAATCCACCAGCCGTAGCGATCCATGAAGCTTTCGTCCTGTTTCAGATAAAGGGAGTGCACCAACAGCTGAAGGGTGATGACAGCGAACAGCGTCAACACACTATTGCGCAACAATTCCAGTAGAAACGTCTCGCTGCGCTGTTGTGAAGTCTTCGGAGCGTTGTCGGTTCCGTCCTGCATCACCGCGCTTTGGTGAGCATGAACAGATGCGTCAACCTGTTCTTCCTTGCTGTGGCAATCCTGCGATTCCACAGTAATTGGCACGTCAACCGGTATCTCGTTAATGCTTAACCCAATGAATTGACCCCTACTGTCAAGGCGAATGCGGAGGTCAAGTCCGTCTTTCTGTTGGGGCTTACCCGGTTGCGAGGAGTCCATGATCGCGTTTTGTGTATCCAAGAGGGAGGGGGCGGTCCATGAAGGTTTGGGTGTGCGACTGCTTGGTCGCAACAACCTCAAAGCATTTGGGCGTTGCCGTTAATGATGGCGCGCAAGACTTTTCCGGGCCGTCTGCGACGAGCCATGTCCAGAAGCACGCGAACCTCATCAACATTGCGAGGCTTCATGTTTTGTATGGTTATCCAATGTCCCCCGGAATCCTGAACCTGGATGATGAGCTTGTCCATGTCATGTTCTCCGTGAGTCAGGCGTTGCTGAAATCCAATGTAATTCGGCGCGATGACAAACCTTCAGCCATGAGCTCGCCGAGGCGTTTGGCCAAGCGAACCTCTTGATGGCAGAGATGGGGATAAACGCATCGGAGTATGGCATGGAAGGCCCGCACGTCATGTTCGGTGTAGGGCGAGACAAGATTACGGCAGAATTGCATCAGCTCCTCGTAGCCATCGGAATGGTCGGGTAAGAAATCCGGTTGAATCGCCATCATGGAACCCCCTGTCAGTTTGGCCGTAGCGGTGTGAACGGATCGACATTCATGAAAAACTAGTATTAAAAACATTGGCCCGGTGGAGAGTGGA
>DIVI01000071.1:0-8265 GCA_002423305.1 Methylococcus sp. UBA6136 | reverse complement strand
AGCGGTATTCGGGCTGTCGGGGTTTGTTGAGCGTGGGCAAATGCCTCTAATTCGGTTCAGGGGCTGTAGGTTTTGACGCATTGACTGAGGCAAATCACACAGTTTTTTAGTTGGCAGATGGCTACGGCGTTTCCGTCGTGATGGTTTACCGTTTTATTCCCGAAGCTCGATGGAACGGCTTGGATTACTCCCCTACCTTGAGCCGCTCCCAGTATTTCGCATATTCCGTGATAGCTTCGCCGATATCCAGGCTGTATTCGCCATCGGCCAAAACCTCGGGTGGGGGGTACATGACGGGATTGTCGCGAACCCCGGCCGGCAACTGTCGGACGGCTTCGGCGTTGGGGGAGGCGTAGCGGGTTTTTTCGGCAATCAGTCGGGCGATATCCGGTCGCAGCAGGAAGTTGATGAGAAGCAGCGCGCCGTCCGGGTTTCTGGCACCGGCAGGAATGGCCAGATTGTCCATCCACAAGCCGCATCCCTCGCGAGGGTAGATGTAAACGAAGCTGGGGACTTCCTGTTGGGTGCGATAGGCGTTGCCGCTCCAGGTCATGCCGGCGTCCACCTCACCGGTCACATAGAGCATCAGCGGGGCATCGGAATTGAACAGCCGCACGTTGGGCATCAGGGAGCGAAGCTTTTCATAGGCTTGGCGAATCTGTTCCGGATCGGTGCTGTTGCCGGGGTATCCCAGCACGCGCAGACCGATGTGAAAGACCTCACGCATATCGTTCGACAGCAGCAGGCGGTCATGAAACTCCGGTCGCCAGAGATCGGCCCAGGCTTTCACCTGGCCGGGATTGAAGTGCCGGGTATCCAGGGCGATGCCGGTGGTTCCCCATAGGTAAGGCACGCTGTAACGGTTGCCGGGATCAAACGGTTTGTCGAGATGAAGGCCATCGAGAAAGCGGAAATTCGGGAGTTGCGAGCGGTCCAGCGGACGCAGTAGGCCCTCCTTGCCCATACGGTCGATGAAATAGGTGGACGGGACGATCAGGTCATAGCCCCGACCGCTCAGGAGCTTGAGCTTGGCATACATGGCCTCGTTGCTATCGTAGGTCGAATAACGCACACGAATGCCGGTTTCTGCCGTGAAACGTTCCAGCACCTCGGCGGGCAGGTAATCCGACCAGTTGAAGAAGCTCACTTCCGCCGGCGCAGCCAGGCAGACCCGTGAAGCGAGCAGCAACATCCAGAGCAGGCCGGCTCGCATCACAGCTTTCTTCCCAACAGCCGCTGCGACAGGATGACCAGTGCCATCGACAAACCGAACAGCAGCGTGGCCAGGGCATTCACTTCGGGCTTGATGCCCATGCGCACCATGGAATAAATCCGTAGCGGCAGCACCTCGAAGTCCGGCCCGGTGACAAAGAAGCTCACCACCACATCATCCAGCGACAGTGTGAAGCTGAGCAGCCAGCCGGCGCCAATGGCCGGTAGCGCCAGCGGCAGCACCACGTGGCCGATGGCTTGGGCCTCGCTGGCACCGAGGTCTCGGGCAGATTCGATCAGTCGAGAGTCGAAATCCTTGAGACGGGAAAAAACCGTTACCGCCACAAACGGCAGGCAAAAGGTGATGTGGGCTAGCAGCAGCGAACCAAAACCCAGCGGAATTTTCAGGGCAAGGAACAGCACCAGCAGCGAAACACCCATCACGATCTCGGGCGCCATCAGGGTAACCATCAGCAGGCCGTGAAAAAAAGCCTGTCCGCGAAAGGCATACAGGCATAGTCCCACCGCGCCTGCCGTCCCGATGATCGTGGCAAGGGACGCGGAAAGCAGAGCGACCATCAGCGAATTCAGGGTGGCCTCGATGAGCAGCGGGTCGTCCGCCAGGCGGCGGTACCATTCCCAACCGAGGCGATCCCAGCTCGAGCCGTAGGGTGATTCGTTGAACGAGTAGGCCAGCAGCACGACCATCGGCAGGTAGAGAAAGGCAAACACCCCCCACAGGTAGGCTGTGCCTGATCTAGACATCGTCCACCGCCCCTGTCCCGGCCCATCGCTGTGCCCAACGATAAACCCCCATCAGCAGGAACAGCCCCACAATTACGATCAGGCTGGCCGCAGAGCCAAAGGGCCAGTCGCGTGCTTCCAGAAACTGATCCTTCAGCAGCGCCCCGATCATCAGATTACGTGAACCGCCGAGGACATCGGTGACATAGAACAAACCCAGTGCCGGGAGAAATACCAGCAGGCAGCCGGCTGCGATGCCGGGCGCAGTGAGGGGAACGATCACATGACGGAAGATCGCCCAGCGACCCGCGTAGAGGTCGGCCGCTGCTTCAATGAGGCGGCGATCCAGCTTCTCGAAACTGGAATAGAGCGGCAGGATCATGAACGGCAGCAGCACATAGACCAGCCCCAGGCCGACGGCCCAGCCCGAATAGAGCAGGCGAACCGGCTCATCGATCAGCCCCAGCGCCAGCAGCAGACTGTTCATCGCGCCCTTGGCCGCCAGCAGGCTGCGGATCGCGTAAATCCGGATCAGGGAGTTGGTCCAGAATGGAACAATCACCAGAGTGAGCAAGACCCCCCGCCATGCCAAACCGACGCGGGAGAGAAGATAGGCAAACGGATAAGCCAGGCCCAGGCACAGCAGGGTCGCCAATCCGGCCATGGCCATCGAGTCGGTAAAGACCTTGAGATAAAAGGGATCGAACAGGCGTCGGTAATTCTCCAGGGTGACTTCCGGTGTAATGAATCCGGTTTCATCCCGCGTCAACAGACTGACCGCCAGCACCATCAGCAGGGGAACGAGGGTAAACAGCAGAAGCCAGACCGGCAACAGGCCGCGCCCGGCGGTCAGCATGGCTTCAGAAAGGCGCATCGGCGGGGAGCACGCTGGGTGAGTTGGGCGTCCACCCCACGGCCACCCGCTGGCCCGGGGTCAAGGCCGCGTCATCGCCGTCAAAAAACTCGCTGGCACGCAGGACCGTGCCGCTATCCAGCCGGATGAGCGTATCCAGTGTCATCCCTTTGTAAGTCCTGTCCTTTATGACACCCGTCAATCGCCCTTCCCCGGGTTGTTTGGGGCCAACGATCTCCATTTGCAAATCCTGGGGCCGCAGCAAGACCACGACCCGTTCGCCGGGCGACAAGCACAACGGAGCGGACAGTGGGAAAATCCGGTTTTCGATTGCGATATCGGCGCGTCCGTCATCGAGTCGGCGGGTGATCACACCCTCAAGCAGATTGCTTTCGCCCACGAAACGGGCCACAAAGGCATTGGCCGGAGTCTCATAAATGTCACGGGGAGGACCAATCTGCTGAATCACGCCATCACGCATGACCGCCACCCGGTCGGACATGGACAGGGCTTCTTCCTGATCATGCGTGACGAAAATGAACGTCAGCCCCACAAACCGCTGCAGTACTTTCAGCTCGGTCTGCATGGCTTTGCGAAGCCCAAAATCCAGCGCACTGAGGGATTCGTCCAGCAACAGGACCCGGGGTCGATTGACCAGGGCTCGCGCCAGCGCGATGCGCTGTTGTTGACCACCGGAAAGCTGACCGGGTTTTCGCCGGGCCAACTCGGGAAGCCTTACCATCTCCAGAGCCTCGCTCACCCGTTGGCGGATTTCCGATGAAGGCAGCCGTTTCATGCGCAGGCCAAAACTGATGTTCTCCTCCACCGTCATGTGGGGAAAGAGCGCATAGCTCTGGAAGACGGTATTGATCGGGCGCTGTTCGGGCGGGAGCGGGTTGATGACGGCACCCTCCAGGCGAATCTCGCCACCATCCGGCGACTCGAATCCCGCCAGCAACCGGAGTGCCGTGCTCTTGCCGCAGCCGGAAGGTCCGAGCAGGGTGAGAAATTCCCCCTCATGCACTTCCAGATCCAGCCCGGGCAGGACATTCTTGCCGTCGTAGCCTTTGGAAACGGCGGAAAATTCGACCAATGGAGGGGGCATCAAGGAACGGGACAGGAAGATGACGAGATCGTTAGGGATACGCTACCACGGCCTTCCCCCGGCTGTGAATGTTGTTCATCGAGCTCCGGGTTTTCCGGATCGCGCTACACTGCAACCCCACTGCCTGAGTTCACTACTCGCACATCCCGGAGAAATTCATGAGCACACCCAACCCGTGGACGCGGTCATTGCCGTCCAGAAAGCCCCCGCCGGTCGGGGCTATTCTGCTGGTCCTGTTTGCTCTGTTAGGTTTGTTTACCGCTTATTACACCGTGCCCGCCGAATCGGAGGGGGTCGTGCTGCGTTTCGGCAAGCATTTGCAGAATGTGCCGCCGGGCCTGCATCTGAAGCTCCCCTTTGGCATCGATGAGGTCATCAAGGTACCCACCCAGCGCCAGCTGAAGCTGGAGTTCGGGATGCGCAAGCCCATGGACTTGACGACCAACCCCGATCAGACCGGAGCGGACCCACTGAAGGAGCGTTCCATGGTGACGGGCGACCTGAATGCTGCCCTGGTCGAATGGGTGGTGCAGTACCGCATCACCGATCCCGAGGTTTTCCTGTTTGAGGTGCGCGACCCCGGTATCACGCTTCGTGATCTGTCCGAATCCGTCATGCGGGAAATTATCGGTGATCGAACCGTGGATGAAATCATCACCATCGGCCGGCAGGAAATCGAAGACACCTCGCTCAGTCGACTCCGGGATTTGGCGACTCGGTACCATCTGGGGGTGATGGTCAATCAGGTTCAGCTCAAGAATGTCGATCCCCCGGAGCCGGTGCAACCTTCATTCAACGAGGTGAATCGCGCACAGCAGGACAGGGAAAATGCGATCAACCTGGCCAACGGCGAATACAACAAGGCCGTCCCCCGTGCCCGAGGCCAAGCGGATCAGGCCATCCGTGAGGCGGAAGGCTACCGGTTCAAGCGCATCAACGAAGCCGAGGGTGATGCGGCGGCTTTTGGCGCTGTTCTCGAGGAGTTCGTCAAGGCGCCCGAGGTGACACGGACCCGAATCTATCTGGAGACGCTGGGTGAGGTATTGCCCCAGGCCAAGCAGGGCATCATCGTCGACGAGGCGGTGCAGCAGATATTGCCCATGCTTCCCCTGCCCCAGACTCAGACCTTGCCCGGAGTTGCCAAATGAACAAGCTTCACATCAGTCTTGCCGGAGCCGTTTTGCTGGGCCTGCTCTTGTTGCTCTCGCTGTATACCGTCCGGCAAACCGAGCAGGTCATCATCACCCAGTTCGGCCGCCCGATCGGCGAACCCATTACCGAGCCGGGGCTGCATTTCAAGTTGCCTTTCGTCCAGGAGGTCAACCGCATCGACAAGCGCTATCTGGCCTGGGACGGGCCCATGGTCGAAATGTCGACCAAGGACAAGACCTATATCCAGGTCGATACCTTTGCCCGTTGGCGCATCACCGATCCCATGCAGTATTTCCTCCGCTTGCGGGATGAACGCAGTGCCCAGTCAAGGCTGGAGGACATTCTGGGCAGTGAAACGCGCACGGCGGTGGCCCGGCACGAACTGATCGAGGTGGTGAGAACCGAGAAGCAGCGCAAGCCGCTCCAGGACGAAAACGCGGCCGCCACCCTGACCGGGGTTGGAGCGCTGGGGGTTCTGCGGCCGATTCAGTTCGGTCGCGCGGAACTGGAGAAGAGCATCTTCGAGTCGGCGGCACCAAAGCTGGCCGAATTCGGCATCGAACTGCTGGATATCCGCATCAAGCGGCTCAACTACAACCCCCAAGTGCTCGAGCGGATTTATCAGCGGATGATCAGTGAGCGTCTGCAGATTGCCCAGCGCTTCCGCTCCGAGGGCGAGGGCGAAGCGGCGCGCATCAGCGGCAAGAAGGATCGCGACATCAACGAGATCGAATCCACGGCCTACAAGCGTGTGCAGGAGATTCGCGGTGAATCCGATGCCAAGGCGACCGAGATCTATGCCCGGGCTTATACCCAGAAACCCCAGGCGGCGGATTTTTACCGCTTTACCAAGAGCATGGAGACTTACCGGAAGATCATCGGCAGCGAGGCCACCGTGGTGCTCTCCACCAACAGCGACTTGTTTTCCTTGCTGAAGCGGATCGAACCCAAGAACCACTGAACGATCGGGTTCCAAGCCCTACGATCACTCCTCCAATATGCCGACAAGTTGGATGAGTGATCACGCCGACCTGACGACAGTCAGTCCGGAGCGCCTCTTTCGTACCAGGCTTTGGATGCATTCACTAGCTTGACCACCAGCAGCATCACCGGCACTTCGATCAGTACGCCCACGACGGTGGCGAGTGCCGCCCCGGACTGAAACCCGAACAGGCTGATTGCTGCGGCCACCGCCAACTCAAAGAAGTTGGAGGCGCCAATCAGGGCGGAGGGACACGCAATATTGTGCTTCTCTCCCACCGCACGATTAAGCCAATAGGCGAGTGCGGAGTTGAAAAAGACCTGGATCAGGATAGGGACGGCCAAAAGGCCGATCACTCGCGGCTGTCTCAGGATAGCCTCGCCCTGAAACGCAAACAGCAGCACCAGCGTCAACAGCAGCGCCGCAATCGACCAGGGGGCGATCCTTTGCATGGCGACCTCGAAGTTCGCCGCTCCCTTGGCAAGCAGATGTCTGCGCCACCACTGGGCGAGAATCACCGGGATCACGATATACAGAACCACCGAAGTGACGAGGGTGGCCCACGGCACGGTAATGGCGGAGATGCCCAGCAGCAAACCCACCAGCGGAGCGAAGGCGAACACCATGATGGTGTCGTTCAGAGCCACCTGTGACAGGGTGAACAATGGATCACCCTGAGTCAGCCGACTCCACACGAAAACCATGGCCGTGCAGGGTGCCGCCGCCAGCAGAATCAGGCCGGCGATGTAACTGTCGAGCTGGTCGGCCGGCAGCATCGGGGCGAATAAATGCCGGATGAAAAGCCAGCCGAGAAACGCCATCGAAAACGGTTTCACCAGCCAATTGACGAACAGGGTGACACCGATGCCCCGAACGTGCTGACGGACTTCATGCAATGCGCCAAAGTCCACCTTCACCAACATGGGAATGATCATGATCCAGATCAACAGCCCGACTGGCAGATTGACCTGGGCGACCTCCATGCGGCCCAACGCTTCAAAGACGGCGGGGAACCACTGGCCCAACGCAATCCCTGCCATGATGCAGAGGATTACCCAAAGGGTCAGGTATCGCTCAAATACACTCATTGGCTGAACGGCCGGGTTTGGCCGCACGATTTTTTTGCTGCCGTCCGCGCTCCGGCGAGCGGGTGAGGTTCTGGGGCGGTGCTTTTGACGGCTCATGATGTGCGTCTCGTTATCCTGAGAGTGGTTGGGCTTGAAGTAACTTCTGCAATCGATCGGCCCCGACGGGTTCATCCTTCAGCATAGGAACCACGGCGCAGCGTCTTGCGTGCTGTTGGGCAACGGCCTCGATCTCGCCGGCCTCATTGAAGGCGCGTTGCCTGAGGAGCGCCGATTTCGTGTCCGTGGCGGCAATGGAGTTGTTGATGATCCAGGCCCAGGGTTCTATCCCTGCACGCCGCAAGTCGTTTTGCAGGTTCGCCGCTTCCAGCACGGGGGTGGTTTCGGCCAGCGTGACCAAGAGAACCTTGGTCTGTTGCTGATCCTGAAGCTGCATCATCGGCGTCAGGAAATGGACGTTGCTGTCCGTCATTTGCCGGGAAACCTCCCGGTGGTAGGCACCCGTCGCGTCCAGCAAGAGCAAGGTATGCCCGGTCGGCGCGGTATCCATGACGACAAATTTCTTGCCGGCTTCACGGATGATGCGTGAAAAGGCCTGGAATACGGCGATTTCCTCGGTACAGGGTGAGCGCAGGTCTTCTTCCAACAGGGCGCGTCCGGCAGCATCGAGTTTCGCCCCCTTGGTTTCCAGTACATGCTGGCGGTAGTTTTCCGTTTCAGCCTGGGGATCGATGCGGCTGACCTCGAGGTGGGCGACCGCGCCGGCCAGAGTCTCGGTCAGATGAGCCGCGGGATCGGAGGTGGTCAGATGCACAGGCAGCCCGCGCCTGGCGAGGTCCACGGCGATGGCGGCGGCGAGTGTGGTTTTGCCGACACCCCCTTTTCCCATCAGCATGATCAGGCCATGGCCATCCGCGGCTATTTCATCGACGAGCGATGCCAGCCCGGGGGCCTTCAATGGAGCGGGCGTCGGACCTTCTCGTGTGGGGGGCTGACCCTCTCCATCTAAGAGGTGGCTCAAGGCTTCCAGGCCAACCATGTTGAAGGCTTTCAGTCCGATGAGATCCAGAGGCAGGCCAGCCAGGCCGGCCGGCAGGGCATTCAGCGCGGCTTGTTCGCGCAACAGCATGGC
>DIVI01000123.1 GCA_002423305.1 Methylococcus sp. UBA6136 | reverse complement strand
CTGGCCGCGCTCATCCGAGCCTTCTTGATCACATCGTCGTGTCCTATTACGGGAATGATGTACCTCTGAGCCAGACCGCCAACGTCACGATTGAAGATGCCCGCACCCTGGCGGTGACTCCGTGGGAGCGAAACATGATTCAGGCTATCGAGAAGGCCATCATGAGTTCCGACCTCGGCTTGAATCCCAACACTACCGGCACGGTCATTCGTGTCCCCATGCCGCCCCTGACCGAGGAACGTCGCCGCGATCTCATCAAGGTCGTCCGCCATGAGGCGGAAAATGCCAAGGTGGCCATCCGCAACATCCGCCGCGATGCCAATACCGAACTGAAGAATGCCCTAAAGGACAAGCTAGTTTCGGAGGATGAGGAGCGCCGCAGCCAAGAGCAGGTGCAGAAACTGACCGATCAGTACGTCAAGGAAGTCGACTCCGTTCTGGAGAAAAAAGAAACGGACCTGATGGCGATCTGAGCACCCAGTTAGGCAAGGGCCCAAGCTTGTCCGCCTCCCATTTTCACACCAAAGGGTCCAATGGCATGAGGATCCCGGGGTCTCATTACGCATAACCCGGTGATTGACATGGCTGTTTCTCAGTCCCCCTATTCCAGCGTACCCAGGCATGTGGCCATCATCATGGATGGCAACGGCCGCTGGGCCAAGAAACGCTTTCTGCCGCGTCACGCCGGACATCGCGCCGGCGTCAGTTCGGTTCGAAAAACCGTGGAAGGGTGCATCGCGCATGGGGTGGAGGTGTTGACCTTGTTCGCCTTCAGCAGCGAAAACTGGCGGAGGCCGGCACAGGAAGTGTCCTTGCTGATGGAACTGTTCATCGTCAGCCTGGAGCGCGAAACCCGCAAGTTGCATGAGAACGGCGTCAGACTGCGGGTCATCGGCGACCGATCTGCGTTCGCGCCGTTGCTGCAAGAAAAAATCGCCCAAGCCGAAGACATGACCGCCGGCAATCGGAAACTGAGCCTGGTGATCGCTGCCAATTATGGCGGGCGCTGGGATATCACCGAGGCCACGCGCCAGTTGGCCGCCGAGGTGGAAAAAGGTGCGCTGACCCCTGCCGACATCACACCCGAGCATATCGAAGCCCGCCTATCGCTAGCCGATCTGCCCGAACCAGATCTTTTCATCCGCACCGGCGGCGAGCAGCGCATCAGCAATTTCCTGCTCTGGCAGCTGGCCTACACCGAACTGCATTTCACGCCCCTGCTCTGGCCAGAATTCAACGAAACCGCCTTCGAAGCGGCGCTAGCCAGCTTCGCCAGCCGGCAAAGACGCTTCGGCCAGACCGGCGACCAGATTGAAAACCAGCCTACTCGCTGATCCCCTAAACCCAACCCATAACCAACCCGTAACGATCCCATGCTGAAGAACCGAATCATCACGGCGTCCCTGCTGGCGCCGTTAATCATTGCCGCCATCCTGTTTCTTTCGCCCGATGGTTTCGCCATGCTCTGGGGTGCCATCATTCTGCTTGGCGCCTGGGAATGGGCGGGGCTGTCCGGCCTGGAACAAAAAGGCCGCATCGGATTCACGGCGGCCATCCTCACCCTGTTGATTGCCGCGCGCCATTTCGCCCTCTACTGGGCACCGGGCGAACTGCCGATCTGGTTCTATGCGCCGGTCGTGATCTGGTGGGCCGCGTGGGGTATCGCCTTCCGCCGTGCGCCGGAAAAGCTCGTCAAAACCCGTTTTTCCGTCACCGCCCGATTGCTGAGCGGGGCCCTGGTCCTGTTTTCCGGGTGGGCCATGATGGTCTGGCTACGACTTAATTTCTCCGAATATCAGGTGCTTTATCTGGTGCTGCTGATCTGGCTGGCGGATATCGCCGCGTACTTTGTCGGCAAGCGCTGGGGCTTCGCCAAGCTCGTTGAAGCCGTCAGCCCCGGCAAAACCATCGAAGGGGTCTACGGTGCACTGGCAGCGGCGATTGTCATCGCCATTCCGGTCGGCCTGTGGGTGGACATGAATTCCATGAGCCTGATCGACTTTGTCTTTCTCTCGCTGCTGACGGTGGCCTTTTCCGTGTGTGGCGACCTGTTCGAAAGCCTGGCCAAGCGTGTGCGAGGCGTCAAGGACAGCAGCGGATTGTTGCCGGGTCATGGCGGCGTACTCGATCGCATCGACAGCCTGCTCTCAGGCGTGGCTGTTTTCTACGCCGGCTCGTTGCTCATCCCCATCTTCCTGATGATGGGCCCCATGATGGAGCCGGAAATCATCATGCAAATGGACGAGGCGCCGGCACTGGAAGACGGCCCGGCTGATCACCATTACGATGGCCCGATGGAAGTCACCCCATCCGAGACGGAGGCGGAGCCGCCTGCAATGGAGATGGCTCCCGACACAGATGATCACGCTCAGCCACCGGAGGCCGGACAATGAGGGGTATTTGCGTACTCGGTTCAACCGGTTCGATTGGCGTCAGCACGCTTGATGTCGCGGGTCGACATCCTGATCGATATAAAGTGGTCGCACTGACCGCCAACAACAATATCGACCGCCTGTTCGAGCAGTGCCAGCGGTTCAACCCGCGCTTTGCGGTGATGATCGACGAGCAACCGGCCGCGGAACTGCGGCAGCGACTGGCCGAGGCCGGTGTCAAGACCGAGGTACTGTCTGGCGTTCAGGCGCTGGAAGACGTGTGCGTGTTGCCCGAAGTCGACTCCGTGATGGCGGCCATCGTTGGCGCGGCCGGTTTGCTGCCGACCCTGGCCGCAGCGAAAGCGGGCAAAACCGTCCTGCTGGCCAACAAGGAGGCGCTGGTCATGTCCGGCCCCTTGTTCATGACGGCCGTAAGGGAATCCGGCGCCGATCTGCTGCCCATCGACAGCGAACATAACGCCATCTTCCAGTGCATGCCGGCGAACTATCATGCCGGTCGGCCCGCGGCGGAAGTGCGTCGCATCCTGCTGACCGCTTCGGGTGGGCCGTTCCTGCGCAAAGGGCTGCATGAACTCCATGACGTCACCCCGGATGAAGCCGTGGCTCATCCCAACTGGGTCATGGGCCGCAAAATTTCGGTGGATTCCGCCACCATGATGAACAAGGGTCTGGAACTGATCGAAGCCTGCCTGCTGTTCAACACGCCCCCGGAAAAAGTCGAAGTGGTCATACATCCGCAAAGTGTCATCCATTCGATGGTCGACTATGTGGACGGTACGGTTCTGGCCCAGATGGGCAACCCCGACATGCGAATTCCGATCGCTCACGCCATGGCCTGGCCGGACCGTTTCGACTCCGGCGCTGAACCGCTGGATTTGTTCTCGGTCAGACGGCTCGATTTTGAAGCCCCTGATTTCGAGCGTTTCCCCTGTCTGCAACGCGCCTACGATGCAGTCCGCGCCGGAGAAACGATGCCTGCCATCCTGAATGCGGCCAACGAGATCGCGGTTGCCTGTTTCCTGAACGGCCAGATTCGATTCACCGCCATCCCGGACGTCATCAGCCATTGCATGAACCATATCAGCGTCAATCGTGCCGACAGCATTGATGTGATATTGGAAGCTGACCGCTCAGCCCGTGAGGTGGCCGAACGATTCATTGCCCAGCTAAACTGACGGGGTGGAGAAGACTTCGAAGCACTGGCTTCAATCAGATGATCCTGAGCGCCGCTACTGGGTTCGTTGCCAAGGTTGAATACAGGCTGAATGATCGATATATCCACATTCAGACCGGGAACGGATTAAGGCCCATGCGCAGCCATCGTTTTGGGATTCTCTTGAATAGACAGTTGGAGTGAACCACCACTGATGTCATCAATACCCCATACGCTGTTCTTTTTCCTCATCGCACTGGTGATCCTGATCGCCGTGCATGAATACGGTCATTTCTGGGTGGCCCGCAAGCTTGGGGTCAAGGTACTCAGATTTTCACTGGGATTTGGCAAGGTGATCTGGCGCCACCAAAAGTCCCCCAATGACACCGAATTCACCCTCTCCGCGCTCCCCCTGGGCGGCTACGTCAAAATGGTCGATGAACGCGAGGGCAAAGTCGCTTCGGAAGACCTGCCCTTCGCCTTCAACCGGCAACCGGTCAGCCACCGCGCCGCGATCGTGCTCGCCGGCCCGATTTTCAATTTCTTCCTGGCCATCCTGATCTACTGGATGGCGTACCTGTGGGGCGAAACCGGCACGCGACCAGTACTCGGTGAAATCAAGACGGGAACGCTGGCCGCACAGGCAGGTTTGAGACAAGGCGACGAGATTCGGGCCGTGGGCGGCGA
>DIVI01000246.1 GCA_002423305.1 Methylococcus sp. UBA6136 | reverse complement strand
CCGGGAATGGTTGGCAGGGTCGCAAACACGCTGCCCTTGGATCCCTGGAAATCATTCTTCGGCTTTTCCTTGGGCGGTGGCGTGATACGAATGGCATACTCCAAGTTGTAACGTGCGTCCCATTGATCGGGAACCAGGGTCAGGGATTCACGCAAATTATCCTTGGCGGCGGAGAGCAGGGTATTGACGCGGATGTGCTCGAGAAGGCCGCGATCCCGCCAGATTTTGGCGGCATCACGAAGGTACAGGGTCCCCAGATTGAAACGGACTCGGGCGCGGAATCGGGCATCTCCCTGCTGCAGAATGCTGCCATAAAGCTGGATGGCCTCGATCGGGTCGCCACGCTGCTGTTGGTCATAGGCTTTGGCAAAGATCAGCAGGGGATCCGTCTCGTTTGTGACGGTAATCTGTTCAGGTGTGGCGAGCAAGGCATTGTGGCTTTTCAGCGTGAACAGCTGGACAGCGGAGATAATGGAACCGGACAAGGTTATCAACAACAGCGCACCCAGCACCGAGCGCGACAGGAGCAGCTTTATCACGCGTGCCATGTCTTGGCCTCCAGGGCTCTCGCACCCAACAGCAGGATCATCAGGCCCAGCGCCGTGGCAAAAAAACGGTCGGAAAGATCCTTGCGAGGCAGTTTCTCCCGGTAGGGGAGTGGCAAGGTTTCAAGCCGTTCGACTTCGGCAATGGCTTTTTCCATGGCATTGGGATTTTCGGCTTCAAACGCCCGATAGGGCACTTCCAGCGACTCGAAGAATTCATTGAGGAAATACTCCGGTGTTGTGGTTTCGTTCGGGTTTGCGGGCCTCTCCGTGAGCGGGGCGCTGCTGGGATTGCGGAGATAAATCCAGTACAGCGTGGTATCGGTTTCCTGAAAGGTCTGGCGTAATCGATCACGGGTTTCCTCATCGATGCGGGCGGCCCCGTCAGAGACCAGCAGGATGATCCGCGAACCCTCGCGCGGCTTTCCTGCAAAGAAATCCAGCGCCATGGCCAGGCCGGGTGCAATATTGGTCACGCCGTGCCCGCGTCCACCGGCGGCAGCAATCGCGGCCTGGACCGCCTCCCGGTCCTCAGTCAGCGGCAGGACATAGATGGGGGCTGCGGCAAATGCAACCATGCCGAAGAGATCATGCTGGCGTCGCTCGACAAACTCCGAAAGCAGCTTGCGCGCCATCGCACTCTTCGATTCCGTGGCTTTGGCTCCCAGGTACTGGCCGGTGAAATTCTCGTTCATGCTGCTGCTGCGATCCAGCAGCAAGGCAATGTGGGCGCCGGTTCCGATCCGATCCACCCATTGTTCACGCAGGTAGGGTCCTGACATGCCGATGGCCAGACAAATAAAAGTGCCACAGGCAATCAGCTTGAGGCTCCGATCGACCCACTCCGAAACTGGGTCACTGGGCACCTGGCTGAGCGATGAATAGGCCAGGGCAGTTTGCCCTTGCCGAAACCAGGGGAGCATTGCGAACCCGAGCAGCAGAAGTGCCCAGGGTTGCAGGAAGCCGATATTCATAAGGCCTTGTTTTCGGCCGTAACGCAGCGCCGAGCCAGATCCTCCAGCCAGTCTCGCGTCCCCGGATCATGTGACTGACTGGCACCGGGATCAAAAAACAGGTGCTGCGACTGAACAAAAAAACTGGCAAGTCGATCGCGCAGGGGGAAAAAGCTGGGGTGTGAGGCACAAAACCGATCGATTTCTCGGGCAAACAAGGTTTCGCCAAAGGTCTGGTCAAGGGCGCGGTGCAGAATTCGCGCGGCCTCTCTCAGGGTGTCGGCATCCTGGCTGTTTGCCAGCATCGAATGCACTTTCTTCGCAGCGAGCGCAAAAGGGCGGGCGCGACGACGACGGATGAATTCCCTGAAAACCCAGAGGAGCGCTGTCATCAAGGCGCCAGTCAGCCAAAGCAAAAGCCGGTTAACTGCCTTGGTGGTCGATGCGGGTTCCACCGGCAGCGTGGGACGTACCTCAAGGTCATCATCCGCAACTTCCGGAGGTATCACCGGCGTGAGGGTGAATGACCAGGGCGGTGTTTCAAACACTTGTGGCGCCGGACCCGTGGTGCGCAGGGTCAATGGCGGAACGGTAGCCAGCTCCGGCGTCCTGGTTCCCCTGAATACCTGATAAACCAGCTGCAGTTGAGCAGTCCGCTGATCACCATCCGATAATGTTTCGACGTGGTGGCTGCGCAAGCTCAGCCACTCATTGATCGGTCCGACCGCGGGCAGGGAGGCATTGTCCAGCGACTCGCCATCCGGCAGTTTTATGCTCACGGACAGCGGGATGAGATCGCCCAGCACATAACCATAATCGCGGCTGGCATTCTGCGTGACAACGGGGTTTGATGCCGTTGACGTCTCGCGGCTGCAACCCACCAGAAAAACAACCGCAACGCCCCATGTCAGCATGAGGCGAAACAGGGTATTGACTCTGGCCACAGCGCTCATGTCATGTCGCCACGGCCTTGCTGGCGACTTCATAGACGTCCCTGGACAGATCCGGGGTTTGCAGGATGCGCTCCAGTTCAGTTCGCATCATGGCCTGGCGCGGGTCGTCATATCGTCCCAGAGCTGCGAGTGGCGTCAGCATGCGGGAGGCGATTTGCGGGTTGATGGTGTTGAGCTCGATGACCTGATCGGCCAAAAATGCGTAGCCCTCTCCATTCGCTGAGTGAAAGTTGACCGGATTCGATTGACTGAATGCACCAATCAGCGAGCGCACATGATTGGGCATTCTCATGTCGAAGGCCGGGTGGGTCATCAGAGTTCTGACCTGAACCAGCGCTCCAGGCAGCCGGCAAGTGGCCTGCACCGTGAACCATTTGCCGACCACCAGATCGTCGGCCTGCCACTGTTCGTAAAAAGTCTTCAGACATTCGGTTTTTTGCGGATGTTGGGTATTCACGATGGCCGTCAACGCGGCTATCCGATCCGTCATGGTTCGCGTGGATTCGAACTGTGCGAGGGCACGAGCGTGCGATGCCGGGGTGTCGATCACCGAGAGGTAGTCGAGACAGACGTTTTTCAGTCGCCGACGGCCAATGGCGGCGGCATCGAACAGCAGAAAGTCATCCCGATGATGCTGCTGGTAAAGCCCTTTCCATTCCGCTGCCAGCGCTTCGGCGATGGCCTTTTTCACGGCTTGACGTGATTGGTGAATGGCTATGGGGTTGATGGTATCGAGAAATCCTCCGACATAGTCCTCGGAGGGCAGCGTCAACAGCAAGGCAAAATAGGAGAGGTCGGGCCACTCCAGACGGCTGACCTTACCGAAGGCATTGATGAGCAATGGCGTGATGGACTGCTGGTCGCGCTGGGCGACCCGTTCCAGAATCGCCTGCGTGGCCAACTGCTGACCGGCATCCCAGCGGTTGAAGAAATCCGGATCGTGAGCAAACAGAAAAGCCAGCTCCTCGGCGTCCCGTTGCTGCTTCAGGATGACCGGTGCTGAAAAACCGCGCAAGGCTGATACGACGGGTGGGCCGGGCAAGCGGGTAAACCGGAACCGCTGCTCGGTTTCACAGAGTTCAAGGATGCGCGTGGTGGCGGCCGAGGGTTCCGATTCTCCCGTCAACTGCAGGGGATATTCCTGTCCTTCCGGTCCCAGCAATCCGATGGCGATCGGGATATGCAGCGCAAGCTTGTCTTTCTGCCCCGGCATGGGCGGGTGCGACTGACGAAGCGTGATGTCAAACGATTGCGTCTGCGGGTCGTATTCGCTGGTCAACTCGACCTCCGGGGTACCCGCCTGGCTGTACCAGCGCCGAAACTGAGCCAGATCAGCCTTATTGGCTTCTTCCATGCATAGCACAAAGTCCTCGCAGGTGACGGCCTCTCCATCATGCCGATCGAAATACAGATCGGTGCCCTTGCGAAAACCCGCCGGGCCCAAAAGGGTATGCAGCATCCTCACCACCTCGGCGCCCTTTTCGTAAACCGTCAAGGTGTAGAAGTTGTTGATCTCGATATACGACTCGGGCCTGACCGGATGGGCGAGGGGGCCTGAGTCCTCCGCGAACTGGCGGGTGCGCAACATGTTGACTTCATCGATGCGCTTGACCGGACCCGAATGGCGATCGGCGGAAAACTCCTGGTCTCTAAAGACCGTCAGTCCCTCTTTCAGGCTGAGCTGGAACCAATCGCGGCAGGTGATGCGGTTGCCGGTCCAGTTATGAAAATATTCATGGGCCACCACGGACTCAATGCCGTCAAAGTC
>DIVI01000056.1 GCA_002423305.1 Methylococcus sp. UBA6136 | reverse complement strand
CAGATCCTTAAGTTGAGAGGATTGCTCCACAACCCCCGTGAACCATGCGGGCAGACCCACCGGCTTCTTGTCAACAAAGGTATATATGCCCTCAATACTCGCAGCATAAGAACCCTTTAATGACTTATTGCCAAAACGTGCCGCAGAAGCTGTTTCTGATAAAAATGCAGCAGCCAAAACAAGAATGAATCCAAATTTTAATCTAGTGGTCATATCATCGCCTCAATTCTTTATTAAAAAATACAACACCAATACGTTCAGCAGATATCAAAGGTCTATTCCTTTACAAAGTTCATGACTCCTACGCCACCCGTCGTGTTTTTCGTTGTAGCAAGAATCTCCTTATTACGCAGCGCCAGATACCCACCAATCCATCCTTGGCCACCACCGCTCCAGACCACATCCGCCTGCAGCTTACAATCTTTATCCAATCGGATAATGGAGTAATCAATGTTATTGACTCGGCCATCTATCATAGGGTTGCTGCTGACCGCTGTACATTCGCCCTCAACCAGCTCGCGCTTATCAAATTTCAACCTACAGCTAAGCGCATAATTCATAGCCGAGTTTGCTGAATTCACAATACTACTGGTCCCATACCATACACCTGCCAGATCTGAGGTACGACAGGATCTCGCATAGACTTCACCCGAGCAGACCAGGGCTATCAACGTAGAACATATCACTGCACGAATAGACATAAGGCGCTCTCCTCATCATGTATTTAGTTATTAGAAACTAACCCACATTAGCCACGCGACCGCGGCGACGCATTCTAGTTTAACCTTTGCCTGGTGGATACCTCCAACTCACAGCCTTCAACCAAAAACCCCTAAGGCTCTGTTTTAAATACACTTTACCGAATAAATCGAGCTCCCACCCTTTACGACTTGGGCGGTTCAGCCACACGCACCAGATAGTTGCCCACCGCCGTGCTCGAAAGCATCAATGAAAGAACCGCTGCGCCTGCCGCTGTAGTTAATGGCTCACCCCAAGGACCACCAAAGTGGGAGGGATGGGCAAGAAAATCTCCAATAAACGTACCGAAAAAGGCGACAATCGCAAAGAACCAGCGGTTTTGCTGAAGGTGCAGCCACCGCTCAAAAGCAAACAAGAGCGCCAAGAATCCGGCAATAGCCCCCGTGTACAGTGCTGTCTTCCAATGATCCAGTGTCAACGTGTGCAGATTGCCCTTAGTCATCACGACCAGACATGCCGAGGTTGTCTGCCCCAGGTGTCTAAGAAACAGGAAAATCCGCATTTTTATACTGGCTAGCACCTTGGCCATCACAAGCCCTCCGCTTATTCTCAAGACCCCTGACAAAAACTGCTCTTATGGTTTTCGCAGGCGCACATTGCCACTGCAACCTCGCCATCAGCCGATCACTGACTCACCTCGAGGCCAACTCCAGCCACACCGGACCATCGGTCGACGCAGTAATCTGAGGCCGCACACTGGGCGTGGCTGCCCCGCTTGCCCAGCGCAGACGGAACCGATGACAGATCAAGGCCACCATCATCTGCATTTCGACCAAGGCAAAATGGATGCCTATGCACGTATGCCGCCCCGCCGCGAATGGCATGTAGGCATCTCGCGCAGGTCGGCGGTCCGGAAGCCAGCGATCCGGATCAAACTGCCCTGCAGTCTCTCCCCAATGGATTCCCCGATGCATGCCCCAGACCGAGATGAGAATATCCACTCCACCCGGGATGTGTACTCCATTCACCTCATCGTCCTGCCGTGAGTGCCGACCGAGGTTGTAGACCGGCGGATAGAGTCGCAGAGCCTCCTCCACCACGCGGCCAGCCAAGGGGAGTTGATCAATGGTGCTTCGACTCACTTCAGCCACTCCAAACGCACCGTCCGCTTCTGCAGCCAGTCGGTCGCATAGATCGGGGCGATCAGCCAGTTCACACATCACCCACGCCATGGCCGTCGCGGTCGTTTCAAATCCGGCGGCAAACAGGGTTTTGGTCTCATCCAGCAATTCCTGCCTGGTGAAGGCACCCCCCTGCTCATCCCTGGCGCGAGCCAGCGCACAGAGCATGTCATCACCCTCAGGATGTTCGCGACAACCTTCGACGACCGGACCCAGAAATGCGTCAAGTTCACGACGAACCTGGTGTATCACCCGATTGTTCGGTGCGGGCAGCCACAATGGCGGCGACACGATCGCATTATTTCGCAGTCGCAACCGCAACAACGAAGCCTTGACCAAAGCCCCGAAGTGAGTCAACTGCTCAGCCTCCAATTGCAGACTGCACAGGGCTCGCAGGATCACATCCAGCGCGAGCCGCTGACAGACCTGGACCATATCCACGGCACGTCCTTCAGCCATCTGCTTTCGGCAATCCTGCTCCGCATCGTTCCAGCAGCGGGCCGTTACCGCCGCCACCTCACGCACCGGGTCAATACGGAAGACGGGCTGCATCATTTTTCGACTGCGCCGCCAGCGCTCGTCTTCAACTGTCAGCAATCCATGTCCGATGGTGATTGAACCGGACTCGTAATGGAAACTGCGCGGATAGTTGTCCGGGTTCTTTTGCAGTATGTGGCGCGCCAGCACCGGATCTGTGATCGCCAGGAACGGGCGATGGAGAACCCGGAACTGCACGGCACCCCCATGGCGATTTGCGATATCCGCCGGCATTTGCAGGGGATCCTTCGACAACGCCATGGCATGGCCAAACAGCCAATGCCCCTTGGCTGCGGGGATCTCTTTCATGCTTGATGCTCCAAAATTGCGATCACGGTGCCCAACCCTTTTAACCATGACCGCGCAAGACAGACCACCCCAAGGGGCTAACGCGGCGTCATGCCAGATGGGGCCGTTGCTGGTCGAGAAAATCGATCAAGGCAGTCACCGAGACTTCGCTGACCGCGTTGTAAAGAGACGCCCGAATGCCGCCGATGCTGCGATGCCCTTCCAGACCGTGCAAACCCGCTGCCCGGGCGCTTGCCAGAAAGGCAGGCAAGTGCTCCGGTCGACGCAGATTGAACACGACGTTCATGGGTGAGCGGTCGAGCACGCTGGCCCTCGGCACATAGCAGTCATCAAACTGGTCCAGTGCCTGATACAGGGACTCCGCTTTCCGTTGATTGATCGCTTGCATGGCAGCCAATCCACCCACCTCATGACGCAACCAACGCAGTACCAGCAGAGTCGCGTAAATCGCAAAAACAGGGGGCGTGTTGTAGATGGAGCCAGCGGCAATCTGCGGGCGGTAATCCAGCACCGACGGCAAGTTGTCCGGTGCATCTACCAGCAATCGATCATCCACCACGGCCACGGTGACGCCGGCAGGGCCAAGATTTTTCTGGGCATGGGCGTAGATAAGATCGTAAGCGCCGGCGTCGATAGGACCGGAGCAAAAGTCCGAGGACATATCGCATACCAGGGGTACGCCGACGACACCGGGACGCTCAGAGAATCGCAGCCCTTCCACCGTCTCGTTGGACACGTAGTGCAGGTAAGCCGCCTCCGGGGAAAACGCCGCCTCATCGGGTCGCGGTAGTTCACGGAATCCCCTGCTCTCACCGCTCCATGGCACCCTGACATCGGCGAACTTGCGCGCTTCGGCAATCGCCTTGCCGCTCCAATAGCCGGTGTGGAGATATTCCACCGTGACACCCTTTCGACCGAGCAACAGAGGGACCATAGCAAACTGGGCCGTCCCACCCCCCTGCATGAACACCACTTGCTGCCCGACCGACAAGCCCAGGAGGGCACGAAGGTGCATCTCCGCCTCGTCGACCACGGCCCGAAACCAGTCACTGCGATGACTCATTCCCAGCACCGAGATGCCGCAATCGTCGACCACGTGGATGGCCTCGGCCAGTTGCTCCAGGACTTGTTCGGGCAGTGCTCCGGGGCCACCGGAGAAATTATGTGGCTGTTGTTTCATGTCCAATCACCCTGGATAGTTCAAGACAGACTCTTGGAAAAGATTTTCAGGGCCCCCAGGGCCGCGTCGAAGTGGCCAATCGCCACAGCCAAGCGATCCGGCGCCCCCCCATGTGCTTGATTTGCCGCCAACACCCGCTCCAGCGCTGCATGTCGATCCGCCGACATCAGCAAGTCCAGCGTGTGTACTGATTCGCGATCGCCCTCCCAGGCATCGATTGCGGTCAACAAAATGGCTTCCAACGCTTCCACCAGGTTTATGGCATGGGTGCCAGAGCATTCGGCGATCAATTCTGCGAATGGCTCAATCGCTTGCCAAAGCGCATTCAAGTGCTCCAGTTGTTGGCCACGCAAGCGGGCCGCAAACGCCAGCCGAGGTTCAGCCGTCGCCAGAGCAAGGCGTGCCCGCGTGGCCTCGACAATACGATGAGCTCCCTTTGCCCTGGCAGCAATGCCAAAACTTCGATCCACCTCGCCACGGGCCAGATCCATCACCGGCAGCAATCGAGCCAGTAAAACACCCAGTTCATGGGTTGCCTGACTCAGCGCGTCATCCGGATTGTCGGCAAGCGGCGCTGGGCCGGTTGCCCTCTCGTCAAGCCGCGCGGTCCATCGAGCGGTCCGAATCAACTCAAAACGAAGAAAAAACCGTTTCTCACCCTCGACCTCCCGCTCATCGAGAATGGTCGCGCCCATGCGACGATACAGTGGCAACACCTTCGGCGCAGCGGTGGCCACTGCCTCGCAGTAACCAAAGCCTTGAAGTGCCCTGAAAACTTCCGTCCATATCGCATGACCATTGGCCAGCGAATGATCGCCCATCGAGAAAAAAGCCAGAAATTCGCAGATTCGGCGGCCTTCCGAGAGCGAGTCCGGAATGGAAAATCCAAACGCCGCCGACTGCAGAAGCGCAAGCCGAACATTGACAGCTATCCCGACAGCCAGATTGTCGCCAGAACCACCGACCCAAATCTTCTGGTCTTCATAGGGAACCCGGGTCCGGAGCCGTTGCCGAGGCTCATCCCACTCCCATAACCAGCGAATCAATTGATTGTGGCTGGATTGCCGAAAACCGCGAAAAAAGGCTTGCTCAAACTGCTCCAGTTCGGTCGCATTTCCCGGATCCAGCAAGCGCATTGAAGCATGAGCCGGCCCGATGACGCCCGAAGAAAACGTCCGGTCCTGGCCTTCCAGTCCTATTCCGGCGTGTTTTGCTTCTGTCCGCTTTTCCATCGCATTTATCAGATAACTTCAGACGGTTAGGCCGTAGACACCCGCCTCCACGACAAAGGCGCTATGGCAGGCAAATCAAAAAAATTCGCCTTCCATCCAGGGTGATTTGGATATCAATCAAGCAGCCAGCGGGCGATGGCGTCCCAGAATGGCGTCCGGGCAAGCGCGATGGCAAGCGCTGCACCCCCGATCAACACGGCGTAGCCGCCGGCATACCAATAATCCAATCTGCGGTTGACCAGCCAACTGGCCCCCAGAAACACGCCTCCCAGCACCAACATACCGAAAAAAGGCCCGAACAGCCTTTGCCACACAGTCCCCTGGTAAAGCATGGTGATGAAATCGATCCGGCTGATCGCGGCCGACAAGGTGGCCAACGTCGCCAGTAGCATCAACGGTCGGTGTGCCTGCGGATGGCTTCGCAGGGAGAGTCCCGCCAAGATTAGCGCCGCAAAGGCAAGGTTGTTGAAGACAGGCACTATCATGAATTGTCGGGTTAGCAGCCCCGCAATCCTGAGGTCGGGTGGACTGATCAGGGTCGACTCTATTGCCATTCGCCAACCCACAAAGATCAGGATCAGGGCCAGAAATGCGCTGACGCCTCCCAGCATTTTGTGGAATTCATGACGACCTGTCGCCATCAGCAGGGTCTGTATCTGGAACAGCAACACCCAGGCGGTCATGCCGACGCCATGCACGAGGGTGAGCGTCTGGATGGGGTGGGGCAAATCGTGTCCGCCATAGGCTTTGCCACCGAGATAGAAAGGCAGGAAGCCGATGACCATCAAAATCAGCAGTATTCCCGCGCAGGCCGGATAAAACAGCCTGCCACAGGCGTATCGAGCCAACCCGCTCACACCGACCCCGTACGACAGCACGCAGCAGCGATGCGGGCTCGGTCAGGCCCGCGCACAATCATTTAGACACCAACCCCGCAGCGGCATCGGGTAACCCCGTGACGGTTTGCTTAAGTTTAAGGTGACCGCCAATCCCCACCCGGTAAAGTCCCATGGCATGCTCACCACTCAATATGACTGCCAGGGTTTTCCCATCCTGGCTGAACGTCATATCCCGCGGGTGATTGTCTGGGCCGGTATCGGCGCTGACCCCATCCGGATTCAACATACTCGGCCACCCCTGCTCCCGCAAACGTAATCCCGTCAAGGTATGGCTACCGGCATTGGCGGCATAAAGCAGGCGTCGCCGCGCCGATAGCGCTGACCAGCAGGCAGCCGTTTGGCCTGAAAAAAGGGGAGTACCCAGGGAAACCAGATCACCTTGGCGGTCAAACCGATAGGCGCCCACGGCAGACTGCTCCGGCCCTTGACCCGCAAACACGCTGTAGATCGTCTTGCCAAGGAACGACAGGGCATAGGGCGACTTCGCTACCGTCTCAATGGTTTGAGCCGTTGGGGAGAGCACGCCATTTGGGCCAATGGCATAGGTAGCCAGCCGATTGACGCCGCGTTCGGCAACGACCAGATGCCGACCATCCGCGGTGACCCCCAGGCTGGTGGCCCGGGCCTCCGTTGAACTGAGCGGGCGAACCGTACCATCCGCCAATGGTTCCAGACGGCCCACGGCGGTCAGTTTAAAACTGGCGATGTCGCCACTGCCGCTATTCAATACATAGACACGGCGTCCGCTGACGGCAATGCTCAATGGCTGCTTGCCGCCGCTGTCACGCACGGCCGTCAGTCGCGGCCCGTAAGTACCCAGACGAAAGGCGCTGATTTGGTCACTACCGGCGTTGACCGCCAGCAACCACTGGCGATCATGACTGACCGCAATGCTGCCGGCCGCCTGAAGATTGCGGCCAGTGCCCAGCCCACCCGTCGCAAAACGTCCCGCTTCCGCCATTACACCGTCTGACCCTGACCGAAAACGGATCAGCTGGTTTTCTCCCGCATTATTGCTGGTGGTGTAAAACACCTGTGAGGCCGCGACAGGAAGGATTTGCAGACTGAAACACAGCAGCAATAACCCCGGGAGTCTCAGACGACGGCCCCCGGAACAACAAGTGGCTTCCGGCATTAGATTGCCCTAATCAGGTATGGGAAAAACAGAGATCAGCCCGGAAATAAGCGGCACACAACCGAAACCCGGGGCATCAAATGCCAGCCATAGGCAGCGCATCCAACGAGAAGGCTTATTTAGGGAAGACCGCGCTCTTGGCGCCGCCCAAAACCGAGAATTTCATATCGATCTTCACCCAGACGGGATCCACCCGGGTGTAGATCGCCTGGCCTCTGGCGCCATTGAAACGCCCGGTGCCTCCGACCACTGCGCGGTACGAGGGTTGGTTGGTGACCATCCAATTATCAGGCACGGCGGCGGTGCTGATCCCATCGATCACAATCGTGTCACTTGGATTGGGAAAGGACATGATCATGTGGAAAAGCCGGGTTTCCAACCCACCGGGCTGACTGGCTGCTTTGGTGATGGTCATGGAGGTATCGGCCGTGGCGACCTCGGGCCCGCCAATCGACCGGTGCAGCGTATTGTTGGTCGCCATGATGTCGGCCATTCCACGACCATCACCGTCACCATCCATCATTTTGTACTGCATGATTTGGCTGTACACGGTGAATTTGTAGGTTCGGCCAGTATCTGCCTGGACCGGGGCGACCATGGCCAGCGCCAACAAACACACCAGGGCATGGATTCTATTCAGCTTGATCGTCATTTGACTTCTCCCAAGGTTAACAATGAAAAATTACTGGGGGCTTAACCCAGTTCGAGCGTAGTCACGCCGAAGACCCGCCGATGTTCAAGGTCAGGGAAGGGCCCCAAATACATGCGCGCGCAGCCAAAGACTTCTTCCATTTCAAGCGCTTTAACCAAGGCCAGGGCCTCGGGGTTGTTTTCCGGCACATCGATGTAAATCAGGCTATGGCCAGCAAAGGCGGACAATTCGCTCAAAAGACTAAGGGCAACGGCCTGATCATCGGCAAAGAGCGGACCAATCCGACAGCCATCACGGCAGCGCCGGATCACGCCATAGCCACAGAGCCGGCCATGGCGGTGAGCGGCCAACGCCAGCGACTCTGGCAGAACCATCCAGGCATGCAGGAATTTGTCGCGATTCGACGGAAAACAGCGTCGGTCGTAATCCCGCACATCATCAAACGGGATCCGATCAATAGGCAGGACTTCGATGCCATCGCCCTGGCCTTGGGTCAACACGGATGCGATGTTGCCGCTGTAGCGGAGATCCCGATGGGCGCGCACGAATCCCCCCCTGGCATAGTAAGGCTCCATGTCGAACACCCCATCCATGCCGATGGATGCTCCCGGCCGCAATCTGGCCTTGAGTCGATCCCGGCGGGCAAGCCACAGGGCATTGCCGTAACCCTTGCCTCTGTGCTCCGGCCGCACAATGAAGAACCCCATGAAACCAAAGTCGACCCCATAGGCAGTGATGGCGCCACCGCCAATCAATTCGCCCTGCAGTTCGGCGGCAATAAAGGCCTCGGGATCCGTGGCCCAATAGGCGTCGGCGTCGTGCAGCCCCGGGTTCCAACCTTCCAGGGCAGCCCACTCGACAAGTTCGTCGATCTCGGCTCGCGTCATGTTGCGGAGAACAAGTTCGGAATTCATGGTTGCATTGGTATCTTCGTGGGGATTGATTCGGTGGGCTCCTGCCCGGACAGCCGGCCCTCAGGCATCGACGCTGTTCACATCATCATCGTAGGAATCCCAGTCGTCTTCAGAGGCCGGGTAGTTCTCTCCGAAACCGGACTGAACTCCATCCTGATGTTCAGGATATCCATCACCGTAATACTGGTTGACGGTGACACTTTCCGGCCCGCCGTGTGGGTTGTCATAGGCTGCATCGTTAAAATCGGAGCCATGTGAATGATGGTCCATCAGGCTTTCTATGCCATGAAACAGAAAGGCACCGCCGGCGACACCCGCTGCAGTAGCGGCGGCGGCCCCCAGAAAGCTGCCTACAGGGCTTCCCCCCCAGGGACCCCCACCCATCGGTACAGCGCCCATTGGGGCCGGTGCACTCGGCGAGGAATAGGGGTTCCTGGGTGGAGCGGCGGCCCAGGGGTCGCGACTCAGAAAGTCGCCAGACGCGGAGGGCGCCGATTGACGGCGGGCCTCATCCAGCTGCTGCTGCAGCGACTGCATCCGTGCCTGTGCCGTAAGCAAGGCCTGATTCTGAAGCATGGCTTTCTGCACCAGCAGGTAAAGGGCATCGGGTTGTGAGGCGGCCGCCTCCCGAATCATCCGGTCGGCTTCGGCGTCCTTGCTGACACCGCGGATCAGGGTGAGCTGGCTGAGAAATTCTTGCAGGCGTCGGCTTTCTTCGTTGTTCATGGATATCTACCGGAGATTGATTCACATAAGGGCCCTCTGGGCCCACCCTCAAGGCGACATTTTCAGCTGATCACGCCCAAGCTGTCAGCCATTCTGGCCAATCCTGGCGTAAATGCGGCTATCCCGGCCATAAAATCGGCATCCCTCGTGAAGTCAAACATCGACCGTCAAGCCTAGCTCAACATACTGCAAAGCCGGCAATCTCAATGATCGAGCGAGATTTTCATCATGGCGGTGCATCCATCGATAAGACCAGCGAACCGCAATGGGAAGACCTTCACGTACTCCGGTACGGAGATCTTCCCGGGCCGCGAAGTAGACGACATCGTCCAATGTTTTCCACCACCCGCGCTCTTGGCCCAGCTGTTCGACGGCATCCATGGAAGCGCTCTCGGCAAAACCAAACGACGCAATGATCCGATAGATCCCGTTGCCAAACTCCTCCACCTGGATACGCTGAGCATCGGCGACGCGCGGTATACCCAGCGTCAGGAAATCAACCACCACAGCCGGCTGGTAGACCATTGAGGTCAACTGAACCTGGCGCAACAACGCATGAGGCGTGACTTCCAAATCGGTCGGAAACGGCAAATGCTGAAAGAACACGGCCGGACGTGGCTGAAAGTGCAGGTCACTTCGGTTCGCCACCAACTCAGAAAACAAGGGGAGTGGCATGTCCAGACGCTGCCCCAAACTCATCAGGTGTCGGTTACCTGACACCCAGCTGGCCATGAACCAGGTAAATAGGACTGACAACAGCGCCGGCACGTAGCCACCTTGCGGCAATTTGGCCAGTGCGGCACCAAAAAACAGGGCATCCAGCGGCAGGGCGAAAAGACAGAATGAAAGAATTTTCAGCCAGGACCAGCGCCATACGTAATAGACCACCAAGGTAAAAGCGATCGTGGTCAGCAACATGGTGGTCGCCACTGCAAAGCCATAAGCCCCCGCCATAGCCGAGGGGGAACCGAATCCGAGCACAAAGCCCACGGTACCCAGGGCTAGTAAGCCGTTAATACGAGGCACATAGATCTGTCCGGATTCTTGCTCCGAGGTTTGCTCAATGCGGAGTCGCGGCAGGAAGTTCATATGGATGGCCTGACTGGCCAGCGAGAACATGCCGGAAATAACCGCCTGACTGGCGATGATGCTGGCCGCCGTAGCCAACAGCACCATCGGTACGAGGCCGGCGGATTGGACCATCGCAAAGAACGGCGAGTGACTCTCGTCGGGGACGAAGGGATTCTGCAACAAATGTGCACCCTGCCCGAAGTAATTCAGCAACAGCGACAACAGGGCAATGCCGTACCAGGCAAAGCTGATGGGACGGCGACCAAAATGACCCATATCCGCATAAATCGCCTCGGCCCCGGTGACCGCCAGCATGACCGACCCCAGTAGACTGAAAATTTCGGCCCACGTTAGCGATACCAATAAGTGCAGCGCCGGCAGAGGTGATAGGGCCCCCAGAATTTCAGGCGTTTGCAAAATCTGTACAAGACCCAATCCCGCAATGACTGCAAACCAAACCAGCATGACTGGCCCGAACAAAGCACCCAAAACCCCCGTGCCATAGCGCTGGATGAAAAACAGTCCGCCGATGATGGCCAGGCTGGCCAGCTTGATCCAGTGTTCGATGCCATCAAACTCGACCCGCAGACCATCCACCGCCGACATCACCGACAGGGCCGGGGTGATCATGCTATCCGCCAGCAGCAGGGCGGCCGCCAATAAGGCGATCCCGGTGGCCAAGACTCCCATGCCTGGCGCCATCCGACCGGAACTGCGTAGTAAAGCCAGAATCGCGAAAATACCCCCTTCACCATGGTTATCGGCGCGAGTGATGAACAATAGATACTTAACGGTCACCACCAGCAGCAACGACCAGAGGATCATGGAGGTGACCCCCAACACCGAGTCTGCCGATGAAGAAACCCCATCGACCCGCATGCATTCGGCCACCGCATACATCGGACTGGTTCCGATGTCGCCGAACACGATGCCCAGCGCCGCCAGCGCGATGTACGCCGTGCGCAAGGGGGAAATCACATGGGATGAGGTCATGCTGGGGCCCACAAAAGCGTTAAAGGAGTGACAACCTACGAAAATATGCCTTAAGAGGCTCCGGCTTTGAGCGTCTCTATCAGATAGATGTAATAGGCATTAACTCTCATGTCGAAAAATGGATGAAACCTTACCCACCGCCGGCAAACGGTGTTACTGGTTGAGGGTACAACGGCGCACTACAGCACTCAAGCGGAAGTCATCGCCGAAAAGGATCAGTACAAACGATCCAAATGCCGTCTTCTGGAGGTGGCATTGAACGGTGAGGTGGGCTACCTGGTGAGGGCGATTGTCGAGCCGGCTTGTTACAACTCCTGAGCACTACCCGTACCCGGGTCTTTATTGCTATGGATCTTTTGCGCCCAGGGGGCTTTGACGAAAACAATGGTCACCCAGTGAAGCTAACACCCGGGGAAGCATGCCTCTATTCAGCAACTGCGCACAGACAGCCTCCGCGACAGGTCAACTAATGTCCTTCGTGGCTGAGGCCTTTGAAGTGAACGAGGTATTCGCTGAACATAGCGATCTCAAAAGCCCTTCGCCTTTAATCGTCACAAGGCGGGATCGGTTTGATGCCGGAATCGCTAAACGCTTCGATAAGGCTACCCGAGCGCTTTCAACATTAACGGATAGTTTCGAGGTTCTCCTCAGTTCACACTGCAGTATTCCACTGGAGCTAACAACATGACTTATGCCGGTCTATTCAGCATTCCCCGCTTAACCGAGCGGATGCTCATGATCATCTTGCTGTCTATGCCATGGCCCGGACGCGCAGAGACCCGGGATAGCTGCACGACAGACTCGTTTGCCGGGCGCTATGTGGGGCTGGAGAACGGATATATTCGCTCGCAACCTGCTGCAAGGCTTTATCAGGAAACCTGGACGGCCGACGGGCAAGTCTGGGGAACACTATGGCTGCGCCAGGGCAAGCGTTTTTCGGCAACCCCCTATCAGGGGCAAGTCGACATCGGCACCGACTGCGCGGCCACCATTTCTCGGTCCTTGCCGACCGGCGTATGGAACAGCGCCGCCACACTCTCGGCGACCTCCAGACGCGGATACACCCTGGACACCACTCGAGGCAACACCCTCTCAGGCACGCTGACCCAGCAGACGGTGGCGGCTTGCGGTCCGCAAACGCTGCATGGCTTGATTTTAAGTGCCCAGATGGGGTTCAGCTTCAACCGGGGCGCCTGGCAGCCCAACGCGGTGATTCAGCGAGAAAATCATGATGGCACCGGACAATTGAGTGGCTTGGCCATCAGTAGTTATGCCGGAAAAATCGAGCGCGTGGATTACACCGGAACCTTCCGGGTGACCCCGGACTGCTGGGGCACCCTGGTTGAAGTCGACAGCCAGGGTACCCTTTATCACTATCAGGTCGTGGTCCGCGCGGATGGCTCGGGCTATTACTATCTGCAAACCGACCCCAGGGACCTGACCGGCGCCTTTCTAGGGCTCGATCCCTGATGCTTGCCGGCCTCAGGGTTGATAATAAAAGCCGATGCCGAGCATGAGGTAGACGGCAATCAGCTTGACTCCGGAGATCCAGCGCACGGTACCAATATTGAGAATGTTGTTGACGGCACCGACCGCAAGAAAGACGGCAACCACCTGAAATTCCGAGAACAGCAGTTCCATTGGCTGATGGATGGCCATACCGACGAAGACCATGATGGGGGCTGTCAACAACGCTGTCTGCGTACTCGAGCCGATGCACGAGGCTAGGGCAAGGTCCAGTTTGTTACGAAGTCCAAAGCGCACGGCATTCATGACCTCGGCTGACGCACCCAGCGGCGCCAGCAGAAAGATTCCGGTAAAGATGGGAGTAAAGCCCATCATCTTGGCCGCCGGCTCAATGGCATCGGTCAATACCTCACTCATTCCGGCCAACACCAGGGTGGAGACCCCCAGCAACAGGGCGGCTTGACCAAAGCTGCGTTGGGTCGGATCCAACTGATCCTCTTCGGCCACCGAGATAATTGGCACCTGAATTTCGGATTGCGGATTCCTCAGAGTGAAATAGACGCTGCTCAGATAGGTCACCAACAGCACCACGGAAATTTCCAGGCTGATTTGCTTTTCCGAGTCAGTACTGAAATTGAAGATGGCCGGAATGATGAGCCCAATGGTAGACAGCAATAACAGTCCGCTCATCAGGTGGCTGGACTTGATATCAAAGGTCTGTCCGGCACGGTGCTTCAGCCCACCCAGCAAACAGGTAAGTCCCACCCCCAACAACAGATTGCCGACGATCGCCCCGGTGATGGAGGCCTTGACGACTTCCACCAACCCATGGCGCAAGGCAAAAATACTGATGATGATGTCTGGAATATTGCCCATGGTGGCGGTAAGCAAGCCACCGGCCGATGGGCCTAGGTAATGGGCCAGATCCTCCGTGGCGTCTCCCATCAACTGGGCCAGGGGAATCATGGCCAAGGCCGATAGGCAGAAAACCAGAATGGGACTGGTGTCCATCCAGCTGGCGGCAAATGCCGCCGGGACGCAGAGCAAAAACCACTTCAAGTTCACAATCTATCCTCGGTTTGCCATCTATTGTTCATGATAGGCACTTTTCGGGTTGGCTATCATACCGTCCAGAGCCTGCTGATCCGTTCCCGAACCCAACCAACGTAACCTATGAAACTTTATCTCGACACCGCCGATGTCCGCCAGTGGCATCTTCCCGTCGGCTGTCCCGCTGTTCAGGGCGTCACCACCAATCCTAGCCTGATTCAGCAGGCAGGTTTGCCTGTGACTCTGGAAACCTATCTGCATCTTCTCAAAAAAGCCGGCCTTCTGCGTTTGCCTGAATTGATGCTGCAACTCCCTCGGCCCGACGTGGCCGAATCACACGAATGGCTCAGCCAGCTTCTGCCCGCGGCCGGCCAGGGCAATGTCCAGCTAACCATCAAGCTGCCCTGCCATCCAGATTGGGAACCGGTCATCCGCGAGGTGCATGCCTGGGGTCTGCCGTTGTTGCTCACCGGCCTGTCCAACCCGATGCAGCTACTTTGGGCGCGATCGCAAAAGGCGCATTTTGTCGCGCCTTATCTGGGTCGGCTCCATGCCGACGGGCGCGATATCTGGCCCCTGGTGCGCGCCTGTGTGGCGATGCAGCAGGACGGTGTGCAACTCCTGGCGGCCAGCATCAAGCAGGCGGATATCCTGAGTGAACTGATTGCCAGCGGTGCCTATGCGGCCACCGTGCGTCCCGAATTTGCTGCCAGTCTGGCGACTGATCCGCTGACCGACGCGGCCATGGTCGCTTTTGATCAAGAAGTCGAACGTAGCCTGGGCCATCCCCAGGCATGAGGGCGAACTACTCCGCCACCGAACACAGCCCTCCCTCTCGGCAGGTTACCTTGTAATTGCCCTCGTGCTGGCAACCGCTGACGTGCACCAGATATTCGCTAAACAAACCGTCCTCCCAGTCTCTTTCCCGGACTCGTCTCACGGCGGGATCGGCCCTGACGCCGGGACAAGTGAAGTCATTGGCCGCCTCCTGACGGGCTAGTTGGCGGGCGTCATCGGCGCGATCCAGCGAATCGCCGGCTCCGGCATAGTTGGCACATCCGCCCATCACCAGCGCACCCAAAAAACCAAGCCACGCGATTATCAATAGCCTCACATTTACCCCGCTTTCGCAGTCAATAGTTGGAAATGGGCCCGGCCCAACAAGATTTATGGCCACCCCGAGCTCCTGCGCTGCAACACAGGAGTGCCAAACGTCGAAGCAGCGAAGCCGGGATGATAGCCTTTTTGGCCAAGGCTAAAGCCTTACTGTGAGCAGGAATGACGAGAGCGTAGGGAGGGTAGCCTTGGCAGCTGTCTGGAAAGGCGGGCTCAGGGCACTATCCGACTGGTGTGCAGACCCTGACGGGAGTCAGTTGTAGGGCAACAACTCAGAAAAGCTGAATACCAAACCGCTTCAATAGCCTGATTTCAAGAAGAAAAAGCACGACTGTACTGATACAGGCCATGAACAGAGACAGCCAAAATCCAAACTTTGCGTGGAGCCTGGCAAAAAGCCAGAAGAGCGGCAGGGTCGGTATCACGAACCATAGGGTATCCAACGAAAACCGGATCAGCCGGTTATCAGGCAGATTCTCCAGATGCATCCACACCAGGGTCAGGGTGGCGACCAGCGGCAATGCCGCCACCAGCGGGGCGATTCTGGCGTTGTGACGCGCCAGCTCCGAAATCCCAACCACCAGCGCTGAGGTCAGCAAGTACTTGAAGAGCAGGAATTTCACGCCGGGTGTTGCCTATTTGTTTTCCTCATCAACTTTACCACTGAAAACCCACTCCCGAACGGCATTGTTCAATCGCGTCTGCCACCCCTGACCCCCACTCTTCAACTCTTCCAACAGATCGATATCGAGCCGAATGGTCACGGGCACCTTGGTCGGGCCACGCTTCCTTGGTCGACCTCGCTGAAGTTTTGGAGCCCCCGCTGCAACCAAAGCCCCGTGGGTTTCCCTGTCCTTATCGGCGGCCATTACGCCGCGTCCTCTCATCTGGTCCATATTTTTGCCGTGGTAGTTTCAGGTAGGCCCGCTCCCAGGCTCCCTTGCATCCAGCAAGTGAGGGATATTTCGAGCGATCTACTGCTTATATGCACATAACGTACCACTAAATCTTATATCGGAAGATATCCCCCCAAATCCTCCCACAAGTCCACCAAAGAGCAGACTTGAGGATGACTTCTGAACTGGACCTCATCGGCGACAGGAATCGGGTAACACGGTTTTTTATGCGTTATTCCCCGTATTACACATATTCATTTGCCGTACCTACAGCTCGGCACCAGAACAGAAAGCACCCTCATCCACTGAATTTTATGGACATTTTTCGTACCACGGCATTGGCACACCTATTGCTAATAGGGTAATCAGTAATGCCTTTGAGGCGTTGCTATTACGGTTTGCCGCCATGCCGATGAAGCTCATGGGCATGGCGGCCTTTTTATCCAATATCATACGGAAAGCCAATGAAATATAACCACTTAGCACTGATCGCCGGAGGACTCCTGCTTGCCCTGACAGCCAATGTCAGCCAGGCCGGCGGTCGCTACACCAATCCCCCAGATGGACTGGTAGAAACCTTTGATCTCTGTACCAAGGCTCTGGAAGCCGCCAAAAAAGGCGACAAGGACGTGACCCTGGAAAACGCCAAGCAGGCTCGCAAAATTTCCATTACCTCCTATAAGGAGATCAGCACGATGCCCATGGAAATTGCCTCCAGCAGCACAAAGAAGGCGCTCGCTTCTCTTGACGCGGGTGACGTCGCCGGGGCTATCCCCCACCTGGAGCATTGCACCACCAAGCTCGCCGATGAAATCGACTATTACAAGAAGGAAGGCAAGCTGTAAGGAGACGTCTGTCCATCGAGTTCCTCGCCCCGGCCTTGGCTGCTTGCAACAAGCACGATAGCCAAGCCCGGGCGAATGCGATCGAGCCCCCGGAGCTTTGTTACGGGGGCTCACCCCACCTCACTATCTGCCAAACAGATCATGAAAAATTTTTTGCTGGTGTCTTCACTCATCGCCCTATTGCTCAGCCTTGCCGGATGCGGAGAGGAAGGCCCACTGGGCAATACCCCACCTCAAGGACGGCCCGACTGGATGAAGGACAAGAAGGCAGCGACCCCCTGACCCTATTGATCGACTCACACGAGATCACTCTCAAGCAACCCTGACCATGGGCCAATTGTTTTGCCGATCCGGAACATCGCTTAAGTGATTCCTTGAAATCATGAAACTGACTTCAACCATTTATCTGGCGCTGCCCGGAACACTCATCCTTGCCTCACCCGTGGTCCAAGCCCACCGCCAGGCACCTCCACAAGAGGTGGTTGTCGATGAGAGTTCGGAATCAACCGGGGACGACAAGAAAGCCGCCAAGACTAACGACGAAAGCAACCCGCCAGCCAAAACCGCCAACGCAACAACAACGCAGACAGCCAGAGGGCCCGAAGCGAATGATCCGCCCCTGATGGAGGAGCCCGTCAGCCTTGACACCATAGAGATCGTAGGCCGTGAAACTGAGCTGGTTGGCATCGTCGAATCCGGCTCACAAGGCGTCGTCGGACAGAACCAGTTCAAAACCCGGCCTCTGTTGCGCGTTGGCGAACTGGTAGAAGTCATTCCCGGCATGATGGCCACCCAACACAGCGGCAGCGGCAAGGCCAATCAGTATTTCCTGCGCGGTTTCAATCTTGATCACGGCACCGACTTTGCCACCTGGGTCGACGGTGTACCGATGAATCTGCCCACCAACGCCCATGGCCAGGGCTATATGGATCTGAATTCCATCATCCCGGAACTGGTCGATCGGGTTGAATATGGCAAGGGCCCCTACTATGCCGAGATGGGTGACTTTGCCTCGGCCGGTTATTCGCAAATGCACACCAAGCATCGGCTGGACCAGGGCATCGCCAAGCTGACCGGGGGCGAGTTCGACTACTACCGCGCCCTCATCGCCGATTCCAATCAGGTAGGCCCGGGTGATCTGCTGTATGGCGTCACCTACAACTACTACAACGGGCCCTGGGTGCAGCCGCAAAACCTGGATTCCTACAACGGCATGCTGCGCTACACCATCGATGAAAAGGACTGGGGGACCTCCTTCATCGTCAACGGCTATGGCTCCAACTGGACGGCCACCAACCAGATTCCGGAAGCCCTGGTCAACAGCAAGCAACTCTCGCTCTACGGCACCTTGAACAACAGCGATGGCGGTGTCACCGACCGCTGGACCGGCTCTGCCAATATCTGGAGCCGGGGCGACGGCTACAAAAATGAAGCCAATTTCTATGCCGCCTACTACTCGTTGCGGCTGTTTTCGGATTTCACCTACTTCCTGACCAACCCGGAACTGGGCGACCAGATTTTCCAAGGCGAGGATCGCGTTTACTTCGGTGGCAACGCCTCGCAGACCTGGTTCAACCAGCTGTTTGGTACCGAAATGGATAACACGCTCGGCATCCAGTTCCGCCGCGACCAGATCGGTGACCTGGAACTGGCCAACAGCTACCGGCGGAATGTTTACGACGTCACCGCCATCAACAACGTCTGGGAAACCAGCGTCAGCCTCTACGGCAAAAGCGAGAATCGTTGGACCGACTGGTTCCGCACCATCGCCGGCCTGCGTGAGGACATTTTCTTCTTCGACGTAAAAACCCTGCAAGGCGTCAATAGCACCGGGGACATGACCGCCAGCCTGGCCAGCCCGAAACTCAGCCTGATCTTCGGTCCCTGGGCAGACACCGAGCTCTACCTCAATGGCGGCTATGGCTTCCATTCCAACGATGCCCGCGGGGTGATGGACCGTATTGACCCAAGCACCAAGGACTACATTTACGGTGTCACGCCATTATCCCGGACCGAAGGCGCCGAAATCGGGGCCCGTACCCAGTATGTGCCCGGACTCAACTCGACCCTCGCCTTCTGGTTCCTGCACAGCGACTCGGAACTCGTCTTCGTCGGCGATGAAGGCACCACGGAACCCACCGGGCCGGGCAATCGTTATGGTGTGGAGTTCGCCAACTACTACAAGCTGACCCAGGAGGTCACCTTGGACGCAGACTTCGCGTTTACCCAATCGAAATACACCGACCTCCCCTCCGGCGAGAACTCCATTCCGCAATCCATCGGCAATGTCATTACCGCCGGGGCAGTCTACGAACACCCGGACGGTTACTACGCGACCGCCCGTTTGCGCCATTTCAGCAATGTCCCGCTGAATGAGGCCAACACCGTCCAGTTGGGCACGACCACCCTGGTCAACATCGGTGGCGGCTACCGTTTTGACAACGTCAAGCTTGAACTGGACCTGTTCAACCTGTTCGATTCCAAGGCCAACGACATCGCCTACTACTATCAGTACCGCTTGCAGGATCAGGGCCCTGACGGGGTCGAAGGCAAGGTGATCCACCCCGTCGAACCGCGCATGATCCGCGGGACCATCAGCATCAGTTTCTGACCGACGGACATGAACGCACGGCAACGCAGACATCGCCTCGCTCTGGCCACCAGCCTGCTGCTAGGTGCTTCGGCACTGGCCCTCTGGTTGCCGGCCCCTTCGGCGCCGGCCTTTGGTGGCGCACTGAGCGTCAGGAGCTTTGACGTGGTCACGGCAGGGGATCGCCTGCACACGCTGGTGCTGGGTCAATTTGAAGCTGATGCGGTGACTCGCCTCGCCTATGTCGAGGCACGCGAGGGGGGCAAATACTGGGGCCGGCCACAGTTCATCGATACCGCCGGAGCCGAACCCATCTCCAGCCGTGGCAACGATGTCCAGCTGGCCACATCCGGCCGCCGCCGCGTTGCCGTTTTTCAGGTCAAGGGCGAACTCCCTGGAAACGGTCCACTGATGGTGGCCGTCTCCGATGACCAGGGCGCACATTGGCATTCCGGCATCCTGCCGGTTAGCGGTGACCCCCAACGCAACCAGGCCTATCCCGATGTGGAGATCGACGCCGACGGCACGATTCACCTGGTCTGGCTGGATGATCGCGAAGAGAACGGCTCCAGCCAGGGACTTCGTGCGGCCATTTCTCGCGACGGTGGCCAAAGCTGGCAATCAGAATCAACGGTCGATACCGATGTCTGCACCTGCTGCTCGACTCGGCTGAGCCGGCTGCCCGACGCCTCACTGGCCCTGCTCTACCGCGACCATGCGCCCAAGGACATGCGGCTGGCCATGAATTCAGCCACCGAGGATCGCTGGCAGACCACTCAGACCGTAGGCGCTTTCAATTGGAGGGTCGACGCCTGCCCACACAGTTCCAGCGGCATTACCAGTGTGCGCGATGGCGAGACTGTCGTGATGCATGCCGCCATCTGGACCGGCGAAGAAAATCAGACCGGCGTGCACTACCTGCGATCCAATGCCGCAGGTACCGCTTGGCCCACCCAGCTGTTGATTGATGGCGCGGGCGGCGATCCCGACATCGCCTCGGGACCGACCGGTCAATTGGCCATCGTCTACCGGAAAGGCCATGGCCAGCAGAGCCGTATCGCGTTGGTGGAATCCACCGATGGCGGGGCACATTGGTCGAGGCCGCAATTACTCAGTCCGGTCGGCCAGCGGGTGGATCATCCGCGGGTCGTGCCGACATCCGATGGCTTCCGGGTCTTCTGGACCGAACGCGCCGGCGAAAGGACCAAACGGATGGCCTCGGTTCTCCATGACATTTCATCCTGAACTTTAAATATGCGTTCCAGTTTCCTAAGCCTGCTGTCGCTGCTGATCCTGTTGCCAGGCCAGGCCATGGCTCATGCCATTCTGGTCAAGGCCCAACCCGACAAGGAATCCATCATCACCACCGCCCCCAAGGAAGTCTTGCTGCGCTTCAACGATGCCGTCGGCGAGGAGTTTCTGGCGCTGGCCATCGTCGACGACAAGGGCAAAAGGGTGGATGCCCATGACGCCAAGCTCGACTTCTCCGACCGCGCCAACCTGCGCGCCAGCGTCGATGTCCAGACGCCCGGTCGCTACATGGTTCGCTATCGGGTGCTTTCGGCTGATGGCCATGTGGTCAGCGGCAAATACTTCTTCACCTTCAAACCCTAGTCCCACAACCCCTGGAGGTTAACGTCGATGACACGCTCACACATCACCGGAATGAAATTCCTCGCCAGTTTCTTTTTCATTACCTCTCTGAACGGACCTGCGCTGGCCGCGAACAATGTCCGCAATCCGGGGGACATGCGATCCAAATACACCGGGGCATCCATGAGTTGCCTGGTCGCCAACGATTTCTATGCCATGCACTTCACCTCCATGCAGCAGGGCCGCAACAAGAATGAGGCCCATGATTTCGTCAAGTATTGTCAGGAAATCCCCCAGATCGGCATGACCTTCCTGACGCTCGACCTGCTGGATCGCGATGTGCGTAACCTTCCGATTGCCGTGCGCGTCGTCGAAGAAGAGTTCGACCAGGATGGCAATCCGACCACCAGCAAGACCCTTAAGGAAGTGCCGGCCAAAATCTACAAGAACGGCACACTGGATACCAGCGTCGACATCAGCACTCCGGGTCACTATGCGCTAATCGCAGAGATCGGCGACGACATGATTACCGAGGACGACCGACTCCGCGTACCCTTCAGTGTCGCCATGCCCTCCATGCAACCGACACCCTGGCTGAAATATCTGGCCTGGCTGTCAACCGCCATCGTATTCGCCTTCCTGGGGTGGTTCGGCTACGGTTTCTATCGGCGCTACTGGAATAACCTGCTCGGCAGGACCTTAGGCTCCCAGGGTTGAAGCCAGGTCCTTCATCCCCCCTTGTCCACATTTTCCTCTCCGGTCAGGCGGGGGGTCAGCGTGCTATTGCTGGCGCTGCTGACCCCCGACTTGCTGGCCGACAGCCCGCTGGATCGTCAGTCGCCCATATTGGCCGATCTCATTCTGCAGCCCGACTCGGTGGAACTGACCCTGCGCATCCGCGAACGCGACTTGCCGGCGGTCCGCAGCCTCACGCCGAGTGACTGCGACCTGACCTGTGCCGCTCGGCCTCTGGTGCTTGCGAGCACCTCTGACGGCACCACCCTGACCGCCGCCGAAGCAGCAATGAGGGAACCCGCCAACGGCCAGGCCGAGCATCGCGTCCAGGTCCATTACCGCTTCCCGCTCGCGACACCACCCGGACAACTTGAGCTCAGCAGTCCCTCGGGGCTGGCGCCGGCCCTGCTGGTGCTTCAGGGAGGGGTGGCGATCAGCGACCGGGCGCCACTCAACGGCCCGGTCCGACTCAAACTCGATTGGCAACAGCCCTGGAACAGCCGATTTCAGGGCCAGGACTGGGCCCGACGTCACCTGCAACCGAAGTCCTTCCTTTACCTCGACCCGCACGAAATCCGTCATGAATGGCTGCAGCCTCTGGCCTGGCTACCGGCGAAGTTGCGGCACAGCCTGGGTCTGGACACGCGCAAAGAACTCAGTCCGGCCCAGCGTGAGGCACTGAAGACAAAACTAGTTGAGGCCCTGCCCACGCTGCAGACGCTCGATATCGACGGGCAACCCTCCGCGCCCTGGGTAGACCGAATCGAGTTTGTACGTCAAAGTCCGGCCGGCATCGAACCGGTGCCGGCCGACTCAGTGCTGGCCACCAACGCCGCGCAACTGGGGATCATGCTGGCCTATCCGGTGAAGCACCCCCCGACCTCCCTACGCCTGCACTGGCAGGCTTTCAGCCCCGACCAGACCACGCACGCGATACAGTTGATTCGTGGCCAGGAAACTCTGGACGCCGAGGTAACCCGGACACATCCGGCGATGGATTGGTCGACCGAGGACATGCTGGATAACCCTACCACCCCCTCGGATCAAGCGTCGTCTTCAGCCGCCACAGGACCGCTGCAGGCGGAGGAACTGGCTGAACTCCTGCTTAACGCCTATCGGGCGTTCTCCCTCCGTGGGGAGGAAGCCGCCTATGACCAACTGGCCATAAGCTTGTCCTCGCCGTTGCTGGACCAGGTCTATCTCGATCAACGCCTGGCCCTGATCCGCAAGTCACGTGGGCTCGGGGGCGATAGCCGGGTTCAGCGAGTGGAACTGAGCCAATTCAAGCCAGTCAGCACCGGCCAATCCGAACGACGCATCGACGCCAGCTGGGTTGCGCATGGCCAGGTCTCGCATTGGGGCCATGCCCATGATCGACATACCCGCTACCGCGCCCTGGTCGACCTGGAGCGTCGGGCCGACGGCAGCTGGCGCATCAAGAACCTGGATTTCATCGACGGGCAGGGTCTGGACGCGACATGATCCGTATTGAAGGACTGCAGTTTCGCTACCCGGCGGCAGAGGGCGATTTCACCCTGCGGATTCCCCGCTTCGATCTGAAAACCGGCGAACGGCTGGCCATCACCGGCCCTAGTGGTACCGGCAAGACCACACTGCTGAAACTCATCGCGGGCATCGAACCACCGCTGGAGGGATCGATCTGGGTTGATGGTCAGGCGGTGCATGCCATGAGCGACAGTGCCCGCCGGCGCTTTCGCATCACCCGGCTTGGCTTCATTTTCCAGGACTTGCAGTTGCTGGAATACCTGGACATGGCCGACAATATTCTGCATCCCTACCGGATCAACCCAGCGCTGAAATTGAGCCCGGCAGTTCGCCAGCGTCTGCGGCAACTGGCCGCCGACATTGGTCTGGAGCACAAGCTGGGCCAGCCGGTCACGGCGCTGTCACAGGGCGAACGGCAGCGGGTGGCCATTTGCCGGGCCGTGCTGACTCAGCCGGCACTGGTGCTGGCCGACGAGCCCACCGCCAGCCTGGACCCGGACAACAAGCTGAAGATCCTCGACGTGCTGTTCCGGACGCTGGACCGGGAATCGGCTAGCCTCATCGCCGTCACCCATGATCATGAACTGCTGGGGCGCTTCGACCGGGTCATCGACTTCTCCGACTATCACCACGCCCAGGCATGAGACAGGATTTCTACCTGGCCTGGCGGCATTTGCGCCATTACCGCATTCGTAGTCTGGTGCTGATCGCCTGTCTCAGCCTGATGGGCGCACTGCCGATCGCCATGCATGTATTGCTGGATCAGGGTGAAAGCAAGTTGCTCGCCCGCGCCCGGGCCACGCCTTTGGTGGTGGGCGCCCGGGCCAGCGGGCTAGACCTGACCCTGAATGCCCTCTATTTCGGCAACCCCGATCTGCCCCGAACCACCATGGCAGAGTTCGACCGCGTCGATGACAGCAGTTGGGCGCTGGCACTGCCGATCTATTCACGCTTTGTGGTCAAGGGACAGCCGCTGGTGGGTATCACCCTGGATTATCTGGACTACCGCCAGCTCACCGTGGACCAAGGCGAGACGTTGACCACACTGGGGGATGCGGTGTTGGGCGCCAATGCGGCAACGGCTCTGGGGCTCAAGGTCGGTGACCGCCTGCTGACCACCCCTGGCAACCTGTTCGACCTGGCCGGCATCTACCCGTTGAAACTTCGCATCACCGGGATTCTGGGGCGGCGGGACAACCCCGACGATCAGGCTATCTTCATCGACCTGAAAACCGCCTGGATCATCGAGGGGCTGGGTCATGGACATGAAGCACCCGTCAGCCCGGGCAAGAATGGGGCGAGGCCGGCCACCGCCAGTCCGGTCACCTTCACCGAGGTCACCCCGGACAATGTCGCCAGTTTCCATTTCCACGGCGATCCGGCCACCTACCCGATCAGTGCGGTGATCGCGGTGCCCAAGGACACACGGGCCTCGACACTCCTGCGCGGCCGCTATCTCGATGACACCCAGCCGGACCAGCTGGTGGTGCCGCTGGAGATCACCCGCCACCTGCTGGACAACATCTTCCGCATCCGCGATCTGTTCGATCTGGTACTGGCTTTGGTGGGTATCGCCACCCTGCTGGCCCTGTCGCTGGTGTTCTGGCTGTCGCTGCGCATGCGCCGCGAGGAAATGCGGACCCTGTTCCTGCTGGGTTCCAGCCGGCTGACGCTGCTGCGACTGATTCTGGCCGAGAGTCTGTTACTAGGTCTGGCCAGCTTGGCGCTGGGTTTTTTCTGGGTTCGACTGGCCCAGCAGGGCCTGAATGAATCGACCTTACGTTTTTTCATGCACTGACGAGGACAACATGACCCACCCACGCCTATGGATTCGACCCGAGGGTCGACTGGCCACTCTTTTATTGTGCCTGAGCCTGTCGCTGCCAGCACAGGCGATCGAATACGCCCCGCTGACCATCACGGCATCCAACTATCCGCTGGCTTATTTTGCCGAACGCCTGGGCGGCGCCCAGGTACGAGTCGAGTTGCCCGTGCCGAATGACGAGGACCCTGCCTATTGGCAGCCCGATGCCCCCACGATACAGGCCATGCAGAAGGCCGACCTGATCGCGCTCAACGGCGCCGATTACGAGAAGTGGCTGAATCGGGTCAGCCTGCCGCACAGCAAGTGGGTCGACACCTCGGCCGCCTTCAAGTCACGCTATCTGGTCATCAAGGACGCCGTTACCCATAGCCACGGGGGTAACGGCATGCACAGCCATGACGGCACCGCCTCGACCACCTGGCTGGACTTCACCCAGGCAGCCCAGCAGGTGGATGCGCTGGCCGCCGCCATGATTCGCACCCGGCCGGCACTTCGGAGCACCATCGAACATAACCGGGCGGCACTGGATGCCGACCTGATGCGCTTGGATGCAGACATGAAACAGGTAGCGGGCGCTCTGGCCGGCCAAGCCCTCATGGCCTCCCACCCGGTCTACCAATACCTGGAGCGGCGCTATGGTTTGAATCTCAAATCCGTCCATTGGGAGCCGGGCGAAATGCCGCCAGCCAGCGAGTGGACAGCGTTGCGACAGACCCTGTCGGCACACCCCGCCCGGCTCATGCTCTGGGAAGAGATGCCCAGCACAGAGATTCAGGCGACCCTGGCCGAGCTCAAGCTGCGGCCATTGGATTTCCGCCCCTGCGCCAATCGCCCCGTGAGCGGAGATTGGCTGAGCATAATGCGGGCAAATATCGCCCATCTTCAGGAAGCCAGTACCTCATCACCCGAACCCATCCGGAAAAAATCCGTGCGGGCAAAATCAACCCCACCCAAAACACCCGCTCGCAAGCATGGACCCTAGTTAAAACCGGCGATATTTGATCTACATCAAATAATCAGAAGTTAGTTTTTAAATTCAGCCCATTTAACTTGCCAGTGCTTTAACACGGCCCCTAAAATAAAAATCTCTTAACCCAGAAAAATAAGGAGTCATTCATGCTGATATTCGCTTTGGCGGTATTTACCGTTGTAGCCCTGATGGGGCTTGGTTTAGCTATCGGGGTTTTCAGGGGCGGCCATCAAGACCCCATGTATGCAAGAACCCATGCGGGGCTTGCTTTACTGGGCTCCGGCCTGGTGATATGGGCAGCCGCCGAGGGTGACGAACGCCTGTATATCAATATCGGGCTGGCCGTGGCTATTATTGGCCTTGGCATATTGATGGCGATCAGACGCGCCAAAGGCCAGTGCATCCGGGGCTTGGTGATAGCACATGCCAGTCTGGCCGTCACCTGTTATGGGCTACTTGCCTATTTTGCCTTCGTCAGGTAGTGCAAACCATTTTATTTTTGTACTACGTTAAATAACCCATATCCTGGGTTATTTAACGTAGGTGGCCTGCGACAAAATACCGCATTCAAAATTTCACAATACCCGGTATTATAGTCATCAGCTAAGTTTGTCTTATTGGTTTACCTTGACTTGCAGGCGCCCTCAAAAGCGCCTGTTTTTTTGCGCCATGAATAAAAAAATTCGGGGGTTCAAAAGATACGGCTACAGCCGCAATTCCAGCAATGAAACATCGTCATCGAAATGTGGATGCCCCTGCAGTTCGCGCATGGTCGCCAATACTTCATCCACCTTGCGCCCGGTCTCGCGCTCCGGCCGCTGAAGAATTTCGACGAACTCGTTCAACTCCAGCTCGACACCATCGGCCGTGCGAATCTCGTAGATCCCATCGCTGAAGACATAAAGCGTGGCGCCCACCGGTACCTGGGTCTGCCCCTCCTCAAACTCCATACTCTCCAAGGTCCCAATCGGCATCGCCCGGCAACGAAGAAGCTCGGTTTCAGCGCCCGCGAACATGACTGCCGGGGGATGACCGCCACTGGAGTAACGCAGAGTGCGCGTGCTTTTCTGCATTACGCCATACCAGATAGTGAAGTAAAGGTTATTGTGCTTCTCCATCAGAAACACCTGGTTCAACGCCGTCATCACCTCGATCGGCTGGCGGAAGTCGACATCGACCAGCGTCTTGCCCATCAAGGCATTCATGGCACTGACCGAGAGCAAGGCCGACCCAACCCCGTGGTTGCAGACATCGAGCAGGAAGATGGCGATGTGATCGTCATCAATGTCGAAATAACCGAAGGCATCGCCTCCGAGCGAACTGCAGGGAATGAACACCCACGCGGTCTGCATGCCTGATTGCTGGATCGGGGCGGGCAGCAGGGAGCGCACATAGTCAGCGGCTTCGGTCAGTTCCGCCGCCAGGGCCTTTTGACTCTCTTCCAACGCTGCAAACGCCTGATTACGCTGAAGCAAGGCAATGTAGGCGCTGGAGTGGTAACGGATGCGGGCAATCAGCTCTACGGGATCCGGCAACTTAACCAGATAATCATTGGCCCCGGCCGCAAAGGCCTCGGCTTTGGTGGTCGGCTCCTCCTTGCTGGACAGGACGATCATGGGCACCGAAACAGTCGCCTCATGCGCCCGGAACGACTTGACCAGCGTGATGCCGTCGATCTCCGGCATCACCAGATCCTGCAAAATCACCGTCGGCTTGAGCTGGCCGGCCAGATCCAGGGCTTCAGCCGGGTTGCAGGTGTAGTGATATTCGATATCGGTTTCGGTCTGCAGCATGCGCTTGACGGCTTCGCCGATGATGCGCTGGTCGTCGATCAGCAGCACGACAATCTTGTGTTCGGTCAGCGGGTTGGTTGAGATCGGAAGGACAGATAGGGTCATGTTGCGCCTCGGTTGGCGTGGTGAGGTTTTAGGAAACAGGTTCGGCTTGATGCAGCCGTGCAATGTGCTCGACGATCGCATCACCGATATCCGCCAGCGGCAGCACGGCAGCGGCAGCCCCCAGTTCGGCGGCGGCCTTGGGCATGCCATAGACCACGCAGCTCGCCTGGTCCTGGGCAATCGTGTGAAAACCGGACTTGCGCAGCGCCAGCAATCCGGCCGCGCCATCGCGACCCATGCCGGTCAGCAATACGCCACAGCCGCGAATGGACGGGTGTTGCGCCAGACTTTTGAACAAGACATCAATCGAGGGGCGGCTGATCAACTCCGGCCACTCCTGGGTCCAACCCAGGCTGCGGGCCTGATTGACGATGACATGCTCGGGCCGACCCGCCAGCCAGATCTTGCCCGGCTGCAACACCGTTTCCCGCGTCAATGCCGCCACCGGCAATGGGGTGGACTGATCGAGCCATTCCGCAAGTCCTTCGATGAAGTGGAAATCCAGATGCTGAACGATCACCACCGTGGCCGGAAAGTCCGCCGGTAGCCGGGACAGCACGGTGGCCAGGGCCTTGGGGCCTCCCGTCGACGAACCGATGGCTACCACCGACGGCAACTCACGCGGAATCGCACGCTCTGCCACGGCTTTATCCGATGGTCCCGATGGCCGCGGACGATGCCCGGTCAACGTCCTCAGCGTATTCAGTCGATTGAGAAGATCGTCCCAGCTTTCAGGCTGGTCCCAGTGGGCCGGGACGGGAAGAATGGCGGCATCCGCCGCACCTTGGCCCAGCGCATCGAAGACATGATTGAAACAGGGCTGGCAGCCTTGATTCAGCAACAGAATGCTGCACGGCGATTCCGCCATCAGCCGGCCCGTCAGCGTGCCGGCGGGCATTCCCGGCAGATCGAGCCCCATCAGCAACAGATTCACCGGGTGGCCCGCGCATTTCGAAAGTACGTCGGCAGCGTTATGAGCGGTCCAGATCAGCGTGATATCCGGCTGCTCTCTCACCCATCGAGACAGTCTTTCGACCGTGGCACGGTCCTGATGGGCAATCGCGACCTTCATACGTCGTCGGCGCCGCCGATGAGGTCACGAACCGCCTGGATAAGACCCCTGTCGTGGAAACTGCTTTTCGTCAGGTAATAATCAGCACCGGCCTGCATGCCGCGCAAACGATCTTCCTCGCGGTCCTTATAGGACACGATGATCACCGGCAGCCCACTTAGCTTGGGATCAGCCTTGATGCGCGTCACCAGTTCGATGCCGTTCATACGCGGCATATCCACATCAGTCACTACCAGGTCATACGCATTCAGGGTGAGCTGATTCCAGCCGTCCATGCCGTCCACCGCCACATCCACGTCATAACCGCCGTTCTCCAACAGCTTGCGTTCGACCTCCCGCACGGTGATGGAGTCGTCCACGACCAATATGCGCCGGGTGCGACGCTTGACCGCATGCACCGGCCGGCGACGGGTCGGTTGCGACTGACCGGACAGGCGGTCGGACGAACGCACGAGATCATCGACATCCATGATCATGACCGGCTGACCGTGCTCATCGAGGGCCACCGAACTGAGGTTGGGCACCTTGCCGAGACGGCGATCCAGCGGCCTCACGACCAGATCGCATTCGCCATGCAGGGCATCCACTTCCAGCGCGTACTGGCGTCCTTCGGAGCTGATCAGCACCAGCGACAACTGGGCGGCCGGCATGGGGGCATCCTCAATACCCAGAAGACGTCTTGCCGATATCAACGCGACATTGCCCTGCTCGGTCGCAAAGTAATAGTTTCCGTTGAGCGACTCCAGCTGGGTAGCATCGCGCCGCTCGGCCCGATCAATGCGGGCCAACGGCAGAGCATAGCCCTGGCCGGCCACCTCGACCCGCAGTGTCCGGATTACCGAGCGGGTAACCGGCAACTGCAATTCGAAGCGGGTGCCGGCGCCGCGCTCGGAGCTCACCTGCAACGAGCCGCCGCAGGCATGAACCATGGTTTGCACCACATCCAGCCCCACACCGCGCCCGGAGATCTCGCTGACCGTATCGCGCGTACTCAGCCCCGGCAAAAACAAAAAGTCATACAGCTCAGAGGTCGTGAGGCGCTCAGCCATCTCGGCCGTGATCAGGCCCTTGTTGATGATTTTCGCACGCAGGCTGTCTGCATCGATGCCATGGCCATCGTCACTGATCGACACCAGCAGGCGCCCGCTGCGATGCCGGGCTTCCAGGCGCAACTTGCCCGTAGCCGGCTTGCCATGGGCAAGACGCGCCTCGGGCGTTTCCAGCCCGTGGTCAAGTGCATTGCGCAACAGGTGATTCAGCGGGGCATCCAGCCGGCTAAGAATATCCCGATCGACCAGCGTGCTCTGACCGAGGATTTCAAAATCGACCTGCTTGCCCAACTGGCGGGCGACATCGCGCACCAGCCGGGGAAAGCCCTGGACACCATCGGAGAAAGGCCGCATGCGACCGCGCAGGGCCAGATTGTGCAGGCGTTCTGAGAGGAAATTGGTGCGACTGGCGACATCCGCCAACTGGCCATCGTGATGATCCACCGCTGACCCCAACTCGGCCAGACCTTCGCGCACTTGGGCCTGACTGGATTCAGGGTCGCCGCCACAGGACTGAACGGTGGCCAGCAACCGCCGCTGCAGGCGTTTCAGTGATTGCAGATCGCGCGCCAGCCCCTCGATCCGCCGGGCTTCCAGCAGCATATCGGCCGCAAAGGCCAGCATCTGGCTGAGCGTCTCGGCGGTGATGCGGACGGGCGCATCGGTGGACTCAGCCGGTTCATTGGCCGGCGGTGAAGCTTTCTTAGCCGAGGCTTGCGCCGGCTTGGCGGCTGGGGCGGAGGATTCATCCGCGGAAGGGACTGAAGGCGCAGGATCTGGGGACGCCTCAACGACCGGGTCAGCCACAGAAACCGACGCAGCGACCGGCGTGGAGGCCAGCACTGGATCGGCATCCGCGGGCAAGGGGGCCGAAACCAGTTCGGGCTTCTCTTCCGACCCGGGTTCGGCGACAGGATTTTGCGGCGTCTTGCCTAGACAGACGCCCACCCTTGCGACCCACTCCTCCGCCTCTGCGGCATGCTGCTCCATCCAGTCGGCCAGCGCCTCATCGGCGACAGCACTCATGCCCACCATCCAGTCCAATGCGGCGAGCAGGATATCCACCATGGCGGCATCGAGCTTGACGCGCCCTTCCCCCGCCGCGACCAGCACATCCTCCATCTCATGGGCGATGTGAACCGCCGGCAACAGATCGACTACCCTGGCCGCGCCCTTGATCGAATGGGCCGCGCGCATCAGTGGCTCGATGCGTTCACGCGAGCCGCCGTCCCGCTCCAGAGTCAATAATCCATCAGTCAGTACCGCGCTGTGAGCGCCCATTTCCTCACGGAACAACTCCATCAGGAATGCATCAGGGGCACTCATGACAAAGCCTCCTGGAAAAGAACAGCCAGGCGTTCTTCATCGATCAGCTTGATGCGCAAGGCATCGAGGTCAAACAGGGCCGACACCAGCCGTTGGCTGGACTTGTCGACATTCGCCGGCAGTTTTTGCAAGCCGGACAGGGGATACTCTATCGTCCCAAGGACCTCGTCGGCGGGAAACACCCAGCGCTGCCCCTGCAGGCGAACGACCAACAGTCGGGGAAAGGCACGGGTGGACTCGACCACCGCCACCTCGTCGGGATCCGGGCCAATGAAATGCTCCAGCGTGAAGCACAATTGCAGCTCGCCATGAGTGTTGACCAGCCCCAGAAAATGCCGATTGCTGCGAGCGGGAACGCGGACGATGGAAGCCGGGGACAGCGACTGCTCGAAACAGGCAGACGGCATCGCCAACCAGACGCTGGCTACGCGAAAGACCAGCAGGCGTTGATAATCAGCCTGACGTTCGGGCGGCTTGCCGGCCAGCCGGTGGGTGAGTTCGGTCCGATATTCGGCCGGCATCGGCCGATCCAGTAACTGACGGCCGGCCAGCCGATAGGTCGGGCAATTGCGGCAGTGAACGTGCTGCTGCAATTGTTCGCAGCTGCGATCGGCCAATATGCCAATCGTCTTCCAGCAGGGTACGTCCTTCTGCAGTTGAGGAACGGCACTCATGGCCCAGCTGCCCCGGCTGGATCAGCCAGCCGCGCACGCAGGCGCCCCGCCCCCGCCGCATCGCCGCTCTCCTCGATCAGCAACGCCAGGTGGGCCAAACTCTCGGCATGACCGGGCGCGAGATACAAGGCTCGCCGCAAACGGCTCATGGCCTCGGCCTTGCGATCCAGCGCGCCCAACAGGACCCCCGCCAGACTGTGGACCTCAGGGTCAAGCGAGGCGCGGGCATCAGGGGAGTCCAAACGTTTGAAGGCTTCCAGATAGCGGCCCTGGTCAGCCAGCTGACGAACGGCTTCCAGATCGACAGCGGGTGGGATCACGCGGACCGGCGGACTCGGCTCCGCGAGCGGACCGGATCGTAACAGCGTCTGAGGGGCGGCCGCGGTCACGGCCGGACGCGAATTCGGGACCGGCCGTGACATGCAGCCGGCCGGCCCAGAGCCGGCACTGTGCCTGGGCAATGGTCGCGAAACAGGTCCCGCTGGCTTTGGCGTTTGCAATTCTTGTTGGGGGCGCCAGGCAAAAGCGCCATCGGCGCCGGTTCTCACCAGGCCAAGCCCGGATGGCAACTGCTCGGCATGTCCGAGAAAGAGCAAACCATCCTGATCCAGACAGGCTGCGAGCGTCTTGCACACCTGCGAGCGGGCTTCACCACCCATGTATATCAACATGTTACGACAGAATATGACGTGATAAGGGTCTCGCTTCAAAAGAAATGAGCGATCCATGGCATTCGCCTCAATGAAGCGCACCATGCCGCGCAGGCTGCCGTCCACCTCCATCCACTCACCTTCTTGGGCCCGTAGTACGTGAGTCCATCGCGACAGTGGCTGGCTTCGCAGCCGTCGCTGAGGGTAGCGTCCCCGTTCGGCAAACTCCAGCGCGGAGTGATTGATATCCATCGCATCGATCACGACGCTGGCCGCATCCAGCCCACCCTCCTGAACAATGGCGGCAATCGACCATGCCTCCTCTCCCGTCGCACAGGGCAGGGCCAGGACACGCAGCGGACTCTGCGGGCCAAACCGCCGGGGCTGGGTGGCCAGCCAATCACTCAGCGCCTGAAAAGCGGGCCACTCTCTGAAGAACCAGGTTTCACCGACCAGAAGCCCGTCGAGAAAGGCCTCACGTTCATCTGCCTCCTCACGCCAGCGGGGCACGTAAGCGTCGACTCCCGACACGCCGATGGCCCGGCAACGAACGCCCAGAGCCTCGTCAACCGCCCCCTGGCCAAAAACAGCGAGGTCCAGCCCGTAGCGGGATGCCATCCATTCGGCGAGTTCGGACTGAAAACTCATCTGAGATTCAGCTCTCCTCTACCGCTAGCGCTGACCACTCAGACGTCAGCAGGGCCCGCCAGCGGACGGACTGGACCAGCCCAAGCTCGGTATCGAAAATTTCCGGGGTCAGCCAGTCCCGATCCTTGACCAGCAGGTCATTCGGCAGGATTTGGGGACTGCGCAGATCCATCATTTCCATCGCCTGCTCGACCAACAGACCCAAGGCACCCTCGGTGGAACTGACCAGCAGAATGCGCGTGCTGATGACGGGCCGACAGGGCGGTTGGCCTTGCAGTACATTGACATCGAGCACCGGCACCAGCCGATCTTGATACCTCAGCAGACCGACAAAATGCTCCGGTGCGTTGGCCAGATGCTCCAGTGTCGGCATCGGCAGCACGGCATTGATATCGTCGGCCGGTATGGCAAAAATCTCGGGGCCCACTCGAAAAAGAATATGCTGCATCGAGGCGACCGCTCAGTCGTTGTCTGCCACGAGGGACTTGGTCAACTCCACCCGATTGCGGCCGTCCAAACGCTGATATCGGTAGGTGTCCATCAGTGTCCGGGTGAAATGCACGCCCAATCCGCCGATCGCCCGCTCATCCAGAGACAGCTCCAGATTCGGCTCGGCCAGACTAAAGGGGTCGAACGGAATGCCATCGTCCTCAATCACGATATTCAGTTCATCACCCAGCCGCTGAATGGACACCACGAACTGACCGGATCGTCCATCCGGGTAACCATACGAAATGATGTTTTGCGCCAACTCCTCCAGCACCAGATCGACATGAAACTTGGCCTCGGACGGCCATGCCTCGGCCTCGGCCAACCCCTCAACGGCCTCGGCCAGCTCAACGAGGCTGTCCTGCTCAGCAGGCAACTGCAGATGCAATGGGCCGGGAATGTCCGCCGCGGATGCGCTCATCATGCTTTCATTCATTTTCAGGACTTGAGAATGTTAAGGGGACCTCTAAAAATTATCCATTCGTGCCCTTCGACTGCGCTCAGCCGAAGGGCTCAGCAAGCACGGATCATTTCTTGTTTTATATCAAGCTCCACTCGCTCCGAGCTTGTCGAAGTGCAATTTCCAGAGGCCCCGTTAAGTGTAGCGCCCAGCCGCAACATCGAAGGGTGAATGTCCCCAGAACATGGGCCGCGACCCGAATCATCGCATACCTGACCGCGTCTGGCGCCAGGCGATGTCGCTTGGAGCCAAGGCCGTCCGCTGAGCGGAGTCGAAGCGAACGGCTTTGAGGCCTCAAGACTTTGACCCGGTTTAACCTGACCCAACCAGAAGCACCGCACTTTGGTCGTAGACCACCCCGGTAATCGAGCCATCCAGGATGCGCCGCACCGCCTCGTCGATCACCGGCAGCGGCACCAGGAACCATTCCCTGGGTTTGACCGGATGACCGAACCGGTCCTGAATCGTCAGATTGAGTTGGACCGACGAAATGCATGCCAGCTTGTAGGTGGCCACGACTTCCACCTCCGCCAGCAGATAAGTGGCATGCTGCGCCGCCTCAGCGATGCGGGTTTCCACGGGGTCCGGCTCGCTAATGCGGCGCCCCGCTTCGTCCTTGTGCAAGGCTCTTTGCAAGGAGCGACGCAGCAGGTTGCTTTCGGTGCCGTTGGCATAGATCACCCTCAGCCGGGCATCATTTTCGCCATTAGTGGCCTTGATGGCATCACCCACTTTGGCCACGTAGACCGTCTGTCCACCAAGAATGAACCAGTGCCCCTGCTCGATACCGGCCTGCCGGATGAAGGGGCGAGTTTCCCGCAGCCCCGACTTCAGCTCTTGCTGCACCCGCCGGCCGGCTCCCCACCGCCCAGTTCCCGCTCGATCTGCTCAATGCTAGGCAGACTGGTCTGCAATTCTGCAGGCAGGGATTCGAGCAACTTGTATTCCGCCACGCCTATCGGCTGAGTGTTGTCCCGTAGCGCGTATTCGGCGACCACCTTGTTCTTGCTCTTGCACAGCAGCAGACCGATGGTCGGGCCGTCCTGCGGATGCTTGATCTTGGCATCCACGGCGGTCAGATAAAACCCTAACTGACCCAGATGCTCCGGCTTGAACTTGCCACCCTTGAGTTCAATCACCACATAACAGCGCAGCTTCAGGTGATAGAACAGCAAGTCGATGAAAAACTCGTCACCGCCTACATCCAGAAACACTTGCCGACCGACAAAGGCAAAGCCCGCGCCCAACTCCAGCAGGAATTCGGTGACATGCTTGACCAGGGCGTGCTCGATCTCGCGCTCCTGAGCCTCGTCGGTCAGTCCGAGGAAGTCGAAACGATACGGATCTTTCAGCGATTCCCGCGCCAGATCAGACTGGGGCCTGGGCAGGCTGGCCGCGAAATTGGTAATCGCCTTGCCGGTCCGTTCCAGCAAGCGGGTTTCGATCTGCATCACCAGCACATTGCGTGACCAGTTATGCTCGATGGCCTTGGCCGCATACCAGCGGCGGGTTTCTTGGCTGGGTAATTTATCCAACAGCGCCAGTTGGTGATACCACGGCAATTGTGCAAGCACCTCTTGCACAAATTCCGCATCCGGCCACGCCTCGGCAAAGGCACGCATGTATTTGAGGTTGCGGGGAGAAAATCCCTTCATGTCGGGAAAGGCGGCGCGCAAGTCCTGGGCCAGCCGCTCGATCACTTTCGCGCCCCAGCCCTGCGCGGCCTGTCGTGCCAGGATATCCCGGCCGATCTGCCAGTACAGCAGGACCAGTTCCCGGTTGACCGCCAGCGTCGCGCGCTGCTGGGCGCTGTGGATACGGGTTTTCAGGTCGGCCAGCCAGTCGGCGTAACCTTCGGGCATGGGCGCCAGGCCCGCGGGCCGCTCGCTCACAGGTCCATCCCCACATTATTGTCAGTCCCCTTACCGTGCTTGCGAGGAGAGACTGAGGGGCGTTTGGCCCCCGCCGCGGTCATCTTCGTATACAGCTCGAACAGTTTTTCCAGCCGCTCGGTGTCGTTCTTGAAGCGGCGGCCGATGTAGATGCGTTCCAGCAGTTCATCGTTGCGGTCATGCGCGGCGCGCAGGTCGGTGGTGAACAAGCCGCTACCGTGGAAGATGTCGGTATCTTCGGCGAAGAAGCAGAAGATCAGCCGCGCCATGAAGTGGTTCATCTCGTGCCGGCGATCGGCGGCGCCCCAGTCGGGGTTGTCCTTGAGTAGTTCGACGTAAAGACGGTTCAGGCGGCTGGTGGCGCGGATGTCGAACGAGCTTTCGCGGATTTGCTGGACGGTGGAAATGCCGGCCAGCGGCAGGAAGAAGCCGAAGTGATCGGGAACGTCGGGGTAGGCGCAGGCGACGGTTTCGCCGCTGTCCAGCGCCTCGGCCTCCAGCGTTTCGCCATCGGTAGCGAGGATGAATTTGGCCTTGGCACGGGCGGTGGCCGGGCTGGCCTTGAGGGCGGCCAGCGTGGCGGTCACCTCGCCCAGCTCGCACACGACCAGGTGGATGTTGCCGGTTTGCAGCACGCCGCCGAGGTCGGACTTGTTGGTGGCGCCCGAGCGCAGCCGCTTGAGCGTGGTGTCCTTGTTGCCGAAGGCTTGCAGGAAGGCATAAGGAAACTCGACCCGGTCAAAGGCTTGCAGTGCGAGGTCGGAGACGGCTTGTTCGATTTCTAAGGCATTCATGCGGGCTTTTTTGACGGGCGATGGCTGGAGGGGTTGGCCAGGTGCATGCCGTGCAGTCTATTCGAAACCATCAATGCCGCTGAAGGGGGGCGTCGGGCTTCGACTCCGCTCAGCCCACATTACCGCTTGCTCACCCACGTTCAAGCCTGCTCAGCCCGCGCAGGGGCTACCGAGTCAAGGATTGGGTTTCGCCCAACCGGCGACAAAATCACTTGAGTTTCTATATCATCGGCAAAAACTTCCCCTTCCTGATAGAGCAGGCATTCTCATGAGAGCATTCAAAATATCCCAGAGGGTGCAGGTAGCCCTGTTGCTGATGATGGCGGGGTGTGCGGCCAATCCGCTCAATCCGCAGGCACAGAAGGTGCGTCTGGTCACTTCCGACCCCAAGGATTGCGAATATCTGGGTGAGGTGACCGGTAATCAGGGCAATTTCTTCACGGGTGGCTGGACCAGCAACGCCAATCTGGAGACGGGGGCGCGCAACGATCTCAAGAACCAGGCCGCACAGATGGGGGGCAATACCATCCAGCTGCTGACCACGCGGGCGGGACAAACCGGTAGCTTTGGGGTGGCCAATGGCAGTGGCGGTGGCTCCAGCGAACAGACCAATGTGACTTATGTCGGCGCGGTTTACCGTTGCCGGTAATCATGAATCCTTCAACGGTCCAGACAGTGGCGGGGATGACCTGCCCTTTGGCGGATTCAGACACAAAGACCACCATCATGACGAATCACTCATCTCCAGAGGCAAATCCAAATGACCGACACTGACGATAGGGTGATGCAACGCCTTTTGGCGGGCATCAAGGGTTTCCAGAAACGCTATTACGAGCAATCACCGGAGCAGATGAAGGAGCTGACGGAACACGGTCAAAAACCGAAAGTGCTCCTGATCGCCTGCAGTGATTCCCGCGTGGACCCGGCGATTCTTACCGGCGCGGCACCCGGCGACTTGTTTGTGGTCCGCAATGTGGCCAATCTGGTGCCGCCTTATAAGCTGGAAGGCAGCCATGATGGGGCGCGTGCGGCGATTGAATATGCGGTGCGAGACCTTGGGGTCAATCATATTGTGGTCCTGGGGCATGCTTATTGCGGCGGCATAAAGGCCCTGCTCGCCACGCTCTCCGGCCAGCGACTGGAACGGGATTTCGTCGGCAGCTGGGTTTCGATGGCGCTGGATGCCTGCTTTAAATACATCCTGAACCCGGGCGGCAAAACTCAGCCCGCCACGGGGGACATGGAGGTCAACGAGGTAGACATGGCGACGCTTTGCCAGCATCAGCATCTGGCTGAGCGGGCCGCCATTCGCGGCTCGCTGGCCAATCTGGCGACCTACCCATGGATCAAGGATCGCGTGAAGGACGGGACCCTGAGCCTGCACGGCTGGTGGTTTGACCTCGAAACCGGTGACGTCTGGTCCACAGATGAGGACAATACGACCTTCCTGCCCGTGCTGGACTAGCCCCATAATGCCGTGAACTTTCAAATCTGACGTTCGCTACCAAAACCTTTTTCAACCATCACCGGAAATCAATCCCATGCTTGCAATCGCTTCCACCAAGAACCAGGACTCACTGGTCATCAGCCTGGATGGCCGTATCGACGCTAACAGCGCGAAGGAACTGGAACAACAATGTATGACCTGGATTGATGAGGGAGAGAAAAAGCTGATTCTTGACTTCTCTGCCGTGAACTTCATCAGCAGCGCCGGGCTGCGGGTCATTCTGCTGATTGCCAAGAAGCTGGAACCGGTCCAGGGCAAGGTCAAGCTCTGCGGCCTGAATGCCACGCTCAGGGATGTGTTTGAAATCAGCGGTTTCAGCAAGCTCTTTGATATCTTGCCGACCGTCGCCGAGGCGCTCTGATATGGAGCCGGCGGGGATGCCAGTGGGGCTGGAACCTCGCTTCTGGCAAAAGCATCGGCTGGCCGGGGCGGCCCTGGCGCTGGCACTTACGGGCCTCCTCGCCGGCTGGTTTTGGGATCAGCGAGCCAACCACCGCGTGGTTCGCCTAGGCATCCTTCACGCGCTGACCGGCCCCATGGCCATCAGCGAAAAGCCCATGGCAGAAGCCGAGCAACTGGCCATTGAAGAAATCAATGCGGCCGGCGGTGTTCTGGGCCATCGGATCAAGGCCGTGATGGCGGATACAGCCTCCAATGCCGATACCGGCGCCAACAAGTTGGAGCAGCTACTCACCGAGGAAAAGGTCGCCGCCGTCATCGGCTGCTGGACTTCGGCCTGCCGCAAGACGGTCAAACCCATCATTGAACGGCATGACGGTCTGCTGATTTACCCGATGGCCTATGAGGGTCTGGAAAAATCCCCCAACATCATCTACACCGGCGCGGCACCCAACCAACAGGTTCTGCCGGCCGTGAACTGGAGTTTCGTCAATCTGGGCAAGCGTTTCTTTCTGGTAGGATCGGATTACATCTGGCCTCGTACGGTCAACGCCATGGTGGCGGATCAGCTGATGGCGCTGGGCGGTGAAGTCGTCGGGGAAACCTACCTTCCATTCGGTGGCACTGACCCCTCCGAGGCGATCGAAAAAATTCGTGCAGCAAAGCCGGATGTCATCCTGAGCACCATCGTCGGCGACTCCAATGCTCCGTTCTATCGTGCGCTCAAGACGGCGGGCCTGAGTCCTCAGCTGGCGCCGGTAGTGTCCTTCTCCATCAGCGAAACCGAAGTCCAGCAGATTCCCAATGCCGACATCAGTGGTCACTACTCCGCCTGGAATTATTTTCAGAGCATTGCGCGACCCGAAAACACGGCGTTCATCAAAGCTTTCCGGGACCGTTACGGCGCTGACCGTGTAGTAAGCGACGTCATGGAAATGGCCTACATCAGCGCAAAACTGTGGGCTCGGGCCGCTGAACGGGCTAACAGTCTGGCCGCCGAAGATGTTAATCAGGCGCTGATGGGGCTGAGTTACAACGCGCCCGAGGGCATCGTCACCATTGACCCGGCCACCCGACACACCTGGCGCTCGTTTCATATCGGAAAAATCAGCGAGGACGGCCGAATCACCAGTGTCTGGTCGGCGGGATACCCCATTCGCCCGGTCCCTTACCCGCGATCACGCTCCGTGTCGGATTGGGATAAGCTGCTTCAGGATCTCTATGTGAGTTGGGACCATAGCTGGGTCAATCAAAAAGCTACCGTCAGGTCAGGGCAGCCATGAAGCTTAAGGAAAAATTTGGCGTGCTGAACAAGAACCTGGCTACCCGGCTCATCTTCTGGTTCGGGGTTCTGGTACTGGTTCCGATGTCGATCACCACCCTGGTCATCGACCGATTATCCAGCAGTTCCCTGGAAAGGGAGACCCTGCAGAAATTAACGATGATCGCCAAGGATAAGGCGAATTCGCTGGAGATTTATGCCTACGAGCGGGCTCGCGGGGCGGCGGTACTGGGCCGTCTCAAGCGCTCGGCAGATGCCACACTGGCTCTCCAGAACCCAAACAGCTCACCAGAACAGCGAGCCGAAGCCGAAAGATCAATCCAGCTGCTGGCTGACTACTTTGCTCCGAGCCTCGGCTTTACGGATGCCATCATCACTTGTCCGGTCGGGAATATTCTTTATCAAACCAACAAGTCGTTGGATCTGGGCAAGAACATACTCACCGGTCCACAACGAGACAGCCCACTGGCCACCCTGGTCAAACGCACCCGGACTCTGCTGGCCCCCGACCTTTCGGATTTCGCACTGTATCCCGGCCACGATCTTCCTCTGGGATTCGCGGCGGCACCGATCATCATGGAAAACGGTCACAACGTCGGACTTCTGGTGCTCCAGCTGAATACCCGGGAAATTCACGACATCATCACCGACTACGCTGGCCTGGGACGAACGGGACAGATTGTTATTGGCACCCAGCATAATGATGAAATCAGAGTGGCCGCGCCGCTGCGAGACCACCCCGACAGCCTGTTCAAACTGACCCTGCGTCCTGGTGCAGACTATGGCATGGGGTTGCAAAACGCGATGAGTGGGAACCAGGGCGCCGGTCTGGTCTCAAGTATCTTTAGAAATTCGGTCATGGCCTCCTGGACTTACGTCCCATCATTCCGTTGGGGCATGAGCGTGCAGCAGGACGTGGGAGAAGCCATGACCATGGTGACCAATCAGCGATGGACCATGCTCGGTATTCTGGCGGCGATTTTGTTTCCCTCACTGTTGGTTGCGCTGGCGGTCGCCCGATCCATCTCACGCCCCATCCAGACCGCGGTGGCCGCCGCCGAGCGCGTCGCCTCGGGCGACC
>DIVI01000238.1:2577-5329 GCA_002423305.1 Methylococcus sp. UBA6136 | reverse complement strand
AGACATGAAATGAGGGGCGTAAGCGAATGAGCGGGGGAATGTATCAGATAAGCGGCTGGTGAAAAGCCGGTGGTTGGGCTCAGGTTGGGCGAAATCGGCGGCCGTAAACGCTTCCATGGGCTAGCCACCGAGCCGATGCACTGCCCCCAGACCGATGGGGGATGTGGAAAGCTTGCTTCATCCCTAACAAGGGGCTGAGGTCCCGCATTTCCCTGAGGATATCCTCGCCTGAGCTGGAATTTGTAAGGATCTCGTCAACAAGCAGACGTTTGATTGCACTGCCGAGGCATCCTGTTTTCCGACGAGTCTGCGAGTCAATCGATAGCGGGCTTCTGCGGTATTCTCGGACATCAAAATGCCCGCCGTGCAAAAACACGGCGGGCTTTTTAGCGGCTTAGCCAGATTGACAGGATCAATACACTTTCATGATGCCGCCCAGGACCTGATAGTCAAAGGGCTGGGGGTTGGTGACGGGTACCTCGACTGCGCCGAGCAAGTACCAGTTGTCGATCACATGGCTGCGAAAACCCGGGCCCAGGGTGACGACGGTCGGGCTGTTGGGCCCACGGTTATCGATGACCTGAGTGAGATTGGTGGCCACATAACCGACCAGATCGCCAAGGAAGGGGGCATAGTCATGTGGCGTGAGGTAGTAGCCGACCGCCAGGTTGGCATCATAGGTGCTGCGTGTGCCCGATTTCTGGATTTCTCCGGCATAGGGGGTGGTAAAGCCCGTTCCGCCTCGAACAACCAGCCCCTCCCACCAGAAGGCGGGTTCAGTCGAGTGATGTTGGGTCGGGAAGCAGGAAGCTTCTGCGGCTCAGTCGTCATCCTGCCGGTTTTCTGGGTCGGTGCACGTATCCTCTTCATTGCAGAATCCGTCTTGGAACAGAATGCCGACTCTGGTCACTCTGGGCTTGAGTGCTTCTTCCTTGCTGACGATGTATCTGGGCGCAGAAGCCGCGCAACCCACCCTAGCCAGACTGGACAGAACACAAGACAATCATTTCATTTGTAGTGTCACTTTGTTGTTATTTTTGTGCGGTGGCATTCTACTGAAAGACCCTACGCCAGACCATCGGCTTGATGTGGCCAATAGTCGAGTAGATCCTCTTGTGTTTGCGTGAGACGGCCGGCAGGCCACTTGGGAAGTGCTGATCGACCGTGGAGTTGGCGGGGTTTTCCCGCCGCTGGGTGAAGGGAACCTGTGTTAAAGTTTTTGGTTACAGGCCATCGACCGGATGCCATGCGATGACGTGTCCGTCGTGCTTGGCGTCCGTCGTTTAAGGAATGTTGTAGGCGGGCATCTCTGATGTGGGTCCTGGTTGGGTCCGGCAGGTCAGGTCGCCCGAGGTCAGAAAGGAGTCATATGTCTAGCTACCCCGATCATCAAACCCAGTTCCACCTCGCGCCCATCATTGCTGAACTTCGGGCGATGCGGGTGCGTTCGCTCGAGCAACGACATCGCGAGACGCATCCTCCCAAGCTCCCTTCCCGGAACATTCTCAAGGACACCATTGAGGGTCTGGCGACTGTTTTGTATCCGAATCGGCTGGGTAAGGGCGATGTTACGGATGAGGGCATCGATTATTACGTCGGACACACGCTGGACGAAACGCTGCGCCATTTGAGGTTGCAGATTCAGCGTGAGCTTAGCTTCACGATTGAACAGGGCGGTGATCTGAACCCGGACCGGCAGGTGATCGCCCGGCAGTCGCTTGAGCTTACCCGGGAGTTTGTGAAGACGTTGCCCAAGGTTCGGGCGTTGCTGGACAGTGATCTGCAGGCGGCCTTTGAGGGGGACCCTGCCGCTCGCAGTGTGGATGAGGTGCTGGTGTGTTATCCAGGGATTGCCGCGATCATCAACCATCGACTGGCGCATGAGCTTTACCAGTTGGGCTTGCCCCTGATAGCGCGCATGATTGCGGAAATTGCCCATTCCGTGACGGGCATCGATATCCACCCTGGCGCGCAGATTGGCCCCAGTTTCTTCATTGATCATGGGACCGGTGTCGTTATCGGCCAGACGGCCATCATTGGTGAACGGGTGCGCCTGTATCAGGCCGTGACCCTAGGCGCCAAGCGCTTCCCGACCGATGAGAACGGCGTACTGATCAAGGGGAATGCCCGCCATCCGATCGTTGAGGACGATGTGGTCATTTACGCGGGGGCGACCATCCTCGGTCGCATCACCATCGGTCGAGGCTCGACCATTGGTGGCAATGTCTGGTTGACCAAGAGCGTCCCGCCGGAGAGCAACGTGACCCAGGCGCAGGCGCGCCAGGAGTTATTTATTCACGGCGCTGGTATTTAGAGCGCCCTGAATGCGCCTTGATTCAGGGTCAAGGCGATCCGGCCAGTCACTGACCGTGACGTTGCTGAAGTAACACTTAAACGTCGAGTAACAGACGCGCTGGATCTTCCAGGAGTTCCTTGACGGTGAACAGGAATGAAACGGCATCCCGCCCGTCAATAATCCGGTGATCGTAGGAAAGTGCCAGATATATCATGGGCCGAATGACGATCTGTCCGTTCTCGACCACGGGTCGCTCCTTGATGGCGTGCATGCCCAATATCGCGCTCTGGGGTGGATTGAGGATGGGCGTCGACAGCATGGAGCCGAAGATGCCGCCATTGGTGATGGTGAAGGTGCCGCCGGTCAGTTCCTCGAAACTCAGCTTGCCATCGCGTCCGCGGAGGGAAAACGCGTTGATGGCTTTTTCAATATCCGAGAACCCCAGGGTGTCGGCAT
>DIVI01000238.1:0-2462 GCA_002423305.1 Methylococcus sp. UBA6136 | reverse complement strand
GTCATGGGGACGCGGCGCTCACCCTGTCTTTCAGGGCTTCCGATGATGGGTGTCGAGCGCGGGTTCTGAGTGTCTTCCTTCGGGGATGGGGTCGATGCTGAACGCTGTTCGATAAAGTTCAGCACGTCCTGCTTGGTGATGCGGCCCACCGTGGGGATGTCCGAGGCGTCGAGTTGATGCTCCATCAGCAGTCGACGCACGGCCGGGCTGACCGGCTGGTTCAGTGCCGTGGTCGTTGCTGCTGCATTCTGCATCGGCGGCGCTGGCTTTAAAGTCTCAGCGACCGTCGCAGGGGTCTCTATGTTGGCCTTGGTCGAGGTATCAATGATGGCCAGCACATCCCCGCTGGAGACTGTATCGCCCTTGTTGCGGCGAACTTCCTGTAGCACGCCACTTTCGGGGACGGGGACTTCCAGCACCACCTTGTCCGTTTCCAGATCTATCAGGCTGGTATCCTTGGTGACCGACTGCCCCGCCTGGTAATGCCAGTCAAGCAAGGTAGCATCGCTGACCGATTCGGGCAGGTTGGGCACAAGCACTTCAATACGCATCTTGGGAGTCCGTTGTCGGGATAATTCAGCGGCTGCCGCTACCGTAAAGGGCGTCGGCGATCACCTGTTTCTGTTGTTCGATATGTCGATGGAACTGACCTACGGCTGGGGCAGGGCACATGGGTCTGCCGGCATAGGTCAGCGTGGCTTGGCCTTCAAGATGGCCAATGAAACGGTGCTTGATCTGGTGCCAAGCCCCCTGGTTTTCCGGTTCTTCCTGGCACCAGATCCATTCTCGGATATTGGGGTATTTCGAGAGTTCGGCTACAAATTCCCTGTCCGGGAAGGGGTACAGTTGTTCTATGCGGAGGATGGCGATGTGGTCGAGCGAATCCCGGCGCCGCGCCTCCAGCAGATCGTAATACACCTTGCCCGTGCAGAGTATCACGCGCGTGACGTCATGCGCATTCAGGGGATCGACCTCGCCCTTCACATTGTTGAATTGCCCTTCACTCAGTTCCGCCAGTGAGGACACGGCCAGCTTGTGACGCAACAGACTTTTCGGCGTCATCACGATCAGTGGCTTGCGGAATGCTCTGATCATTTGCCGGCGCAACAGGTGGAAAATCTGGGCTGGCGTGGTGGGAACGCATACCTGTATGTTTTGCTCGGCACAGAGTTGCAGGTAACGCTCGATGCGGGCCGAAGAATGCTCTGGGCCCTGGCCCTCGTAGCCATGTGGCAGCAGCAGGGTCAATCCACAAAGTCGGCCCCACTTGCTCTCGCCCGAGGTGATGAACTGGTCGATGACGACCTGTGCGTTATTGGCAAAATCGCCAAATTGGGCTTCCCAGACCACCATGACTTCCGGTGCCGAACTGGCATACCCGTATTCGAAACCGAGTACACCTTCCTCCGAGAGCAGGGAGTCATAGATCTGGAAGGGCGCGGCAGGTTTTGATAGCTGTTGCAGTGGCGTGTAGGAAATACCCGTGGCCTGGTCGTGAAGGATCGCGTGACGGTGGAAGAAGGTCCCGCGACCCACATCCTGGCCACTGAGGCGGATGGGGTAACCCTGCTTCAACAGCGAAGCATAGGCCAGGGTTTCCGCAAACCCCCAATCCATCGGGATCTCACCACGCGCCATCGCGTCGCGACTGTCATAAATGGCCTTGGCCCGGGGATGCAGCGAAAAGTCTGTCGGCAGCTTGAGTATCTCCCGCGCGAGTGACTGAACGGTATCGGCCGCCAGGCTGGTGTCGCAGGGTGTTTCCCAATCCTTGCCGACATAGGCGGTCCATGAGGGTTTCGGAAAAACATTGTCGCCCTCGATCAGGGGGCGGGACACGATATCGTCGCGATCCAGCGCCGATTGATAATCCGATTCCAGTTGTCTTTCTTCGTCGGCAGTGATCACTCCACCAGCAATCAGCTTGTCCGCGTAGAGTCGCCTGACGGAGTCGTGTTGGCGAATGAACTGATACATGCTCGGCTGGGTGACGGCGGGCTCATCGGCTTCGTTGTGTCCTTGTCGCCGATAGCACAACAGGTCAATCACTACATCCCGATTGAATTTCATCCGGTAATCGACCGCCAGTCGGGTGACGAACAGCACGGCTTCCGGATCATCCCCATTCACATGAAATACGGGGGCCTGAACCATATTGGCGACATCCGTACAGTAAAGTGTGGAGCGTGCATCAAAAGGGTTACTGGTGGTGAAGCCGATCTGATTGTTAACGACGATGTGGATAGTCCCGCCGGTGGTGTAGGCGCGGGTTTCGGCCATGTTAAGGGTTTCCATCACGACACCTTGGCCGGCGAAAGCCGCGTCGCCATGGATGAGTATCGCCATGACCTGATCCTCGCCGTCACCCTGCCGTCGATCCTGACGGGCCCTGACCGAACCCTCCACCACTGGGTTGATGATTTCAAGATGCGAGGGGTTGAAGGCCAGCGCCGTGTGGACCG
>DIVI01000239.1 GCA_002423305.1 Methylococcus sp. UBA6136 | reverse complement strand
TGGAGCTGTCATGTGAGTGGACGGGTTCTCTTCCGCCGAGATCCGTCAGGATCTTCTTGGCCAGCTGCTTGCCCAGCTCAACCCCCATCTGGTCGAACGAATTGATATTCCAGATAGCTCCTTGCACGAAGATCTTGTGCTCATAAAGCGCGATCAGGCTACCGAGGGTTTCGGGTGTCAGCTTTTTATAGAGGATGGAATTGGACGGGCGGTTGCCGCGAAAGGTCTTGGCCGCTGCCAGTTCCTGCAATCGGTCACCCGTTACGCCCTCCGCTTTCAACTCGGCCTTGGCTTCCTCGAAAGTCTTGCCCAGCATCAGCGCCTCGGTCTGGGCGATGAAGTTGGAGATCAACAGCTCATGATGCTCCCCAAGTTTGTGATGGCTTTGGGCTGCGGCGATAAAGTCACAGGGAATCAAGGCACTCCCCTGATGCATCAGCTGGTAAAAGGCATGCTGGCCGTTGGTACCCGGCTGACCAAAGATAATGGGGCCGGTGCTGTAATTGACCGGATGGCCTTCCAAATCCACCGTCTTGCCGTTGCTCTCCATGTCGCCTTGCTGAAGATAGTCCGGCAGGTATTCGAGATACTGGTCATAAGGCAGGATGGCGTAGGCATCGGCGGCAAAGAAATTGTCGTACCAGATACCGAGCAGCGCCATGATCACCGGAATATTCCGGTGGAAGGGCGCCGTGCGGAAGTGCTCATCGATCCGATGGGCCCCTTCCAGCATCGCTTCGAAGCGATCCATCCCCACAGCCAGGGCGATCGGCAGGCCGATCGCGGCCCAGATGGAATAGCGTCCGCCGACCCAGTCCCAGAATTCGAACATGTTCGCGGTATCAATCCCGAATTCCGCCACCTTTTCGGCATTGGTGGAAATCGCCACAAAATGCTTGGCCACGGCGACCGGATCGTCCACGGCATTCAGCAACCATTCACGCGCCGACTTGGCGTTGGCCATGGTTTCCAGCGTGGTGAAGGTTTTGGAGGCCACGCAAAACAGCGTCGTCTCCGGGTTCAGGCCAAACAGTGTCTGGACAAGATCGGCCTCGTCCACGTTGGAGATGAAGTGGACCCTCAGGCTGGGGTCAACATAAGGCGACAAGGCCTGAACCACCATGCGCGAACCCAAATCCGAACCGCCGATGCCGATGTTGACGACGTCCGTGATGGATTTGCCGGTACAGCCTTTCCAGCGACCGGAACGCACCGCCTCGGTAAATCGGCGCATCATGCCGAGGACGCGATTGACGTCGGGCATGACGTCATCACCATCCAGCAGGATAGGCCGATTGGAGCGATTACGCAGCGCGATGTGCAGTACTGCGCGGTTTTCGGTGACATTGATACGCGCGCCCCGAAACATGGCCTCGATTTTCCCGGATAACTTGGTTTCCTCGGCTAGCTGCTCGAGGAGACTGAGCGTTTTCTCGGTAATCCGATTTTTTGAGAAATCGAAGAGAAGATCGTTGAACGTCAGTGAGAACCGTTCGAATCGTTGCGGATCTTCGGCAAACAAATCCCGCATGTGGACACCTGCCATTTCCTGCCGGTGTTTTTCAAGGGCTCGCCAGGCTGGGAGTTGAGTGGGTTGTGTCATTTTTACGGTAGTACCGACGTTGGTTCGAAGCGATGCTATCAAACCCCATGGGGGGTAAGAAACCTTCCGACTGACATGGCCACGCAGACGGCCTCGACTCATCGAATCAAGCCTCAATCCATCGCCTGCCAGACGCCCTCCGAGTCCTGACATTCCGCACTCACGGCTGCCAGCCCCAAGGGTGATCGCGCTATAATACTCCTTGGACTTTCCTGTCGGTACACTGATGAGCAGCGAACAAAAACCCTGGGGCGGACGATTCACGGAGGCGACCGATCAATTCGTAGAGGCCTTCACCGCATCGGTGAACTTCGATAAGCGGCTTGCCCGGCATGACATTCAAGGTTCCAAGGCTCACGCCACCATGCTCGCCAAAATCGGCGTCCTGACCGAAACCGAGCGCGACCTCATCGTCAATGGCCTCGAGAAAATACTCGGGGAAATCGAGCGTGGCGAGTTTGAGTGGTCGGTGCAGCTCGAAGACGTGCACATGAACATCGAGGCACGGCTGACGCAGCGCATCGGTGAAGTCGGCAAGAAGCTGCACACGGGCCGATCCCGCAATGACCAGGTCGCTACCGACATTCGGTTGTATCTGCGTGAAGAGCTTGATCGCATCTGCCTGCTTATCAGACGCTTGCAGGACGCCCTGCTGGATCTCGCCGGGCGCGAAGCCGATACCATCATGCCGGGCTTCACGCATCTGCAAGTCGCCCAGCCGGTGAGTTTTGGCCACCATATGCTGGCCTGGTTTGAAATGCTGGAGCGCGATCATGACCGACTTCGCGATTGTCGCAAACGAGTCAATGTGATGCCCTTGGGTGCCGCCGCACTCGCCGGCACCACTTTCCCACTGGATCGGCCCTATACCGCCGGCCTGCTGGGTTTTGACCGTCCGGCCGCCAACTCGCTGGACGCGGTGAGTGATCG
>DIVI01000243.1 GCA_002423305.1 Methylococcus sp. UBA6136 | reverse complement strand
CAAGGTGCGCGGTCCGGAAATCCACACTAATCAATCCATTGATGAGGTCGCCAGTCTGCGAGAAGGAGGCAACCTCATCAGCTTCATCTGGCCCGCGCAGAACCCTGATCTGATGGAAAAACTGGCGGCAAAGAAAGCGACCGTCATCGCTATGGACAGCGTCCCCCGCATTTCCCGGGCACAGAAACTGGATGCCTTGAGCTCGATGGCTAACATTGCCGGGTACCGGGCAGTCATTGAGGCCGCGCATGAATTCGGTCGTTTCTTTACCGGTCAGGTGACGGCCGCGGGCAAGGTTCCGCCCGCCAAGATTTTTATCATCGGAGTGGGCGTAGCTGGACTCGCCGCCATCGGTGCCGCCAATGGTCTGGGTGCTATCGTGCGTGCCTCTGATACGCGGCCGGAGGTCAAGGATCAGGTCAAGTCCATGGGTGCCGAGTTCGTTGAGGTCGACTACCACGAGGAAGGCTCGACTGCCGGCGGCTATGCGAAAGTCATGAGCGAGGGCTACCAACATGCCCAAAAAGCACTCTATGCCAACCAGGCCAAGGATGTCGATATCATCATCACCACAGCCTTGATCCCCGGGAAGCCCGCACCGCGGCTCATCACCGCCGAGATGGTTCAGTCCATGAAGCCGGGGAGTGTGATCGTCGATCTGGCCGCTGAACAGGGTGGCAACTGCGAACTGACTGAACCTGGCAAGGTTGTCGTGAAGCATGGCGTGACCATCGTCGGCTACACCGACCTGCCCAGCCGTCTGGCCCGCCAGTCGTCCAACTTGTATTCCACCAACCTGCTTCGCCTCATGGAGGAGCTGTGCAAGGAGAAGGATGGGAAGATCGTGGTCAATATGGATGATGAGATGATCCGGGGTGCGACCGTCGTCAAGGATGGCTCGATCACCTGGCCGCCTCCCCCGATTGCGGTGTCGGCGACACCAAAGCCCGCTACGTCAGCCGCCGCACCGATGGTCAAGGAGGAAAAGCAGCCCCTTCTGCCTGGCTGGGCCAGTTCTACGCTGAAGCTTGTGGTGGCTGGCTTGGTCTTCTGGTGGGTGGGTGCCAATGCCCCGCCGGCCTTTATGGAGCACTTCACCGTGTTCGTCCTTGCCTGCTTCGTCGGTTATATGGTGATCTGGAATGTCACCCCGGCACTGCATACCCCGCTGATGAGCGTGACCAACGCCATTTCCAGCATCATCGCGATTGGTGCGCTGGTTCAGATTTCCTCGCCGGAAATCAAGATCCTCGCCGCTATCGCCCTGGTCCTCACCTCCATCAACATGGCCGGCGGCTTCTGGGTAACCCAGCGCATGCTCAGCATGTTCCGGAAATAATCAGCGGAGTTTTCAAACATGTTTTCTGAAGGATTAGTCACGGTCTCGTATATCGCGGCCACCATTCTGTTCATTCTCAGCCTTGGCGGCCTGTCCAACCCGGAAACCGCACGCAGGGGTAATTTTTACGGAATCTTTGGTATGTCTATCGCCATACTGGCGACGATTGCCGGTCCCAAGGTCACCGCTGCGGGTTACCTGCCGCTCATTATTGCCATTTTGATCGGTACATCGATCGGAATTTTCGCCGCAAAGAAGGTGAAAATGACTGAGATGCCGGAATTGGTTGCCTTGATGCATAGCCTGGTCGGGCTAGCCGCCGTGCTTGTGGGTTACGCCAATTATCTGGATCCTGCCGATCAATTGGCGGGCGTCGAAAAGACCATTCATGAGGTGGAAATTTATATCGGCATTCTGATTGGTGCCGTGACCTTCTCCGGTTCGCTGATCGCGTTCGGCAAGCTTTCGGGAAAAATTACCGGCAAGCCGGTCATGTTGCCAGCCCGTCATTTTTTGAACCTGGGTCTGCTCATTGCGGCGATCATCGTTGGCCGGTGGTTTCTGAATGTGGACGGTCAAGAGGGGCTGCTGCCTCTGTATGTAATGACCGGGATCGCGCTGCTGTTCGGCATTCACATGGTCATGGCGATCGGCGGTGCCGACATGCCGGTCGTCGTCTCCATGCTGAACAGTTATTCGGGTTGGGCGGCATCGGCCACCGGATTCATGCTCAATAACGATCTACTCATTGTTACAGGTGCCCTGGTCGGCTCTTCGGGTGCCATCCTGTCATACATCATGTGCCGTGCAATGAACCGCCATTTCCTGTCCGTCATCGCCGGTGGCTTTGGCACCAGTGGCGGTACGTCGCCCGCTGCGGGCGCAGCACCGGAGGGCGAAGTCACCCCCATCAGCTCAGAGGAAACCGCTGAATTGCTTCGCAATGCCAGCAGCGTCGTTCTGGTACCTGGCTACGGCATGGCGGTGGCACAGGCTCAGCATACTGTTCAGGAAATCACCAAACTGCTGCGTGACAGAGGCGTGAATGTTCGCTTTGCTATTCACCCGGTGGCCGGACGTATGCCCGGGCACATGAATGTGTTACTGGCCGAGGCACGGGTGCCCTACGACATCGTGCTCGAAATGGACGAGATCAACGAAGACTTTCCGGAAACCGATGTGGTCATGGTGATTGGCGCCAATGACATCGTGAATCCCGGTGCGCAGGAAGACCCCAACAGTCCTATTGCCGGCATGCCGGTACTGGAGGTCTGGAAGGCAAAAACATCGATCGTGATGAAACGGTCCATGGCCTCCGGCTACGCAGGCGTCGACAATCCACTGTTCTACAAGGAGAATAATCGGATGCTATTTGGCGATGCCAAGAAAATGCTGGATGAGGTTCTCAAACAGCTGCAAAGCTAACACCAAGGGGGAAGTTGTTGAGGCCTTATCGGCATCGGGCCGATAAGGCCTCAGCGTTTGATCCCGCAATACTCCCCATTATTCGCCATGAAATCACTCATCGTCACCTGTCTGATCCTGCTAACCCTGAGTGGTTGCGGGGCAACCTACACAACAATCGACAAATCCGGAATGGAACCCACCGCCAGTGCTTCTGATGCAGACTGTCCAAATGGCATCGACTACAAAACGGGGCGATGTCGCTGAAAGTCAGCCGCCCACTTCATCCAAATTCAACAGCGAGTCTTGGCCTTTCCAGTACAATAGCCAGACACGGGATTACCCGTTCTAGCTGCTAACAAGGAGAAAATCATGGCCTCTCGCGGTGTAAACAAAGTCATACTCGTCGGCAACCTGGGTGCTGATCCGGAAATTCGTCAATCTCCTAATGGCAGTGTCGTTGCTAATCTCAATATCGCCACCGGCGAAGCCTGGAAAGACCAGCAGGGTCAGCTACAGGAAAGGACCGAATGGCATCGCGTGGTCATGTTTGGTCGCACGGCGGAGATTGCCCGGGATTATCTGAGAAAAGGCAGCAAGCTTTATCTGGAAGGCCGTTTGCAAACACGGAAATGGCAGGATAAGAACGGACAGGACCGCTACACCACGGAAATTGTGGCGCAGGAATTTCAGATGCTGGATCGGGCGGGTGGCGGTGAAGGCTCATCCACTCCTCGTTCGTCAAACAGCCCGGGCGGTTATAATCAGGATTCCAGCTACGACGCGCCCAAACCATCCAGTAACCAGCCCTACCCGCCCAGTACCGGCGGCGGTATGGATGTCGATTTCGACGACGACATTCCCTTTTAACGTCAGTCGCACAGGTATATTTGTTGCGACTTCAAAACTGGACGGGAACGCCCCGTTCCAGTTTTGAGCCATGCGTCAGTCGGGTATCACGCCTTCTCAGTCTGATCCCATCAGAGCGGAGACAATTTCTGATCCGTACCCTTCTGGCAAAGATGGGAATAAAGCGGTGTTGCGGCTCCTAGGTCCTCTCTGGCGATATACCGCCAGCAGCTTTCCCGCTCGGCACAAACCCCCATTGACTTGTGATCGCCGAGACAGCGGCCAATTTCAAGCGGTAGTCGCCCATAGTCTGGCTCGGCCAATTCGCGGGCATCGACTTTACCCTCGGTCAGTTCCTCTATTTTTGTCGCGATATCAGCGGGAATGTCCGCCCCTTTCATCCACCGTAAAAGGTGCGCCTCCGAGATATCCAAAAGATTCACGGTACGGCCCTTGCCGCCGAGCAGTTCGATCGCGCGTGTGAGCGCAGATATTTGTGTCATATATTCTCTGAATGTAGAAAGGGAGATGCCGGAGCTTTCGGAAGAAACAAAAAAAGCCGCCTGTTGGCAGCTTATTTTGCAAATTCGGCCAGGAAATCAAGGTGGCTCTTTCACAACCGCCTTCCTGCGAATTTAGTGGCGTCCCCAAGGGGATTCGAACCCCTGTCGTCGCCGTGAAAGGGCGATGTCCTAGGCCTCTAGACGATGGGGACGGAACGCTTTAACGTTGTTGGTGGAGCCAGGGAGGATCGAACTCCCGACCTCTACAATGCCATTGTAGCGCTCTCCCAGCTGAGCTATGGCCCCGCAACGTTGAGCCGCGAATATTAAAGAAATGAATCAGTTCTGTCTACCCTTTTTTTCTGATCCAGCCCAATGCCTGATCGATACGTGCGACAGTTTTATCCTGCCCAAGAATCTCAAGAGTCAGGTCAATGGGCGGTGAAACGGAAGTTCCCGAGACAGCCACGCGCAATGGCTGCGCAATTTCGCCCATTTTCACGTCCAGTGCTTCTGCAGTCGCCGCGATCAGGTCATGAATGCTCTCCCTCACCCAAGGACGTAGCGCACCGAGGGTTTCACGTAGCATTGAAAGACCTTCAATAGCATCGGAGGTCAGGTTCTTTTTCGCCGCCTTTTCATCATATTGATGAAAGTCACGATAAAAGAAGGCGCTCGCTTCTG
>DIVI01000160.1 GCA_002423305.1 Methylococcus sp. UBA6136 | reverse complement strand
CGAGGACCAGCACGTCTATTTCATTCAGCTTCACATAGCCTTGGGACACAAGGTCCAGCAGGCGGCCGGGGGTAGCGATCAAAATATCCAGTCCTCTGCGCACGGCATCGATCTGGGGCTGCATGCCGACACCGCCAAAGATGACGGCCGCCTTGATCGGAGTGAACTCGCCATAGTTGCGAACGCTGTCGTTCACCTGGGCGGCCAGTTCACGAGTAGGGACCAGTACCAGGACACGCGGAGCGCGACCGGGACGCGAGCGCTCACCGGTTCGGCCAAAATCAAGCAGGCGTTGCAGCAGCGGAAGAGTAAAGGCGGCGGTTTTGCCGGTGCCCGTCTGGGCAGCGGCGAGTAAATCACGACCGGCGAGAACAGCCGGAATGGCCTGCGACTGAATCGGCGTCGGTGCCGAATAACCCTGCTCGGCAATCGCGCGCAGAAGGGTCTTGTCGAGGCCCAGGGAAGAAAAAGCCATAAGTAAAAAATTCCTGTACGCCAGTCCGTGTGACCATCGAAAGACGATCTGGGCGTATTGATAGAGTAATCAAGACATGGGCGAACGCCGGGAAACGGACTTCCGGTGAATCGCAAGGTTTGCAGGAGGAATCGAGGCTGGGTTCGCCTAAAGGCGATCGCTTTGGAAGGAGAAGGCCGGACGTATCCTCGGGGCCGGTCAAGGACCGCACCGCGACAAACTGCGGCAAGGATACGCCGATTGGCAGGGGAAGGCGAATTTTATTTTTGGCTCGGGCGATGCTCGGATGGATCAGACCACGGCATGGTCACTTCGACGTTCCGGCCGGCGCCTCACTGGCCTCTGGGGTGATTTTGCCGGGAATCACCGGAAAACAGGCCTCGGCTTCCTTTTGGGCCGCCTTCAACCGGTCACGCAGTTCCTTTGATTTGGGCGGGTCGCGAAACTCGCCGCCCTTGTCGCCCGGAGTGTCGAACATATAGGTAAAGGTCAACGCTTCCGAATAGTCCTGGAAATTCATCAGGCCGGCAATCTTGTCCACGGCACAGACACAATGATAGGAGTTGTCCAGGTTGGCACCGCCATGTTCCGCCATGCACTGCATAACGTACTCGACCCGGGCCTGGGTCGGAAAATCGTTGACCAAAGGCTTGGTCGGTACTTTCGATGATTCGGAGATGGGTTTCTTGGCGGTCGAAGTCACTGCTTTGGCGGCGTTGGCGGTGTGAATGGGGCCTGCCGCAAGCATCAGGGCGGTCGTGATGAACAGGGATAACGGTCGGATTTTCATGGGTTGAGCCGGGAAGGTTGTGATGGCACGGATGATAGTGGAGACTGGGGGAAGGCTCAATTCTCGACGGCAAAATGGACGATGGTCTTGAGCTCCTCGTTCATCTTGCGGGCAAACTCGTTGAGCCTAGTATCGCGGCTATCGGTCGGCAGCAAATGCGTGGTGACGATGACCTTGCCGCCCTCGGAACGCACCGCCACATTGCAGGGCATCCACGCCACGCTGGCCGGGGACATCTCCAGCATGACCCGCGCCTGCGTTAGGTTGCAGAACTGCAGGGTATCGTAATCAGGGAAGGCGATATTCTCCCGCTCCCGGATCACGCTGCCGATCTTGTTATGCCCGGTAATGCGAAAATTCCGCTCGGTGATGGCCACCTCCAGTTCGGCCAGCACGTCGGAATAGGATTTGCTCGTCGTTTCAGCCGAATAGTACAAAGGATCGGGGTCTTTGGGTGAGCAGCCAAAGAGCAACCAGGTCATCCCGAGAATCAGATGGACTATCAGTCGACGCAAGCTCCGATTCATTTCGTAGTGCCATGAAAGACAATCAGGGGAAGGAGATTAACATCGTGACGCCCAATCGGGCAGCAATTACCGGCGTCGTCCTCGCTGGCGGGCGTGGGCGGCGCATGGGGGGCGAGGACAAGGGGTTGCTAGCCTTGCACGGCCGGCCGTTGGCCAGTTATGCCCTGGACGCGCTGGGCGAGGTGGCCGAAATGCGGCTGATCAACGCCAACCGAAACCTTGAGACCTATGAATCGCTGGGATTCCCGGTGATTCAGGATGCCAATGATCGTTTCGATGGGCCGCTCGCGGGACTCCTGAGAGCGATGCGTGCCGCCGTGACGCCATATATGTTGACCGTGCCTTGTGATACGCCGCGACTGAGCGGCAAGCTGTTGCAGCGACTGGTTGATTGCCTTGAAACCTCGGGCGCTAACATCGCCGTGGCCCATGACGGTGAGCGGCTGCATCCGGTGGTGATGCTGGCGGAAACTTGTTTGGCCAAAGATTTGCAAGCCTATCTGGACGCTGGCGAACGCAAGGTGGAAAACTGGGTGCGACGGCAGCGCTGGGTGAGCGTCGATTTTAGTGACGCACCCGGCGCGTTGGACAATATCAATGCGCCGGACGACTGGTTTCGACTGGAGCTTGGGGCTGATAAATGTGGGTGATTACGGTTGGGGGCGAGCCATGCCGATGCCCGAATTGAAAAGAAGCATCATTAGTGCCCCTGGATCATTCCAGTGTTTCGCGGAAATAGGCCGATGGCACCGTCCGCACTCCCGGGTCGGTCGTCATGGGTAAAT
>DIVI01000084.1 GCA_002423305.1 Methylococcus sp. UBA6136 | reverse complement strand
GGACTGGTGGAGGCCGCCGCAATTACCGCCGTGGTCATCAACAAATTACCCAACGTGATCGTGACCCTGCGCGAGGGTACCCGACACCTGAACCGGGACCTGCTGGAAATGGCCGAAGTGTATGGTTTCGGCCGGCTCAAGACCCTGCGCCATGTTATCTGGCCCCAGCTATTCCCTTTCGTGCTCACCGCTGCCCGCACCGGTTTGGCCCTGATATGGAAAATCATTCTGGTGGTGGAGCTGCTGGGGCGTAGCGATGGCATGGGCTATCAACTCCATCTTTTTTTCCAGATGTTCGACGTAGCGGGAATTCTGGCCTACTCGATAGCCTTTATTCTGGTGGTGCAACTGATTGAATGGGCATTTTTGCGGCCACTCGATCGTCAGGCACAACGGTGGCGCCGATGACCCATCTGGATATCGATATCACTCGCAAGGATTACCGCAAGGGGGCCCCCTCTCGATCCGGCGTCCCCGTCATCGAAAACCTCCGAATCAGCGTGCGCTCGTGTGAGTTTGTCGCTTTGGTTGGGGCCTCAGGCTGCGGCAAGACCACGTTGCTGAATCTGGTGGCGGGACTGGATCAGGACTACACGGGGGCCATCCGTTGCGGGCTAAAACCACGCCTCGGCTATGTGTTCCAGAATCCCCGACTACTGCCCTGGCGCACGGTGCGGGAAAACATCGAACTGGCCCTTCCGCCGGACCATGATTCCGGCTACGTCGACCATCTTTTCGAGGTCGTGGGTCTCAAGGATGCTCAGGCGCTCTACCCGGAGCGGCTGTCGGTGGGCATGAGTCGGCGGGCGGCACTGGTGCGGGCATTCGCCGTGAATCCCGACCTGCTGTTGATGGACGAACCCTTGGTATCGCTAGACCCACCCACTGCGCGGCGCATCCGCGAGCTGATCGTCCGACTGTGGAGGGAGCGGCCGCATACCGTTCTGTTCGTCACACACGACCTGTCTGAGGCAGTTGAATTGGCCGATCGGCTGGTTTTCCTCTCGAGTTCGCCAGCGAGGGTGCTGGCCGACATCCCGATCGAGACACCGCGAGAACAACGGAATGCCGGGCATCTGGAAGATTTCAAGCAGCGGCTTCGCGAGTCTTATACGGAGTTACTAACGCTGCTGTAGCGGAAGCCTTGGATGTTGCCAGGCCTGAATCTGCCGGGACACGCGCCCGGCTTCCCCCGCATGGGAGAGGCCGGGCGGTGAAGTAAATCACTTCTTGGCGACAGGTGCCGTCGGTAGAGCCGCTGGAGCCGCCGCGGTCGGGACATCGGCTAACCAGTAGTGGCTAACCGGTCCCTGGTTTTTCTGAATCTGACTGGCCACTTCACAAAACTGGACATCACTTTCAACGCCTTCTGCAATCAAAAGACCGACGTAAACGCCAAAAAAGGTCATCAGCTTGTTTTCGATATCGCGCTGATCCGCCGGTTTACGCGGGGTACTGGAGGTCGCCAGATCATCGAAGTCCTTTTGGAACCGGCTCTTGTCCACCTGCACCATGGGGCAGAAATCGGATAGCACCGTCGCCTCCGCCATATGACGCAGGGATTTTTGCTTATCCTCGCCCACTAACTTGATAACTCGCTGATCGACCCGACCCAGCTGGGTCTCAAAGCGGTAGTTTTCTATCGGCTTGACCACGGGGACTTCGTTTTTATTTGATTTTGCCCAGGCCACGACGGACATCTGGGTTAAGGCAAGACAGGAAAGCAAAATAACTCGCAACATAAATTCACCTGATTTGGATTTCATAGGCCATGAAGAGAAACGCAACAGTCTCTCAGATACGCTAGCGATGCCGGGCCCGCTGCCCTTTGGCCGGTCTGGCGGCGCTACGATTCATCCCGCCCTTTTTCACCTGCGTCCGATTTCGGTTGGTACCCGCAGTGCGGTTGACCGCGCGTCGATTGTTCAACTCCTTGTTGTTGTTGACGTAGACGTTATTGGTCTTGTTGTAGGTATTGTGCCCGCGACTGCCACCATAATAACCGCCACCTCCGTAGTAGCCGGGGCCACCATAGTAACGATCGTCGTCATTGTTGCTCAGTGCAACGCCCAGCGCCGCGGCACCCAGCGCCGCACCCGCGACGCCCGCCGTGGCCCCATAATCAATCTCGGATTGGCCGGTGGCCGGGTTGACGTGGGTACAGCCAGACAGCATCCCCACTATCAACAGAGAAGCTATCCAGGCTCCGAAATTTCCAGACTTAATCTCGATCATGCGTCAATCTCCGGAAGACAAATATCAAAAAACGAAGGCCCCAGGCGAAGCCTGATCCAAACGCAACCTACGGCATCGGCCTAGCCCGCGCTGCATCATACTTGAGACAAAAAACCTTGGCCAAGTTGACTCGACTGGGCATTCAAGCACCCAGAAGTTCGCGATAAACCGCAAGGTTGCCGTCCACCATCAGGTCCGCTGAAAAAGCCTCTTCGACCCACTGCCGACCCGCCTGGCCAAGTCGCTGACGCAGAGCCGCATCACCGAGCAATAGATTCAGCGCCCGAGCGAGATCGACCGGGTTACCCGGCTCAACCAGTAGGCCCGTCTCGCCATCCCGGACGGCCTCCGGGATACCACCAACCCTGGAGGCCACGATGGGCAGTCGCCCACAAGAAGCCTGCAGGAGCGAGACACCCAACCCCTCCCGCAGTGCCGGATGCACAAAGACATCGAGGCACGGCAGGACCCGAGGAAGATCGTCGCGAAACCCGGCCAGATGCACCTGGCCAGCCAGCCCCATCCGGTCAATGGTGTTGTACAGTTCGGTTTCGAGCGGTCCCTTGCCAAAGAAGAGCACCTTCACTTGCGGAAAGCGGGCCAGCACTTCTGGCAACGCCTCCAGCAAGACGTGATGGCCCTTCCGTTTGATCAACTGCGCAACCACGCCGAGGGCGAGCGTTCCGGGCTGCAATCCAAACGCCTGCTCGAACCAGCCCCGATCGGGACACTCGACGATGGGGGTGATTTCAATCGCATCCCGTACACGGCGCAACTTGTTGGCGGGCAATCCCTCACTGAGCAATACCCGCTCTATGCCTTCGGAAATCGCGATGACCCGGTCATGCAACCGATATTTCAGGGCGACTGCCAGGCCGCTTTCCGGGTTATCCACCCGGCGGGTATGCACTACGGGCACCCCGGCCAGACGCGCCGCGATACCACCCATCACATCGGCGCCGATGCGGCTATGCAAATGCACGATATCGGGCCGGGTTTCACGAATGATCCGGTACAGCCGGCGGATCAAGCCTACATCGAGGTCGCCATTCATCCTGATCGCGCAAACCTCGGCAAACGGTCGGGCAGCGTCTGCCAGTTCGCTCCCCGTGCGGCAGGCCACCACATTCTGGACCCCCCTAACCTTGAGCCCCTCGACCAGCAACAACATCTGGTGGGCGCCACCATAAAGATTTCGGCCTCCTTCGACGTGCAGCACTTTCATGAGGAAAAGGCAGACTTGGCAAAACCGGCGATGCGCCACAAAAAGAAAGGGCGGGGCCTCAAAAGACACCCGCCCTTACTGAATGATGATTCCGCGTCGGCACAAATCGCGGCCCGACGCTTCACGATTACTGCACCAGTGCCAGCAAGACACCCGCCGCGACCGCGGAGCCAATGACACCGGCGACATTCGGCCCCATGGCATGCATGAGCAGGAAGTTGTGGGGATTGGACTCCTGGCCAACCTTGTTGGCGACCCGCGCCGACATGGGAACAGCCGAAACACCGGCCGCGCCGATCAGCGGATTGATCTTGTTGAGCGGAGAAATGACGTTCATCAACTTGGCCATCAGCACCCCAGACGCCGTACCGAAGCTGAAGGCCACGGCACCCAGACCAAGAATCCCCAACGTCTCGGGCCGCAGAAACTGATCGGCACTGAGCTTGGAGCCCACCGAGAGGCCCAGGAAAATCGTCACGACATTGATGAGCTCGTTCTGGGCGGTCTTGCTCAGTCGCTCGACCACTCCGCATTCCCGCACCAGATTGCCCAGGCAGAACATGCCGATCAGCGGGGCCGCCGAAGGCAACAGCATGGCGGTCAGGAGCAACAGAATACCGGGGAAAATGATCTTCTCCAGTCGGCTGACATGCCTCAGCTGGGCCATCTCGATCAGACGTTCATCTTCCGTGGTCAGCGCGCGCATGATCGGCGGCTGAATCAACGGGACCAACGCCATATAGGAATAAGCCGCGACCGCGATCGCCCCGAGCAACTCCGGTGCCAGCTTGGAGGCCACATAGATCGAGGTTGGGCCATCCGCCCCCCCAATGATGGCAATGGCGGCGGCATCCTTGAAGGTAAAGTGAATGCCGGGCAACAAATTCAGCGCCAGCGCGCCAAACAGCGTGCCGAAAATTCCAAACTGGGCAGCGGCACCCAGCAGCAGGGTTTTTGGATTCGCCAACATGGGACCGAAATCCGTCATGGCACCGACGCCCATGAAGATCAGCAGTGGAAAAATGCCGGACTTGATCCCGAGATACAGATAGGACAGCAGTCCGCCCTCCTCCGCGATTCCCGCAACGGGGATGTTGCTGAGGACCGCACCAAAGCCGATCGGGAGCAGCAGCAGGGGCTCGAATTCCTTCTTGATCGCCAGGTAAAGCAGCCCAAACCCGACCATCATCATGACCACCTGTCCGGACTGGAAATTGGACAGGCCCGTGCTCGCCCACAGCTGAATCAAACCGTCCATTGTTTACCTCATTCCAGCGTAAGCAGATCGTCTTGGGAAGCCACGGTTTCCCCGACCTTGACGGTAATATTGGAAACAATGCCTCCCGTTCGGGTACGGATTTCCGTCTCCATCTTCATGGCTTCCATGACGATGACCACGGTATTGGGCTCGACATGCTGACCGGGCGTCACATTGATGCGCAGGATATGACCGGCCATGGGCGCCTTGACCATTTCACCCTCGCCCTTGCTGGCCGTGATGGCCTCCGCCGGTTTGGCGCCCGCCGCCGCTACATCCACCTTGTAGTTGCGACCATTGATACTGATGACCCCGGCGCTGGGGGCTTCGACCCGATAGCTGCGGCCATTGACGGTAACATCGAACTCGCCGGTGGCAGCGTGTGCATGAGGAGCCTCGGACAAAGCATCGGCTTGCGGTGCTTGTTCAAACGCTGCGGGATTGTCGCGATTCTGAAGAAACTTGAAGCCAATCTGCGGGAACAGGGCATAGGTCAGAACATCGTCGATCTCGTTCTGTGCCAGCTTCACGCCATCCTTCTTGGCCTGGGACTTCAGCTCGGCGGTCAGCTTGTCCATTTCCGGCTCCAGCAAATCAGCCGGACGGCAAGTAATCGGCTTGTCAGACCCCAGCACCTTCTTTTGCAGGGTTTTGTTGACCGGCGCCGGCGTGGCGCCGTATTCCCCTCTCAGAACGCCCTGGGTTTCCTTGGTGATGGATTTGTAGCGTTCTCCCATCATCACATTGATGACGGCCTGACTACCCACGATCTGTGAGGTGGGGGTCACCAACGGAATGTAGCCAAGGTCCTTGCGAACCTTGGGGATCTCCTTGAGCACCTCGTCGAAACGATCCAGGGCGCCCTGCTCCTTGAGCTGGCTCTCCATATTGGTGAGCATACCGCCAGGGACCTGGGCGACGAGAATGCGGCTATCCACGCCACGCATACTACCCTCGAATTGGGCGTACTTCTTGCGGACTTCGCGGAAGTAGGCTGCAATTTCCTCCAGCAGCTTCAGGTCCAGCCCCGTATCGCACTCCTGACCTGCCAGCGCTGCCACCACGGCCTCGGTGGCGCTGTGACCGTAGGTCATGCTCATCGAGGAAATGGCGGTATCGACATTATCGATGCCCGCCTCGGCCGCCTTCATGATGGTGGCCGTGCTCAGCCCGGTAGTCGCATGACACTGCATGTGGATCGGCACCTTGACCGCCTTCTTCAGTCGGGTCACCAGTTCAAACGCCTCATAGGGCTTCAGCAGTCCCGCCATATCCTTGATGGCGATGGAGTGGGAACCCATATCCTCGAGGCGCTTGGCCAGATCCACCCACATCTCGATGGTGTGGACCGGGCTCACGGTATAGGAAATCGTACCCTGTGCGTGCTTGCCGTTGGCGATGGTTGCCTTGATGGCGCGTTCGAAATTGCGTGGATCATTGACGGCATCAAAGATGCGGAACACATCCACCCCATTCACGGCACAACGCTCGACGAATTTGTCGACGACATCATCGGCGTAATGACGGTATCCCAGAAGATTCTGCCCCCGCAGCAACATTTGCAGCGGCGTCTTCGGCAAGGCCTTCTTCAGTTCACGCAGACGATCCCAGGGATCCTCGCCGAGATAGCGAATGCAGGCATCGAAGGTGGCCCCGCCCCAGCTTTCCAGTGACCAAAACCCCACCTTGTCCAGCTTGCTACAAATCGGCAGCATGTCATCAATCCGCAGGCGGGTTGCCAGCAACGACTGGTGCGCATCACGCAGCACCACATCGGTAATACCCAGAGGTTTAGCCATAGTCGATCCTTGTGTTTGTCTACTTGACCGCAAGCGAGAAGGAAATCGCCATGCGCGCTAGGGGCGGCGGTGCTGTTGCAGGGCCGCGGCAATCACGGCCACCAGTTCGGCTTCATCGGGCTCCACCGCCAATCCGGCGCGGCGGTTTTGCTCTGGCTGCGGATTGACCGACTGCACCAGCCTGGCAGTGATGCCAATGATCCAAACCAGCAAGGCCAGGAACAGGAAAACGATCCCCATGCCGGTAATCATCAGCTTGAGGCCGGGTAGCAACATATCTGTGAGAGATGGTTCCATATCGGGTCTGGTCGTTAACAGGTGGCCCAGGCTCGAAGAGCAGGCTAGGTATGATAATTCGGCACCCCCTGAAAGTCGAACCGAAGGCAGGGATAATGTTGATCAAGGCCACATGCGACCTCTTACCTTTTTGATCGAGCATTTCTGCATCGGCAGGAACCGCTCCTCCTGACCGCAAAGGCTTTCAATGCCTTGACCAATCCAACCAGAAGGACAAGAACCGCCAGGTAGAAATAAGCCAGTGAAGCCATCTCAAAATATATGCTCACCTCAGCCGGGATATGCCAATTCAATGTCTTTGTATGCGCCATCGCCTGTAAAACTGAATGAGCCTGGTGAGAATGCCCTCGGCAACAGCCGATGCCATGTTCAAGTGAAGTGGCTATTTTTCACCCGAACCCCTAGCCCACCCATGGGAATTTTTCCTGAATTTGCAAATGGCCCGCCCGGATCCTTGACCATGAGGGAGCCGTCTCCTAGGCTGACAAAGCCATCAACGGGCATCCCTGCCGACTTATCCACCCACATCAATTGAGGCAAATACACCTATGAAATCACTCATCCCTCTGGCCTGCCTGGCACTCCTGTTCAATCCGGCTATTGCTCAGTCGGCCCCGACACCCTCCACCAAAGTCAGCATGGAGACCTGTCTCCAGGCCGCGCGAGCCAAACTGGAAGGCGATGTGGTCAAGCTGGAATTAAAAACCGAGCGCGGCGTGCCCACTTATGAGTTCGAAATAGAGGGCAAGGAACGGACCATGGAATTCGAGTGCGACGCAAATACCGGGCAAATCACAGAAGAGGAACAGGAAGTCGATAGCCCGGAACACCCAGCCTTCAAATCCAAGGCAAAAATCAGCCTGAAACAGGCTCAGGAGACAGCGCTTAAGGCCCACCCCGGCAAAATCGTTGAAACAGAGTATGAAATCGAATCGAACGGAAACCCTTCCTACGAGTTCGACATCGAAAAGGCCGACGGTAGCGAAGCCAAACTGGAGGTTGATGCCGTGACCGGTGGGATTGTTGAAGACGATGAGCAGGAGATTTATCAAATCGGCAAGGAGTAACCGCCCCCCTCAAAGCTCTCCTCCGAGTCGGCGTTTCAACATGAAATCAAAGCTCAGCCTTCGTTCGCGGCTAAACCTGCTGATTGGCTTGGCGATGGTATTGATTTTGGTAATAGGCTTCCTGTTTGCCGTTCATGATGCTCGGCAATCCGTGCGCAATGAGGCCGAGTCCAGCGTTCGGCTGACGCTGGGCCTGATCGAGACAGCCCTGGTAGGAGAGGGCCTTCAGTCGCTCTCCCTGTCCGACTGGATGGAGCGACTGGCCAAGCTCGACAAGACACGTCACTTGAAAATCACGGTGGGCGGCGATTCCCCCGCAGTTCCCACACCTGCCCGCCCCAGCGAAGGCGGCAGCCCGGTGCCGGGCTGGTTCCGCTGGGCGGTCGCCCCCGAACCCGTGGTGGTTGAGCGTCGCATCAATCAGTCGGGTAAATCGCCCATGCGTATCCGCATTGCCGCCAATGCCGATGACGAAATCATGGAAGCCTGGTCGGAAACGCGGGGCTTTCTGCTGCTTCTCATCGCCCTCGCCGCGTCGATTTATGCGCTGATTCATTTCACGGTGGGTCGCGCCTTCAAGCCGGTCGAAGTCATGCTCAACGGGCTGGAGAAGATTGAAAAAGGCGAGTTTGACGATCGTTTACCTGCTTTTTCGTTACCCGAAATGGACCGCCTGTCACGCGGCATCAATCATTTGGCGGAAACCCTGGGAAACGCTCGACGAGAGAACGTGGCGCTGACCCGGCATTCCCTGGCCATTCAGGAGGAAGAGCGACGGATACTGGCTCAGGAAATCCATGACGAATTTGGTCAATGCCTGACGGCCATCAAGCTGCTCGGTGCCAGCATCCGCAAGCCCACCGACAGCTCTGCTCCGGCGGCGGATCAAATCATCGAGCTCTGCGATCGGCTATTCCATGTGGTCAAAAACATGATGCGACGGTTGCGACCGATGTCGCTGGAAGATCTGGGGCTGGCCGCCGCGCTGGAGGATCTGGTCGAGCAGTGGCAGACGAGTCACCCCGAAATGCAATTCAACCTGGAATGTGACCCGAACATCAGACAGATTCGCGCGGACGTCGCCCTGCAGATTTTTCGTCTGGCTCAGGAGGGACTGACCAATATGGTGAGGCATGCAAACGCTCGCCATGGCTGGCTGTCATTGCAGCTGCCTGCTTCGCGGATGATCGAGATGACCATTCGCGATGATGGTCAGGGTTTCGACCCCCGGAACCACACCAAAGGCTTTGGCCTTAACGGCATGAAGGAAAGGGTCTCCAGTCTGGGGGGGCGCTTTGCACTGGACACCCGTCCGGGTGAAGGCCTGAACCTTCACATACTGATTCCGTGCACCGAGGCAGTCCAATGAATTCACCCGTCCGCATCCTGCTGGTGGATGACCATGCGGTGGTTCGCGCCGGCTACAAATTGTTACTGAGTCAGACCGAGGGTCTTGAGGTGATCGCTGAGGCGGCAACCGGTGAAGAGGGTTGTGAAAAGTACGCCAGACACCAACCGGACCTCGTCGTCATGGATCTGAATCTTCCGGGATTTGGCGGACTTGAGGCGATCCGGCGCATCATCCTCCGCGATCGGCAGGCGAAGATTCTGGTGTTCAGCATTCACGACGAGGGGGTCTACGTCAGCCGGGCGCTGGAGGCCGGTGCCCTGGGTTATCTTTGCAAGAGCAGCCATCCCGAGGTACTGGTGGAAGCCGTCCTGACCTGCAGTCGCGGAATGGCGTTCATCGATCCGAGCCTGAATATTCAGGCCCCTGCCACACGACGAAAAACTCCACCTTCCGGAAATCCCATCGCCGCATTGACGCCCCGGGAGTTCGATATCTTCTGCCTGATGGCCCAGGGTCACAGCGTCCGCGACACAGCGACGGCGCTGAGCATTAGCGTCAAGACCGTGGGCAACTACGTCACCATCATCAAGGAAAAGCTGGGCGTCAGCACCAATACCGAACTGGTCAAGCTGGCTTACGAACACCGACTACTGACACCGGGACAACTCACCGAGGATCAAACCCACCCTGAGCAGTCGGACTCATGCCTGTGACTACCTCATTTCAGGAACTTTTCCTAGGGAAACGACCGAGTCATTAAACTCGGTCAAGGGGTTTCCATAGACATCAAGATACCGATGAACAGCCGCAATGAATAAGCCAATTACTTCAGTCATGCTGGTTGACGATCACGCCGTCGTCAGGGCCGGTTATCGCATGCTGCTCGCTCAATCCGACAAGATTAACGTGCTATGCGAAGCCGCCAGCGGAGAGGAAGCCTGTCAGCTCTACCACGAGCGAAAGCCCAGAGTCATCATCATGGATTTGAATCTGCCTGGTATCGGCGGACTTGCCGCAACGCGAAGGATACTGGCTCGAGATCCGTCGGCCAGGATTCTGATTTTCAGCATGTACGATGAAACCGTATATGTGAATAGAGCCCTAGAAACTGGAGCAAAAGGGTATATAACCAAAAGCAGCGCACCCGAATTGCTCGTGGAGGCCGTTCTAAGAACCAGCAATAATGAAACCTACATTGAACCGGAACTGGCACAAAGACTAGTTGTCCAGCGTTACTCCAAGGAGGATGATTCCATATCGGTGCTTAACACGCTCACCGCAAGGGAGTTTGATGNNATGTATTTTGTTTGCTTGCTCGCGGCTACAGTACTCGACAAGCGGCGGATGAGTTGAAGCTCGGATTCAAGACGGCCTCCAATTATGCTTCCCTGATCAAGGAAAAGCTGAATGTCGGTACTAATTCCGATCTGGTTCTGATTGCCTTACAGCATGGCATAGTCCGGTTTTAATCGGGATAAAGAAAAAGGGGCGACCGTTATTGGCCACCCCTTTATATCCAAATTAACTCAACGATTCAGGATATACATCGTGACTTCGAAGCCAAAGCGCATATCATTGTAGATAGGTTTTTCCCAAACCATAGTTTCTCCTTTCCTTTAAGCAAAAGATTCGCCCATTTGGGCACTCGAATCATAAGGCGATAGCGGATCACTTGATACGGGTAAACGCCCTAATGATGTCGGGAATAGTTCCTGAGTCGCTCCCTATCCTACCGGTTATCATTGCGAATTCTCCGCCTTGGTCTTTAGTTCGCCGAGCCCAGTCGAGAAGAATTTCTGCATAGCGGATGTGACAGCCTCATCGTTCAACGCTTCCGGCGGTTCATTCCCAGTATCCCCTCGATAAGCACGGCTTTTCCATTCAACTTGGGAACCCTTTTCCGTTGCCGTAATTCGAAAAACAACGGAATAGGAGCTGGCTGGAATCGCCTTGACGTTGGGTTCGCCCATACGGTACTGGTATTCATGTTTCGCGGCGTCATAAGAATCCAGGTCTTCCTTCAAGGCTTCACCATTAGCGAATACCAGTGTGCGACTGGAGCCCGGCTGATTGCCATTGGTGGCTTCGCTTGATTTCAGCAGTGAGTCCCATTGAGAAACACCGCCGAAATCTCCTGCGATAGCCCAAACCTTTTCAACAGGGGCGGCTATCTCGATGGTTTCCACGATTTTCTGCGGTGTCGGCCCATGCGCCATGGTGACCAAGGGCATAATCAATGCTAGGACTGACCAGCCCCCGCGATACTTTGCAGACATGATGTACTCCTGTTTAACGTGGTGAAGAAGAAGGATGATGGGCCGGGCGGATCAAGGACAGCAGTTTTCGGCGCCTGAATTGAGAGGGATCACGCCTTGGAAACCCTGCATTCAAGGGGTTTTTCCGGGTAAACGCGGCCATCCATGCGGTCCAGCATAAGCCAACACCGACAATATCAAGGCGAGACTGGCGGGAATCCAGCGCAAATCCCGATAAACTCTGGCAGGTTTAGCTTTTCTGGCATCCAACAAGGCTGGAGCCAGCCTCCCCTCCTCAAGGCGCAGATAATCCAGCCCAGTTTCCCTTGATAATTCAATAAGATAGCTTTCCTGAAGCGCGGAGCGATGTTCGATTCCACCCGACGGAGCATTGCCGAACGGAGCGTTGCGAGCGTGATAACCCTCGATGTCCTCGGGCGCCATTTCCGACAATCCAAAGGTTGAGCGCTGGGGCACATCTTCTTCACCGATGAAACCTATCGATTTGCCGGTGTCATCAAACTTGGGTATCGGCATGGGTGTGGAGCCACCCACACCCACTATCATTCCCTGCAGACGGCCACGCACCTCATCAAAACGCGTTCGGTAGCGCGGATTCACAGGGGGCGCTTCCTGCCCGTCCGTGAAGAACAGCACATCGGCGTCAAAAGCGGCCAAGGTTTTGAAAGCATCCAGCAAGCCCGAGGCGATCCTGCTATCGGCGGCCCAGGCCATGCGCCAATTCAGCCCTACCACCGCCTCGTCAATATCCTGAAAGCCCTCGCAAACCTCAATGGGCTCGAATAGCAGCGTCGTATTCCGCTCGGTGAAAATACCCAGAGCCAGATGGGAACCACAAGGCAGTTGCGCCAAGACGCTTCGCAGTTCCTCTTTGACAAAATCCAGGCGGCTCACCATTCGGTTACCAAGTCGGTAGTCCGTGACATTCATGCTGCGTGTGATATCCACCACCGCCAGATAGCTGAATGCGCCCCCCTGCATTTCAACGCCGAGCGGCAGACAGGCCATCAGCGACAACATAAGCGCCCCGGCCAGACACCACTCCGTGAACCCCGTTGGCAGCCAACCTCGCATCAGGGTAATCCCCTGGGAATACCGGGCACGCGTGTCCAGAGTTTGCGGGGGGACGCTTCCTCCTCCGGGGAGTCTTCCCCCTGGACATCGATACGATCGAAATCGGGCATCAGCCGGGCCGCGACTTCATAGTTATATTTTGCTGACCAATGTTCGGGCCGAATGCGCAAGGCACGCCTGTAGGCCCGTTTGGCCAACTCCGCCAAAGTCCCGGCCTGATTTGGCTGATCCTGTTCGACTGCGGCGATAGCCCGTCGGAGATAGACGTTCCCGAGGTTATATAAAGCTTGGTCCGCTACCACTGCATCGGCGGACTGTCCCAATTCGGCCAGCAGTTCCTCGGCTCCGCGGTAATCCTGGCGCCCAATCAGATAAACGGCATAGGCGAGACGGACCTTGGCGGGTGCTCCGAAACGACGCTCGGGTCCGATATCGTGACCGGACAACAGGGTTTCGATGGCCTCACCAATAAGACTGGCCTGACGATATTGCCAAATCGCGGCCGAGAAGATCGCCAGAGCAATGCCACCTGCCAGAAAGGCAAGTATCGTGCGGATCGGAGGCGCCTTGTTCACAAGCGAATTTCCAGGCGCTTGAATACCAGCAGGATGAGCAACGCCATTGCCGCGAGTCCAAAACACCATCCCCTTAAATCCTGACGAGGGTGTTTATACTGATAGGTAAAGGGTGCCTTTTCGGCACGATCGATATCGGCGATGGCCTTGCCAACATCCTCCGGGTTCTCGGTTTGATAGGCACGGTAGGGCAATCCGAGACTTTCAAAAAAAAGATGCAGGTGACGCTCGGGTCGTGCCTGTGGCGTGTCCTCTCCGGGCGGCGGACTATCAAAGAGACCGGGATTGCCAGCGGTTCTGAGGAATATCCAGTACACATGGGGGCGCCACTGCTGAAAATTGGTTCTTAGCAAGGCTTCGCTGTCGGTGTCGATCACCGCCGCACCATCCGAAACCAGCACGATGCCGCGCGAACCGCTGGGTTGATCTTCGGCGAAGTAAGACAGTGCCATGGCCAGGCCCTTGGCGATGTGAGTTTGCGCCAATCCCGGCAGGGCGGATGCCCTGACGGCTGCCAGGGTCGCTTCCCGATTGGACGAAAGAGGGAGTACAAACAGTGCTGATGTGCTGAATGCGGCCACTCCAAGGCGATCATGCGGCCGACTATTGATGAAGCCCTCCAGAAACCGAACCGCGGCGCGCGATTTGGATTCCTCGGCTCCGGACGGGGAACGACCGGCAAAGCTGTCGTCCATGCTGCGGCTTCGATCCAGTAACAGCACCAGATTCGCCCCATACCCGGAGCGTGGAATTGAATATTCACCACGAAACAGACCGGACAGGCCGCTGATCAATAGCAGCATGGCCATCACACCGACTGCCAGAATGACGACACGCACCAGACTGGAAAGTGGATCATGTGGGAGCAAACCATTCCAGGAGTACATATTCCCGTGATGAAGGGAACGCAGCATGGGAAGGAGTGCCAGCGGAGCCAGCCAAAGCCAAAGAGGTTGGGAAAAGGACATGGCTAACTCCGCTGCCGCTCCAGCCGCAGACAGGCAAGCGCAAGGGCACTCAGCCGTGCCAGATCAAAACTTTCCGAGGGCAAGGAACTGCCGAAGAAGAGTAGATACGACGCCTCGAAGCAGGACTCGATTTCGCCGCGCAGAGATCGATAATCAGGATGCTGCTCAAAAAAGCGGGGCAAATCCTCAGCGAACAAAGGTTTGCCGAGAGTTTGCTCAAAAGCCCGATGCAGCAGCAGAAAGCCTGAACGCAAGTTATCCGAGGTGGGGGGACTTCTCATCAACTTACGGAGTCCTCGGTAGGCAGCCCGGTAGTGCCGCCCCTGCCGGCCAAGGGTCAGAAAGCCTCGCAGGTGCGCCCAGTATGCAAAGGCAGCCAAAGCCAGGATCAAAGCAAGGCCGGCATTGCGCAGATACTGCTGATGATCAGGTCGCGCGGGTGGATCCTCCGGCTGCAGCAGACGCATACCACCCTCAGCCATGACCGCCAGCCCGTGAATGGGTGCGACAGTGACAGGCCACGCGGGCACCTCGATGGGCTGCTGATCACCTTGCGAGGTTTTGCGCCGCAGGGTCATGGGCGGGATAGTCAGCGTCTTGACCGCCAGCGGAATGTAAAAAAGCTGATACTCGAGATGAATCCGCCGGACCTCACCGACCGATTCGTGCCATAGACGCCGCAATTCCAGCCATCGATTCAGTAGCCCGGGTTTGGGTAAGGACTCGGCGTCCAGTTGTTCATCCAATGCGATCGGAACATCCAGCGTGGCGTGAATCACGTCCCCCAGGACATAGCCGAAGTCCCGGGTCGTGGTAACACGCGCTTCGATCAGCTCCGCACACACATCATCCATAACCAGGAACGCTCCGAGCAATAGCAGGAACAGCCTGAATGTCTTCATCGCGATCATGCTGGCAGAGCTTTAATGAAACTCATGAAAGTACCGGTTGATGGTTGCCGCGCTGAATCCCCGATCCAGGATCAACGGCCGGTACCCCTGCTGGCGAAATACTTCACCCAAGCGCTCCTTACGCTGATTCAGATTTTGAGCCAGGCGTTCCCGGAGTCCGGAGCGAATCAGCAACAACCGCTCGCCCCCCTCTTCGGCATCGATCAGTCGGGCAATGCCCGGCGCGGAGGGTATTTTTTCCCCCTCATCCCAGATCACGACCGGAACCACCCAATGCCCTGATAATCCCGCCAGGAGCTCCCTGATCTGAGACAAGGGCATATGAAAATCCGAAATTAGAAATACCAGACAGGTGCGCGCCGGCAACCGCCGCACGGCGGTCAGCATGCCCCGACATCCAACGCCACGCGGCAGGGCCGAGCGAAGACGGCCGGCCAACACACGGGCTGATTCAGGCCACCGGGTCGGACCCAGGCAAAACTCGGGAAGGAGGCGCTCAGCGGCACCGAAGACGCCCAGACTATCTCCATTCTTATGCGCGGAAATAGCCAGTGCTTCAGTGAAGTCCGCCATCACGACGGGTTTCGGAAACTCGCCCCGAAAAGCCATGGACCCCGATAAATCCAGCAAAGCGTAAATTTTGAGGGTGGCAGGCTGTTCCTGTATGCGCACCTTCAGGCCGCCAAAGGGATCAGCCAGACTGGCTCGTAGATCCAGCCTCCTCGGATCGGGCCGAGCCAGAAACGGCGCCAGATGCCGAAAGACGAATCCTTCGCCGGTGCCCCTGGATTTGTGAGCCCCAGGCCGATGACCGTCAATTCGGCCCGGAAGCCGATAATTGATTTCCACCGCGTTCAAGGCGCGGACACCGAGCCAAGTACTTGTTCAATCAATAAGGGGGCCAGTTCGGCGCGGCGATACTCATGGACCGGTCTGAAGAAAAGCCGATGGCGCATCACGGCTGGAAACACAACCTGAACATCTTCCGGATGAACATGCTCGCGCTTCGCCAGCCAAGCGCGCACACGGGCGGCCCGGACCAACTGGCTCATGGCTCTGGGGCTTGGACCGGCTTCAAGAAGTTGTCCGGCATCCGTGTCGGCAATCCGTATCCCGTATTCTTCGGGTTGGGCGGCCACCTCCCAAAGTTGGCGCACATAACTTATTAGCGCGGGGCTGGCAGTAACGCCCGCCTGTATTGCGGCAGCAACCCGATTGATCTGTTCCAGAGGAAACACCCCGTGCCGTACGCTTTCCAACAAACCATCGACGTCATGGAATCTGGGATTGAAGGCCAGATCGTCAAGTATTTCGGGGTCAGCGGGAGTACGCACCTCGATTTCCAGCATGAACCGATCGCGGGCGGCGGCCGGTAGTTCGAACGTTTCTTCCTTTTCGACGCGGTTTCGGTCCGCGTAAACCTGGAGATAGGGGAAGTGGTAATCGCGATTGAACGCTTTTACGCTGCGCTCACCCATCACTCGCAACAAGAGCGAGTGCACCTGCGGCCGGGCACGATTGATTTCGTTGAAGAAAAAAGTCGCCAATTGCCCCCCTTTGCTGAGCAAGGGTCCCGGCGACACTGCAGGTTTGCCCGCATTATCGAGATAGGTGTAATAAATGAGATCGGCGGGCATGAGATCGATGGTGCCTTCGATACGCTCCGACTCTCCCCCCAATGCACGGGATACCGCTCGAAGCAAGGTGGTCTTGCCTACGCCAACACTCCCCTCCAGCAGGGCATGTCCCCGCGCGAACACCGCAATGCTGAGCAAATGGACTGCATGATCCTGGCCCACGATGGCTTTCTTGACCTCGCGTTCAAACGCCTCGGCCAGCGGCCAGGCATCCGCCAAAATCCTTTCCTGTTGCTGCTTTTCCATGTTTGGGCCGCATCAATACGAGAAGATACGGTTCAGCATGGAACCGTATGTAATGAACCGGGGAGCGCGATTATCGTGTCTGCCCCGGCTCCTCTGTTTACGCGCTTGCCGTCTACTTGATATCCTCGACCTTGTAGACAAACTTACCGGTCTTGACGAAGTTATCGTGACGTTTCCGATTGCGCTCCTCCATGGCCTTGATTGACTGGGACTGCTTGTTCAATTCAGCCGGGTCATGCTTTGGGTCATATTTGCTTCCGGCAACCTTGTCGGGAAAACCGGGCTTGGGCTCCCAGCAAACACCCGGCTCCTTGCAATTGGTGCCATCGTAAGCGGATGCGCCCATAGCGGCGGCCGTCAGAATCGCGGTCATCAGTATTTTGGTTGACAGTTTCATGTGTGCTCTCCTCCGGGTTGGGTTGATAGTTACTTCAGCCATTCCGCCTTGCTGGGGTCGCCTGTGTAGAGACCGCGCAGCCAGGCCATGATCTGCAGCATCTCGTCTGAATTCAGGTTGGTGTTTTGCGGCCCCATCATTCCCTGTGCTCCGCCCCAGAGAATCTCGAACAGGCCAACATCGGTCAGAGCACGGGGATAGGTCCAGTAGTCATCGGCGAGACCGGGACCCAGCTTGCCCTCGGCCTCGTGTCCATGGCAGCCGGAACAGGCCGTCAGGTAAAGACTGTGGCCCTTATCGATTACCGCCTTGTCACCGTTGTAGGGATTTTTTCCGGTTTCCTTGAACTTCTTGAAGGCGTCGGTATCCCCTCCTTCTTTTCCGTATTCAAAGCTAAGGGTTTCACCCGTCACTGCATGACGGAAGGTTATTTCAGCCTGAGCTGCGGATACCATTCCCAACGCAGCGAGCATGAACCCCAGCCAGCGTGTGTATGCTTTCATGATCTTTCCTCTTTTCAATCGGTAGATGAACGACTTATTGCGCCCATCCGGTTAATGCTTCTTGCCCTGCTTATTCGAGCTTTCAGGCTTTTCCATGACTTGAGGGACACCCTCCTTCTTGAGCAATGCCTGAATCTCCCTCTCGCGATTTTTCAGCGCCCGGTTGATTTCGGTCATCAATCCCTGATCCTCCTTGCGGACGCCAATCGAGGTTGAGTAGTGGAAGGGCACTGGCTGACCATCTTCCCGTTTCTGGCTGTTGGGAATCACATGCATCTCCAGTTTGTTTCCTGCCGCCTTCACGTAGCGGCCGGCCTGGGGACCCCAAAGAATGGCCAAGCCAGCATTTCCACTCACCACCTCATTCACCATTTTCTCGGGGTCGTAACGAACGTACTGGTTCCGTCGCGCCTTGAAACCCACCAGCGATTGCAGGTAATTGAATTGGTCGTTGTAGCGGCCAATCTTCTTGAGCATCGTTTCTGGCGGGCTATCCGGCATGAAAGCGATCTGCTTGGCTTGTCTCAGGTATGGGCTATCCCAGTCCGTGACTTTCAGCCCCTTGGCGGGCCGATAGATGAAGACATAGCCGGAGCGGTAATAGGGATCTGAAGTCAGCATTCTCGGATCACCCTGATCGACCCCCATGACGACATCACACAACCCACGATCCAACTGATCCCGAACAAAATAACGAGGATCCTGCCACCAGATGTTTTCAACGGTTCGGTGCATTTCCCTGGCAAGAATATCGGCCAACCGATTCTCGAAGCCGCGGCCATCCTTATCCGAGTAAGGCAGTTCCGACTCGGCCGCACAAATCCGCAGAGCACCCTCCGCCTGAGCGCTGCCAATGCCGGCCGCAATCAACCAGACCCCCATGAGAGATCGCTGTAAAAAGTACATCAGTCATATCCTCAGACTCGTATGGATGTCGAATAGCGAAGGCAACCCATAGGATTGCCTCCGTATTCGGCACGCGGTGGTTTAGAGAGAGAAGACGAACAGCGCGCCACCCATCTGGGTATGGTGAGCAAGTTCCTTGAAGGCTCCAACGGCACCCAGACCGGCAGTCGGATCCTTCAGGTCGAAGACCAGTCCTACGCCCGGCCAGCCGCCCACTCCGGAGTAAATCGCGACATACTGCTTGCCATTGTGCTCATACGTGATGGGGTGACCAATGACACCGGAAGGCAATTTGAACTGCCATTTCAGAGCGCCGCTACGGGAATCACGCGCCTTGATATAGCCATCCAGGGTCCCGTAAAAGACCAGATTCCCCGCCGTGGCCAGAGTGCCACCCCAAATCGCGAATTTCTCCTTGACTTCCCAAGTCATCTGACCCGTCACGGAATTCATGGCCTTGACCTGTCCGAGAGTTCCCTTCGGACCCGGGTACATGTTCAGAGTCGCGCCCACGAAAAACTGTCCGGCGCGATAGGGGAGCATGAAGGGCTCCCAATCCATACAGATATGATTGACCCCCATGAAGAACTGCTTTTTGTCGGGATCATAGGATTCCAATCCTTGATTGTGATATCCCATGGCGGAGGGGCAGATACCCTTGGATTCATGATCCATGGAGGTGGCGTATTCCGGATCACGGATAGGAATACCTGACTTGAGATCGACCTTCTTTACCCAATTGACGGTGTCATCAATCTTGAAGGCATTCACCAACGACCCGGTTTCGCGGTTGAGCGTGTAGACGAGACCATTGCGGTCAGGATGGGTTAGCAGCGGGGTCATCTTGCCATCGACCTCCTGCTCGGACAGGCCCATGTAGTTGACACCCGCATAATCCCATTCGTCATGGGGGGTCTTCTGGTAACCGAATTTGGCCTTGCCCGTCTTGAGGTCGCGGCCCCAGATGGTCATGGTCCACTTGTTGTCACCCGGCCGCATGGTTTCATTCCACGGCGCCGGATTACCAGAACCGTAGTAAACCATATCGAGTTTGGGATCATAGGCGTACCAACCCCAGTTGGTACCGCCGCCGATCTTCCAGGCATCGCCCTCCCAGGTTTTTAGGCCCAGACCAAATTGACCATAGTGCGGATTGTGACTATTGAACTTCTCGTCCAGCAGAAGATCGTCATCGGGACCGGTGGCATAAGCGCGCCACTCCTGCTTGCCATCCTTGATGTTGTAGGCGGTGACATAACCGCGCACACCCAGTTCGGCGCCGGCGGTACCGACCAGCACCTTGTCACCGGCGACAAAGGGCGCTCCAGTCAAGGTCGATCCCATGGTGATATCGGAATTTTCCATCTTCCAGATTTCCTCCCCGGTCTCGGCATTCAGCGCTACCACATTACCGTCCAGCTGATTCAGGAATATCTTTGCCGGACCGTGGTCACCGCCCGGCACATACGCAACACCCCGATTGACGACGTCGCAGCAAGCCACGGCCCGGGCCGCCGGATTCTGTTTGGGCTTGTACTGCCACTTGATACGACCCGGATCATTCAGGTCGATGGCAAAAACATTGTTTGGAAATGGGGTATGAACATACATGACGCCGTTGGCCACCAGCGGACCACCCTCATGTCCGTGCAGGGTGCCGGTCGAGAACGTCCAGGCCACCTTGAGTTTGTCCACGTTGCTGGCATTGATATCATCCAGTTTGCTGAAATGGCTGGCACTGTAGTCCTTGGTCTGCATGACCCAGTTGCGGTCATCCTGGGACATGACATCCAGATCCTTGTTGGCCAGGGCCGTGGCCGACAGGGTCGTCAAGGCCATCGAAATCAGCGCATGCCTGACGCTGACCGCCATTGTTGTCTTTCGCATGGTTTGTTTCTCCTCAGTGGTGGTGTTGCTTTGAGACCAGAGCATTGGCTGCCCCTTGAACCCTGCACATTGTCTGAGGCCAGCCATCCGCTCACTACTGAATACCGCCCAAGACTGACCGGGAAAACTGCCCGCTCCATCGGGAACAGTTCCCGGGGCATGTATGCTTATGAACTGAAATGACTCGACGAACCCTCTTCCGCCAGGGCCAGACCATCAGCCCTGGACAGGCTTTATCACCAACAAAACATGAAAGACGCTTGCAAGGTAATCCTGGTTGACGACTATGCGGTGGTAAAAGCAGGATGCCGCATGCTGCTTGCCGGGATGACCGACATGAACGTCCTCGGAGAGGCAGATACCGGAGAAGAGGCTTGCACGAAATTTCAGACACATGCTCCGGATGTCAAGGTCATAGACCTCAATCTGCCGGGTATCGGCAGACTTGAGGCGATCCGGCGCATCATCCACCGCGATCGGCAGGCGAAGATTCTGGTGTTCAGCATTCACGACGAGGGAGTCTATGTCAGCCGGGCGCTGGAGGCCGGTGCCCTGGGTTATCTTTGAGGGTCACAGTGTCCGCGACACGGCGACGGCACTGAGCATCAGCGTCAAGACAGTGGGCAACTACGTCACCATCATCAAGGAAAAACTGGGGGTCAGCACCAATACCGAACTGGTCAAGCTGGCTTACGAACATCGATTACTGACACCGGGACAACTCACCGAGGACCAAACCGACCCCTGAGCAGTTGCGCTCATGCCGCCAAGCCCCTCATTTCAGGAACTTTTCCTATAGGGGGTCACCGATCGAGTCATTAAAATCTCGCGTTTTTATTTGACTCAATGAGATCTGGTTATGAAGCGCCATCGCAAAACCCTTATGGCAGGCAGCACGGCCTTGCTGATTGGAATGACCCCGAACACCGAGGCGGAAACCGTAAGGGATGCCGAAGCAGCCACCCCGCTCGAAAGCCAGATGGCCAAACCTGATCTTGAAACAGTCGACAAAAAGGTTTCCAGCGAAAGGATCACCAAGAAGAAATCCATCAAAAAGCCACTGGACGGCGATGTGATTGAGCTGGATGAAGTGCATGTCGTCAGTGATTCACCGCTCTCGTCACCCGAAACAGGCGTATCCATTTACAAGACGCCCTCGCCCATCCAGACGGTCACTTCCGATGAAATGGAAGAGACCCAAGCATGGAACTTACCTGATTACATGCGCCGTTATATGGGCAGCGTTTCGGTCAACGATACCCAGAACAATCCCATGCAGCAGGATGTTCAATTCCGTGGCTTTTCTGCCTCTCCCCTGCTGGGCGTCTCTCAGGGCCTTTCAGTCTATGTGAACGGTGTGAGGTTCAATGAAATCTTCGGCGATACCGTCAACTGGAACTTGATCTCCGAGGGTGCGATCGAGCGCATGGATCTCCACTCCGGCTCCAATGCAGTTTACGGTCTGAACAGCTTGGGTGGTGCCATCTCCATGAAAACCAAAACGGGCTTTTCGTCACCCGGGCATTCAGCCGAAGCTTATGGCGGCTCCTGGGGCCGTAATGTCGAGGAAGTCAGTTCTGGCTGGAATGACGGCACCTTTGGCTACTACATTGATTTGAGAAATTTTGCCGAGGATGGCTGGCGTCAGTACTCACCTACCAGCGTCATGCAAGGGCTGGGCACTTTCAGTTGGCGTGGGGAAAAGTCGGATCTCGACCTGACACTGGCAGGTAATGGCAGCAGCATGAATGGAAACGGCACAACCCCCGTGCAACTCTACGAGCAGCAGCGCAATGCCGTTTTCACCCATCCCGATCAAACAAAGACGGAAATGTTCCTGTCGTCACTCCAAGGTTCAACCTGGGTAACAGACAAGATCGAGTTATCGGGAACCGCCTACTATCGACAGAATCTCGTACCAACCTTTAATGGCGACGATAGCGATTATGAACCCTGTGAAGATGGCTCAGGCTATCTTTGCGAAGAGGAAGAGGGCGAAGGCGAGCAGGAGTTGGTGCTGGACACCAATGGCAAACCTATCAAGGCGAGCCGATGGAACAGCTCAGCGACCCAAAATATGACGCAAACCAACATGCGGGTAGGGGGCGCAACCGCTCAGGCGGCTTTTGATCATGACTGGTTCGGCTACAAAAACCGTTTCGTCGGCGGCGGAAGCTATGACGAAGGCAATACCACCTTCAATTCCAACCAGGAATTGGGCGCCCTGACGCCTAGCCGGGGCACTTTTGGCAGCGGGACGTATACCAGAGAAGGCATTGTCCGGCTCAACACCAACACCACCTACTATGGTGTGTATTTCACCGATACCTTCTCCGTCACCGAGGACTTGGCGCTGACGGCCGCAGGCCGATACAACCAGGCCCGCGTCAACCTGTACGACAAGTTTGGGGATGAACTCAACGGCCAGCATAATTACCAGCGGTTCAATCCGTCTGGCGGCCTGACCTACTCCTTCATGCCGGAACTGCAGACTTATGCCAGCTATAGCGAATCCAACCGTGCACCCACTGCCGTCGAGTTAAGTTGCGCCAACCCGGAAAAACCCTGCCGCCTGCCCAATGCCTTCCTCTCCGACCCGCCACTTGAACAGGTCGTCGCCAAGACCGCAGAAGTCGGCTTCAGAGGTCAACTCAAGAAATTACTATATGGAGGCAACTATGACTGGAGTGCGGGTTACTTCAACACCACCAATAACGATGACATCCTGTTCATCAGTAGTGGCCGCATGGCCAATACGGGCTATTTCACCAACGTTGGGAACACGCTCCGTCAGGGTCTGGAACTGAGCTTGAACGCCAACTACGAGACGGTACGGTTCGGCATGAATTACACCTACCTCGACGCCACCTTTCAGACGGCTTTCATTTCGAATAGCCCGAACAATCCCTACGCCAATGATATGGGACAGACCTACGTCAGGCCGGGAAGCTACATACCCGGACTGCCCCAGAACATACTCAAAGCTTACGCTGACTGGATGATTTTTGAAGGCTTCACATTCGGCGCCAACCTGAACTATCAGAGTTATCAGTACCTGCGTGGGGATGAGGCGAATCAGAACGCACCGATTGACGGATTTGCCATCGTTAACCTCCTTGCGGAATACCGCTACAACGAGAATCTCGCCGTATTCGGTCGCTTCGACAACATCTTCAACAACAACTACCAGACTTTCGGCAACTTCGGCGAAGCCGATGAGGTACTGGGTGATAAATACAACAATACGCGCTTTGTCGGTCCGGGTGCACCCCAGGCTGGCTGGGCGGGCGTCAAGGTCTCGTTCTAGGGGAACCCCTTAAGTCAATTTGACTGCGGCTTGCCCACCTCTTTTCTTGGGTAGCGGCCTTCGGGCCGCTCTTTTTTCAGCCGCAGTGCTGATAGCAGGTCGTCGCTTTTGGGACCGACAGAAATTTTTTTGAGCATGAAATGAAAACATTACGATTACTGGGACTGGCCGGATTAGCCGTTTACGGATTGACCACCTTCGCCCATGGACCAACCCGGGAGAAAGCCACAGAATCGATTGAAATCGCTGCATCACCGGACAAGGTATGGGCCCTTCTGGGAGATTTTTCTCATCCTGAGGCATGGATGCCTGCCGTAGCATCAACCCTGTCAGCAGGAAATGAAAAAGGATCAATACGTGAACTTCATCTCAAAACAGGTGGAACCATCAAGGAGGAATTGAAAATGCTTGATGCAGAAAACCGAAAGCTCCAGTACAAGATCGTCGATCCAACCGATCCAGCAGTCATGCCGGTCAACAACTATTCCGCCAAGCTGACGATAGAAGCGACCGGCGCCGGCTCCAAAGTGGAGTGGGAGGCCGCCTTCTATCGCTGGTTCCTCAACAACAACCCACCAGAGGGACAAAATGAGTCAGCAGCAAAAGCAGCCGTTGAAAAAATTGCCAGGGAATCACTTTCGAATCTGAAAACGCTCATCGAAGGTCAAAAGTGATTCCACGGCAAGTGCCTACCCAGTCGGCTTAGCCATCTCTGGGATTTACTTGAAATCAATCACTGAACAGGAGGAAATGATGAAGACACTATCCAAGGCAACTATCACGCTCATGTTTACATTAGCGACTCAGGCCGCGTTCTCTGCCGAACCCAGCGCGGAAATTGGTGAAAAGATTTATACCCGTGCTTTCGGACGAGGCTGCGGGACCTGTCACGATGTCCAGCCCAATCCTAATCTTTTTGAAAGCGTCAACAAGCTAAGCAAGGAGGATTTGACCAAGGTGCTGGCGGAAGGCCGCAACGCAATGCCCAAGGCTATGGATCAAATTATGGCTTTGGGCCCGGTCAAAAGCGCGGGTTTGACTCAAGAGCAGGCCGTGGACTCGCTGATTCTCTACCTGAAGGCAGGAAAGAAGTAACCAAACTTCTCAGGGATGGCCAACCGTCATTCCGATATCTTAGGTTATTAGCTATGGACGGCTTTTAGCCAGAATGCTTAAGCAGTCTGTGCCGACAAGGACCTGACCGAAGTCGAGGTGGCAACAGAGGTAGTGCAAGCTTTCAACGACGTGTGAGGTCGAGTTCTAGGTCGACGGAAAAAATTCGGGGTCGACTACAGAGACGACGGCAAACCTCTGAGCGAAGTACAGAACGACTGGTTGGCAAGGTGCGGTCGATCGACGGGGCTTCATTACAATCAACCTATCCTTATCATAAGAATTACTGATTCGATTGAATAGCTATTCTGTGTAAAACTTATGTTCAATCTCAACAGAACACCGACGTGGGACCGCGAGCTCCATCGAGTACGCACTCATCGGCCGTTCTCCTCCTTCGGCGACCTTCTGGGTCGCTTTTTTTTGCCTGTGACAAGGGCAAAAAAATGCCCGCTGAAACACGGGCGTCTTTATTTTTATTTTTATTTTTATTTAAATGGCCAACTGTCCCGGGGACTGTTGCGACCGTTTCAGAGCTTATTGTTGTTATTGGCTGCCCTACTGGGCTTCTCCTCCTCCGATTCATCGAATCGACATTTGGGAATGGTTCCCAAGTGCGAGGGGCAGTTTAAAGTAATCACGTAGGGTGTCTAGCCTTTTTTGGCTTTTGATCAGGAAATTCCCTGGATTGATCAAGATTTATCTTTAATACCAGCACGTTATGAGCTTTGCGGCCTAAGTGAAAACGACCATATACCAAGTGTTACGCTCGGTTATTTAAGCCGAAAAACAGCCCCGGCTGACGACCCGGAAATCAGGCGCGGGAACGCTCATCATTGGGCGCCTGCCCACTGATTCGGCTCATGGTTGACTCAACCCAGTCCTCAGCCTGACGATTAAGCTCGGCCACGCCGAGTGCCGCTCCATCCAGTGCCGGGCCAATGTGAATTTCGATGATCCCCGGATACTTCAGGAATCCATTCTTGCCCCAGTACTCTCCCGCATTGTGGGCAACGGGGACCACCAGGCAATGCGCACGATGCGCCAGCATGCCGCCACTGGATCCGTAGTTGCCCTTCTCGCCGGGCGCGACCCGAGTCCCTTCCGGGAAGAGCACCACCCAGCGCCCTGCCTGAATGCGGGCCACGCCATCACGCAGAATTTGCTTCAAGGCCTGAGACTTGGCCTGCCGGTCGATTGCAATCGGTTCCAGCGTGGCCATGGCCCAGCCCCAGACCGGAATCCGCAGCAGTTCCTGCTTGAGAATGAAGACCACGGGCGGAAAGATGGCCTGCAAGGCAATGGTTTCAAACGCCGACTGGTGTTTGCAGAAAATCAGCCCCCCGTTGGCTTCGGGAATGTGCTCACGACCGACCACGCGATAGGTGAGATGGCATACATGCTCAAGCATCCACAGATTGAACCTTACCCAAAGATTGGCAGCCGCATAGCGTGACTCAAACGAGAACGGTGTCATCAGCAGCATGACCGGTCCGAGCAGAAGCGTGGACAGGACCTGGCCGGTCAGATAGATGGCAGAGCGCAGTGTGACTCCGAAACTAGCCATAGAGAATATGCTGGGCTGCTTCATAAAGGTTGGAACAGATCGGCACATCCAGATCGGGATGCAGCGCCAGTGTGCGCTCGCCCTTGCCGGTTTCGACCAGAATCGGCGACGCCCCCACCGAACGGGCGGCTTCCAGGTCGCGAAAGGCATCCCCCACCGCTGGAACTCCATTCAGATCGACCGCAAAGCGCTCGGCAAAGGCGCGAAACAAGCCGGCTTTGGGTTTGCGGCATTCACAGAAATCCTCCGGCCCATGCGGACAATGGAAGATGGCATCGATCCGCCCACCGCGGGATTCGACCGCCGCCAGCATGCGGTCATGAATCCGCTGCAGCATGGCCTCATCAAAATAGCCCCGAGCGATGCCCGATTGATTGGTCAGCACGACGATTCGATAACCCTTCAGCGTCAGCAGCTCGATGGCCTCCAGGCTGCCGGGAATCGGAATCCACTCTTCCGGCGACTTGATGTAGGCATCGGAGTCTTCATTGATGACGCCATCGCGGTCGAGAATGACAAAACGGTCCATGCGACAAGTCGATTCAGCTCTGCAACTTGGAAATATCGGCGATATCCAGGAACAGTCCCTCGATGATCCCCAGCAAACCCAAGCGGTTGCGCCGCAAGCCGGCATCCTCCGCCATCACCATAACGGCGTCGAAGAAGCCGTCGACGGGCTCTCGGAGTTGTGCCAGGCGACTCAGTGCGGCAGTGTAATCCCGCTGCTGCAGGCTGGGCAGGATACTTTCCCGGGCCTGGCGCGCGGCCTCCAGCAAGGCCTTTTCAGCTGACTCGACCAAGGCCTCATCGTCGACATTGGCCACAACCTCCTCTGCGGATTTCCTGAGGATATTGCGTATCCTCTTGTTGGCGGCGGCCAGACTTTCCGCTTCCGGCAAGCGCCGGAATTCCTGCACCGCCTTCAGGCGTCGCTCGAAGTCCACCAGACTGGCCGGCCAGACCGCCAGAACGGCCTCGAACTCGTCGGGGCGATAGCCGCGATCCAGCGCATACCCTCGCAGGCGATCCAGCATGAACGTATGCACGAGCTCTCGAGTCTTGACCGCATCAAAGTCGTGATTGAATTGGCCCAGGGCCGTATCCAGCAACTCTGGCACATCGAGATCCAGATC
>DIVI01000188.1 GCA_002423305.1 Methylococcus sp. UBA6136 | reverse complement strand
CGTTACTCACCCAATAGCCCGGAGTTTGTCGGCCTCTATGTCGGCAGACTCAAGGCGGGCGCCACCGTGGTGCCGATCAATCTCCTCATCAGCCACCGCGAAGTCAGCTATGTGCTGAATGATGCGGGCGTCAAGGGTTTGATGGTTCACCATCAACTCAATGACAGGGCGGATGCGCTCCGGCGCGATGTCGATACACTGGAATTCGTGGCTTGGATCACCGAGGGCAGCGAGCTGGAGGACACACTCAGTGAACTGTTAGTCGACGGCATTGAGCCTCCCCAGCCAGACATCGATCCCGACAATGCGCTCGCCGCTATCCTCTACACATCTGGCACCACGGGCTTTCCCAAAGGAGCGATGCTGACGCATGCCAATCTGGTTGCGAATACCCGCAGCGTGCATGCCGCCATGAAATGGCGCTCCGGTGAGGATCGGGTACTGGTGGTGCTGCCGATGTTTCACGCTTTTGCGGCCACGGTCGGGTTACTGACGCCATTGACGAATGGTTGCGCGCTCATTTCTGTGGCTCGATTCGAGCCGGATTCCGTCGTTGAGGCGATTCATCGTCATGCGGCAACGATATTTCTCGGCGTGCCCAGCATGTACAACGTACTGCTTCGACTGCGGGAGGAGAAGCTGGCATTGCTCAGGTCGCTGCGTTTTGGAGTCGTCGGTGGGGCAGCCATGCCGGCAACAACACTCCGCCAATTCGAGGAGCGAACAGGGATCCGGCTCTACGAGGGCGATGGACCGACGGAATGTTCCCCGGTGACTTGCGTCAATCCGATTGATGGCCTTGCCAAACCGGGCACTGTTGGCCTCCCAGTGCCTGATGTCGACATGAAGATTGTGGATGATGACGGGCGCGACCTCCCCGATGGTGTGGTGGGTGAGATTGCCGTGCGTGGCCCCAATGTGATGAAGGGTTACTGGAATCAGCCCGAGGCCACGGCCGAGGTGTTTCGTGATGGATGGTTTTTGACAGGCGATCTCGGTACCCGCGATGAGGATGGCTATTTCAGTATTGTTGATCGCAAGAAGGATCTCATTATCGTCAATGGCATGAACATCTATCCGCGGATGATCGAGGAGGTGCTTTATGCCTATCCCGGCATGCGTGAAGCGGCGGTGGTTGGTGAACATAGTGAGTTGCATGGGGAAGTTCCGGTCGCCTATGTGTCGCTGGAGGCCAACCCGCTGCCTACCGAGAAAATGCTGCGCGATTACTGCCGGGGATGCCTGGGCCGTCATCAGGTGCCGAAGCGTTTCGTTGTCCTGCCGGAACTGCCCAAGAACGCGGCAGGCAAGATCCTCAAGCGAGAATTACGTAAGCAGGGAGAGATCGAGCGCGGTGTCATTGACTTGTAGCGCTGGATAAATCAATTTGCCCTCATGGTCTTGCACGCACCGCGTGGGTGGCCAAGATGCGGGTTTACAGCTCAGGATTCGATGAACTTGAATCGGGAGAGGCTGACAAAGGCAACACCTCAGGAGTGGTAGCCCTTTTCCAAAGGCGATAAGCTATCGACCTATAACTAAAACTATAAGTGTTGTACGACATGCTGTTTTCGAGAGGAGCTGCAAGGGCCGGATATTTTGAAACCGGCAGCCTCGTCCAAAAATTCCTGACTGGTCGAGGGGCCGGCCTCACTTTTAATCTTTTGCTCTTTGTTCTGTTCATCCTTCCCTGTGGCGAGTTGCTGGCTCATGAACGCTGGATTCTGACGCCTGAACAAATTCAGGAATGGAGCGAAAAGCCCACTCCGGAACTCTGGAACACGCTCACGCTCCTGAACGGCTCCATGATCCTGGGGTTCGTGATTTTTACCATCGGCTGGATTCGACTGGGTTTTACCGGGGCGAGGGAGCTTTTCCCGGACCTGCAGGCCCGGCTTGGTTCCTTCGGCTATCTGGTAGCGCCTATTCTCCGTTTCTGTCTGGCCTGGGTGCTGATTTCATCCGCCTTCGGCCTGGAGCCTCGTTACGGGGTGGAGCGTCTGGCTTCACCGACGCTCTTCGCCCCTGATCTTGAGTTGGGTGCCACAGTGCCCGGCATGCTGGGGCTGCGCTGGTTCGAGTTTGTCCTGGGTATCGGCTTCCTGCTGGGGATTTATGTCCGGGTCTGTGCCGTCGGGCTGTTGCTGCTCGCTCTGATCGGTACCCTCCTTTTTCAATCATCGATCTATTCTTATGCCGGTGCCCTGATCGGCGTGGCCATCTATCTCCTCTGCCAGGGGCCGGGAAGTTACTTCCTGCCGCTACCTACCCATCCGAAGTTTCTGGCGATCCAGTCTGAACTGGCGAGCGTGCCCCGACAAAGGGCACAGGCCATCATGCGGGTGCTGACGGGCATCAATATTTTCTATCTGGCCATGGCCTTCAAGGTGTTACAGCCCAACCTGGCGATTGCCATTCTGACCATTCATGACATTCGTCTGATGGGGTTGTCGCCTGAAATCAGCACCCTGCTGATGACGCTGGTCGAGTTCACGGCGGGCATCCTGATCATCTCCGGGATACTCCTGAGGCCACTGTCGCTTTTCTTTCTGGGCGCTTTTCTTTTGTTTGCAGCTCTTTTGCCCGAGAGCTGGATGGCGCATGCGCTTTTCTACGGCGTGATGCTTTCCTTTTTATTCAACGGTGCAGGACATTTCGCCATGCCAGAAGCGAAAGACAAGACAGCCAATATTGTGATTCTTGGCGGTACTGTGGCGGCTATACACGCCGCCATGAAAATCGAACGCCTGATCGGGCAGTACTCGAATGTGAAGCTGACGCTGATTCATGATCAGCCCAATGTGCTGTTTTATCCGCTCTTGCCCGAGGTGATTGGCGGCACCATGCAGCCGGGCAATGCCGTCAATCCTATCCGACGGGTCGTCCCGCAGACGCGGGTGATTCTTGGCGAAGCCAGGGAGATCAATAGCCGCGACAAATTTGTTCGGGTGACGGGTATTGACGAAAAGTCTCTGGACATTCCTTACGATGAGCTGATTCTTGCCCTCTTCCTGGTTCCTAATCTGAACCGCTACCCCGGACTCATGGCGCATGCCATCCCGATCAACTCAGTGGGTGATGCGCTGCATATCCGCAAGCAGGTCATGAATCGGGTCGAGCAGGCCGAATTGGAGCAATCGTCTGAACTTCGCAGCCGCCTGCTGACCTTCGCTGTGATCGGCTCCGGTCAACGAGCCTGTGCCACGGCGGAAGAGATCAACGCCATGCTCGAGACGGCCAAACCATCCTACGGTGTTCTCAGGGACGATGGATGGCGTGTTCATCTCTATGAGGACATCAAGGTTCCCTTCAGTGACTTCGAGGCTGAAATCAAGGGGCGTCGGGACAGGGAGTTGATCACCGCCGGCGTTCAACTGTTTCCGGACCACGAGGTGGCGGCCGTCACACCAGACAGCATAGTGTTTGCCGATGGGCAGCGACAAACGGTTGGTCTGGTTGTGAACAGTTGCTTCACCATGCCCAAGGCCATCATGGATGGAGGGGCGCTGACCTGGCCGCCCGAGACCGAGCCGGATTTGAGGCTCAAGGGGCATCCCCACGTATGGGCCACCATGGCGCCCGCCAATCAGCTGCAGGGTGAGGGTCATCAACGACGCTATCTGACCACTTCCGACTGGATGGATTTGGGCAAAGTGGTCGGACAGAATGCCTGGGCCGCTTCGCAATCCTTCGAGACCCAATCGTTCCAATTCAAGAAGCGCCTCGTGCTGGCCTTCAACATGGGCCGTCACTCGATCACCAAGGTCTTCGGATGGGCCATAGGTGGGGTCCCTGCCTGGTTCCTCTCGCGCATGAGCAACCTGGCGACCATGCCAGGACTCGAACGCAACCTGCGCATCCTGATTGACTGGACTCTGGATGTGCCATTCCGGGCCGATATCGCCGTGTTGGCCCCGGATGTGACCAGTAAATTGCAAAAGCTTCATCAAGAAGCGGGTGACGAAATCATCCGCCAGGGCGAACAGGGTGAGACCGCCTACATCATCCAATCCGGTCGGGTCGAGATCATCAAGAGTGGCAAGAAAGTGGGTGAGCTGGGGTCCGGTGACTTTTTCGGAGAAATTGCCTTGGTCAGTGAGACCAAGAGGACAGCGACCGTCCGCTGCTTGACGGCTTGCGAATTGACTGTTCTGAGCCGTGAGGATTTCCAATCCTTGTCGGTGGGCTCCAGTGTGCTGGCCAAGGCCATCAAACATCAGATCGAAGAGCGAACCGGCAAAAAACTACGAATCCGTAATACATAGCAAAGAGATGCGCTTGCCCAGGTACTGACCATCAAATCACAGCAGAAGGTTTGCTTTATGCGGCAATTGGCGATCCGCCTACTTTATTCCAAGGATGGGGATTTAATCGTGGTAGCCTGACTCGTCACAGATATAAAGTGACCCCCCATGTGGTGGTCACAATAAACGGGCAGAACACATCATCTGCCCCTTCGAGGAGAGTGAAGGTATGAAGCGCATCATGTATATCAGTACCACCACCCGGAAGCTGACTGATGAGGAGGTGGAAGCGATCGGGCGAAAGTCGACCGTTAACAATGCCAAGGTTGGCGTTACTGGAGTTCTGCTGTCAGCCAATGAGTTTTTTTTCCAGATTCTTGAGGGACAGGAGCAGGACGTGGAAGGGGTCATGGAACGCATCAGAAAGGACCCCAGACATCAGGGTTTGCTGATACTCAAGGCCGAATACGAGGTCACCCACCGGCTCTTCGGAAACTGGTCGATGAACACCGTTCGCCTGGATGGCATGAGCGACATGCTGATGCAGGCGGTCAGGATCATGCTGGAGAACATCACGGAAACTCACCGCATCATTGAACGTTACACTCAGCCGGCGGTACTCCAGTTCATGACCGAGGGAATCAACCCGCTGACGGTGCCAGTCAAGAAGACGGAGCAGGTCATCCTGTTTGGTGACATCGTGGCGTTTTCCTATCTCTCGGGTCTTTTTCCGGTGGAAGAGGTTGCTGAGCTGGTCAATCTATTCCTCGACATCACGTCCAAAAAAATCGCGAAACATGGCGGTCAGGTGACCAAGTATGTTGGAGATTGCGTGGTGGCCCACTTTCCACCCGATCGGGCGGATCATGCGATAAACGCCTGCGTGGAAACGCTCCAGGAACTCCAGGTGCTTCGGCAGACAGCGGGGCAGTGCCGATTACAGAAATATCTATATTGCGGGTTTGGGCTGAGCAAGGGGCCGGTCATCGAGGGCAACATTGGTTCCTCGATCAAAATGGACTACACCGTGCTAGGCGACATCGTCAATCTGGCGGCGCGACTCGAAAGTCTGACGCGCGAGATTGGCAAGGGAATTGCTCTTACCGAGGCTGTCCGTGATGCCTGTAGCGAATCCTGGAACTTTGTCCACACCGGTGATTTCAACCTGAAAGGCCAGAATGCTACCCAACCAATTTATTCGGTCAACGACCCGGCGGTAGCTGACATGAAGAGTTTCCAGGAAATTTCCGCCATAGTTAGTGAACTCTGCTGCGAGCTGAATTGATGCTGGGCCCTATCGGGAATGGCCCAGAGTAATAAATAAATGAATGCAGCCTCGAACCATGCCTCTCAAATTAGGGCCACATGACCAAGACTGAAACGAAAGACCGTATCCTGCTATTGGAAGGCGATGAATCGCAGAGACAGGCCATAGCGTCCGAATCCGCCAAAGGCTTGCCCAGCCTGTTTTGTCCAAAGCCTCTGGCGGGGCTGATGGAACAGGTGGCCGATGCCGCGGCCCGAGTGATTTTTCTGGATGAAGAACTGCCGGGTGATGTCGCTTATGAGTTGTTGTCGGATATCCGGGCGAATGACAAGCTCGAGCGCATCCGTGTGGTCATGCTGACCTCAGGCAACTCGGAGGAGTCCCGGTCAAAGGCTCTTGCCGCGGGTGCCGACGAAGTGCTTGCCAAACCTTATAACCTGGATCAGGTTATGGCGGTCATGGACACGGTTGATCGGTTTCATATCACCTTTTGGGGCGCTCGCGGGACGCTGCCACTCTCGGGCGAGAACTCCCTAAGATACGGGGGTAACACTTCCTGTCTGGGACTCGACATCGGCCGTGATCGGCACTTCATTTTCGATGCGGGAACGGGGCTTCGAAAATATTCCCGTCATCTCCTGGAAGCGCAGGGTGGGAAGTTCAATGGACGGGTCTTCATCACCCATCCCCACTGGGATCATTTGAACTGTCTCCCGTTCTTTGCGCCTTTTTTCATTCCGGGTAATCGGATCAGCCTGATGGGACCGCCCCAGGGAGAGCGTTCCTTCCGCAACCTTATTGATGGGCAAATGGACGGTATTTACTTCCCCGTAACCGTCAATGCGTTCGGAGCCGATGTTACCTACGGGGATATGCTGGACGGCCAGCATTGGTTTGACGGTGTCTCCCTGCGAGCCTTTCACCTCAGTCATCCAGGGTATTGTCTGGGCTATCGCATCGACCACTTTGGTCGCTCAGTGGCGTACATTACAGACAATGAATTGGGAAACATTCCACCGGACAGTGACTTTGTGGAGCGCCTGGCTCAGTTCCTCCAAGGCGTGGATGTGCTGATCCATGATACGGCCTACTTTGATCATGAGTACCCGGCGAAGATCAACTGGGGGCATTCCAATGTTTCGTCGGTGGTCAGGCTTGCCCACGCGGCAAAGGTCGGGAAACTGTTCCTGTTTCACCACGATCCCGAACACGGTGACGAGGATCTAGACCTTAAATTGGACAAGGCGACCGCCTTGGCTGATGAGCTTGGCGCAGAATTCGAATGTTTGAACGCCTGCGAAGGCGATACTTGGGATGTAATGAAAGGTGAAAAGATCACGTGATCTCGCCCTTGAACACTACTGAATAACTTATCTTTTCACATCCTGGCCATTTTGACCCTAGCCCCTACCAACCGGAGAAGACAATGAAAACGCTATTGCAAAAAACCCTGATCGCTGGACTGAGCCTATTTTCCTTCAACTCCATGGCCGACGAAGCGCTCGCCAAGAGCAAAGGCTGTCTTGGATGCCATGCCATCGACAAGAAAGTGGTTGGACCTGCCTACAAGGATGTGGCACAGAAATACGCGGGCCAGGATGTCGTTACCAAGTTGAGCGAGAAGGTAATGAACGGTGGGGGTGGCGTCTGGGGTGGCATGGCTATGCCACCCAATGCGGTCACACCGGAAGAAGCCAAGAAACTGGTTGAGTGGGTCTTGAGTCAGAAGTAGGCGCTCACTGCTCTATGATTCTTACCCGCTGAGTAATGCCGCAGAGGAGATCGTAAGGAATCGTGCTCGCATGGCGGGCGATTTCCTCTACCGGCAACCCTTGGCCCCATAAGGTCACAGGATCCCCCACGCGACTCTCGGGGCAATCGGACAGATCCAGCGTGATCATGTCCATGGAAACCCGACCAGCCAGTTTCGCTCGCTGGTTCCTGATCAATACGGGTGTGCCGGAACGCGCCAATCTTGGATAGCCATCGCCATAACCCACAGCAGCCACACCGAGCCAGGTGGGTTGCTGGCAAGTCCAGTCCCCACCATAGCCCACTCGTGTGCCAGCCTCGGCCAACTTGATGCTGATCAGCCGAGTGCGGAAAGTCATGACCGGCTCCAGGTCTTCATCGTTTCCCGTTCTGTCGGGAAAAGGCGAGACGCCGTAAAGGCTGATGCCAGGCCTCACCCACTCGGAGCGGGCCTTCTCCCAAGCCAGCAAACCGGCGGAATTGGCAATGTTGCTTTCAGTGGCAACGCTCTTGGTGACATCTCGAAAAAGAGTCAGCTGGTGATCGGTGAATCTGTCATCGAGTGCATCGGCATTGGCCAGATGCGACATCAACGGAACGGGTTGGGCCACTGACTCACATTGATGCAGTCGGGCCAGCAGGGAATCAAACTCGTCAGGAAGAATGCCTAGGCGATGCATGCCGGTATCAATCTTGAGCCAGACCCGAATGGGTGCGCTGAGACGGACGTTCTCGAGAATCCTGACCTGCCACTCGGAATGAATGACCGGCTCCAGCGCCGAGGCGGCATGCGCCAGCAGTTCCTCTTCGCTGACAAATCCCTGCAACACGGCAATGCGATGCGGTAGGCCGCAGTGACGCAACGACAAACCTTCGTCGGTTCGTGCGACGGCAAAGGCATCGGCATTCTTCAGGCTGTGCGCCATTCGCAACATGCCATGACCATAGGCATTGGCCTTGATAACCGCCATGACCCTGGCGTCGGGTACGACTGACTTGATGCGCTGAAGATTTCGTCCGGCCGCGGCCGTATCGATGATCGCGTGGGCGGCTCGGGTGGGATCGTCAGTAACTCTCGCCGGCATAGGGGTCGTGGATGAAGTTCTCGAAGCGGGTGTACTGGCCGAGGAATGTCAGGCGGGTGGTACCGATGGGGCCGTTACGCTGCTTGGCGATGATAATCTCGGCCGTGCCCTTGTCGGTGGTGTCCTTATTGTAGACCTCATCGCGATAAATGAAGACGATGACGTCCGCGTCCTGCTCGATCGCACCGGACTCACGCAGATCCGACATGATGGGCCGTTTGTTGGGGCGTTGTTCCAGGCTGCGGTTGAGCTGCGACAGCGCAATCACCGGCACATTCAATTCCTTGGCCAGCGCCTTGAGAGAGCGAGAAATATCGGAGATCTCGTTGACGCGGCTTTCCGAGCCGGGCGATTGCATCAGTTGCAGATAATCGAGCACGACCAGGCCCAGCTTGCCGTCATTTTCCCGCGCCAACCTCCGGCAGCGGGCCCGTACCTCGGTGGGAGTCATGGCCGGCGTATCGTCGATGTAGAGCTTGGTTTCGGCGAGGATATTGATGGCCGAGGTCATCCGCGGCCATTCATCATCCTCCAGCTTCCCGGTGCGGACCCGATGCTGGTCGATGCGGCCCAGGGAAGAAATCATGCGCATGGCCAGTTGCTCGCCGGGCATTTCCATGCTGAACACCGCGACCGGCACCTGCTCCTTGATGGCAACATGCTCGGCGATGTTCATGGCAAAGGTGGTTTTGCCCATGGATGGACGACCGGCGACGATCACCAGATCGGACGGCTGCATGCCGGAAGTCAGGTCATCAAAATCGTTGAAACCGGTGCTGGCACCGGTGATGTGTCCCTCTTTCTGGAACAGCATTTCAATGCGGTCGATGGCTTTCGCCAGTAACGGCTTAATCGGACTGAAGCCGGTGCCCTTGCGGCGGTACTGATCGGCGATATGAAACACTTTCTGCTCGGCCGATTCGATCAGCTCGATGGTTTGTCGACCCTGCGGGTAAAAGGCCAGATCGGCGATGTCGGAGCCGGAACTGATCAATTGCCGTAACACCGATTTCTCGCGAACGATTTCCGCGTAGGCGACTATATTGGCCGCGCTGGGGGTCTCCTTGGCCAGCGTTGCAAGGTAGGCCAAGCCACCGCACTCCTCCAGCCAGCCAAGCTGTTCCAGGGTTTCGGAGAGTGTGATGACGTCCAGCGGGGATTGTTTTTCGGCCAGGATCTTGATGGCCCGATAAATCAGTTGATGGTCACGCCGGTAGAAATCGTCCTCGATCAGGAAGTCGGCCACCTTGTCCCACG
>DIVI01000082.1 GCA_002423305.1 Methylococcus sp. UBA6136 | reverse complement strand
AGCAGCCGCTCAGTACCAGTTTGGCGCCGGGGTTTTCCCGTGCCGCCTTCCGCAGCAGGTTGCGGGATTTGCGGACCGCATCCTGGGTGACGGCGCAGGAGTTGAACACCAGCAGATCGGCCTCTTCGTTATCGCCCACCAGCCGGTGCCCATCCGCCTGAAAATCGCGGGCCCAGGTTTCCAGTTCGGCCTCGTTGAGCCGGCAGCCCAGGGTTTTGAGTTGGATACGCATGCAGGGAGGTCAGCGGGTCAATTCGGGCAGGCGGTTCCAATGCCAGGCGATCATCGAAACCAGCAGCAGGGCCAGACCTATCTGGACATAACGGTCCAGAGCATCGATGCGCGTGATCACCCTTGGTCTGGTTTTTTCCGTGGTCTCATGCAATCGGTTGGAAGCCCATAGAAACAGGGCGAACAGGATCAGATTCACGAAGTAGCAGACGGTGTAAATCAGGTCCAGAAATGTGGCGTAGGGCAGATTGGGCAGTTTTTCCTTGTAGCTCTGTTGCAGAAAGATCAGCGTCAGTAATGCGGTTGGGGGAATGCCCAGTCGCACATCCCAGAGGGAGGAGGAAAGCGAGGGCGAGAACAGGACCAAGGCCATGACCACCGTCAGCGGCAGGATGAGCGTCAACAGGGCGGCATTGGGGGATTGTTGATAGGACACCAGGAAATTCACCTGGGGTAAGCGCATCCTCTCTGTACCGGTTGGTGAGGTTCCCGATCCAAAGTCCGAGCCATATTCATGGAGGCCATGAGTGACCGTGAAAGCGGTCGTCTTGTAGCCCATGAGACTGATGAATCCGCCGACGCCCGAGGCGGGCTCGTCGGGGATCAGAAACAGGCCCTGATCCCTTTCTTGTGCCAGGGTCTCGGTGAGTTCAAGGGTCAGCGGCAAGTGCACCTTCTGAAAGGGGTACCGACGAAAATCCATGTTGTCGGCATAGAATGCCCCGGAGAATTTGAAGCTTTGATGGTAAAGACCATTCTGAAGACGCTGGGGTTGCGGATAGGTGGGTTCCAGTTTGAAGTCCCAACCATCGAGCTGATTGACCCAGTTCAGCCATTTTTCCGGTGGCAACCCATGGTTTTGAGTCAATTCCTGCGCGGCTTCAGTCCAGTTGAGCCAGAGACGGCCCTCGGCATTGAAGGTCTGATCGTCGGGCGAAAACTTGTAGATATTCTCGATATATGCGCCAACCTGTATCGGCGTCTGCGGCATATTTGGCGGGGAATGGGAGGCCAGAGGTAGCAGCCGATCTCGCGGTTCGATTTCCGCGGGTTCGAGCACCTGGCTGCCAATGAGCGCAAACAGAAGGGTCCAGAACCCCATGAACAAGCCAAACGCAAGAATAACGTTGCGATCCTGGTGAGCCAGTTTCATGGGGAGTTGTCCGCGAGGCTTGGAATCAGGCGATGGTTTTGAGTCCCAGCACGTCCTGCATATCGTAAAAGCCTGCTGGTTTTCCCTCAAGCCAGGCTGCTGCTCGCATCGCGCCCTTGGCAAAGGTCATGCGACTTGAGGCATTGTGGGTGATTTCCACGCGTTCGCCTTCGTCGGCAAACATGACGGTGTGCTCGCCGACAATATCGCCGGCACGGATGACGGAAAAGCCGATGCTTTTCGGATCACGCTCGCCGGTGTGGCCCTCCCGGCCCCATACGGCGCATTCATTGAGGTCGCGTCCCAAGGCTGCGGCAACGACCTCGCCCATCCGCAAGGCCGTCCCGGAGGGGGCGTCAACCTTGTGACGGTGGTGGGCTTCGATGATTTCGATGTCGGTGTTGTCGCCGATGACCTTGGCGGCAATTTCCAGCAACTTCAGGCAGAGATTGACGCCGACGCTCATGTTGGGGGCGAGCATGATGGGGATATCCCGGGCAGCGCGGTCGATGGTGGCGCGTTCTTCCGCACTGAAGCCCGTCGTGCCGATGACCATCCGTTTGCCATGCTGGCGGCACAGTTCGAGAGCGGCCATGGCCGGCTCGGGTCGCGTGAAATCCACCAGTACATCGATAGCGGACATCACGGCGGGCAGGCTGTCGGTAACGGCAGTGCCCTGCGGGGCGAGTCCGGCAAGCGTGCCGGCGTCGGTGCCAATGGCCGGGCTACCCGGTCGCTCCACGGCGGCCGCCAGTTGCAGGTGTTCCGCATTGATGCAGGCATTGATCAGCGCATGGCCCATGCGGCCAGCCGCGCCATGGATGGCGACTCGTATCATGTTGATTTTCCGGTTGCTGCTTGAGTGGGCAAAAAAGTGGGCGCCGGACGCGCCCACGGATCATTTGGTCAGCGTTGGCGTCAGAGTCCGATTTTATCGAAAAACTGTTTGACACCGTCCAGCCAGCCATGGGCCTGAGGGCTGTGCTTGCTGCCACCCCCGGTCAGGGATTCGTCGAACTGCTTGATCAGGTCGATTTGCTCCTTGTTGAGGTGGACGGGAGTTTCGATGCGAACGCGACACATCAGGTCGCCCACGGCGCCCCCGCGCACTGGCTTGACGCCCTTGCCGCTCAGTCTGAACATGCGGCCGGTCTGTGTTTCAGCCGGAATCTTAAGGGCGACCTTGCCGGCAAGTGTGG
>DIVI01000234.1 GCA_002423305.1 Methylococcus sp. UBA6136 | reverse complement strand
TATTTCCTGCCGCAGGCGGGATGGTGGCCTATCAACCGCTGACAGCGTTCGGGTTGGCGCGCCAGGCTGAGTACCAGCCCACGCAGGACCTGGTGCTGGCTGGCGACGTTCCGCTCCCGGGCGGAGACTACGCACCGATCGCGTCCTTTGTCTTGGCCCTGACCGAGGACTACGCGGTCACGGCCGACTTCCGGCTGCCGGTAGATACGTTCATCCCGCCGGCACTCATCACCCTGCAACTAAGCTTCAGCCAGGCCTGGAGATTATGGGTTTCGGCTGAGATGCCGCTGTCACAGCGCTGGTCGTTGCAGGCCAACCCGGTATGGACGCCCGTCATCGGCGCCACCGTCTACCGCTTTGCCCTGGAAAATAGCCAGGGCAGGGCGGAGATGCCCATCAGCAACTTCTCTGGGCAATTGCGCTCGGGAGAACCTTCCTACCTGCAGGTCACGATTCCGGATGCCCACCGTTGGGCCCAGAACATCGCTGACTTTGCCACCCAATCCGACACCGAGATAGGTCATTCAGGCCGGCTATCGTTATAGCGATGGCAGCGTCAAAACCCAGGACATCGCCCGCACCCGCCTAAGAAATGTTCGCTACGACCTCGGAGCGCGTTCCAGTTCTGTGCAACTGGATGGCATCGATACGCGCATCAACCCCACTCCTAAATCCGTCACCCTCACCGGCGCCAACTATCGCAGTCAGGATGAGTCTGGTCGGGTCCGTTATCGCTGTGCCATGAATTTCCATATCCGCCGCGGAGATACCGCGTTGATCAACGGTGAAAACTTTCAGGTCGGTGAAGTCAGCTACAACGTCACCGTCAACAATGCGACGCTCGAAATTGCGGCCTGATGCTGCAAAGACTGTCCGCATTTCAGTACGATGGGACCAGCGCACCTCCGTTCGAGGGCACGTAAAGACGATGGTTTGGGGGGGTAGCTAATGATTATCGAACCAGTTTTCAATCATCAGTCCGGCCTCCTGGTAGGCCTCGAAGTCCGCCAGATTTCGCGTCACCAGGATGCACTGATTGACGGCAGCGATCGCCGCAATTTGAGAATCCGGATAGGCTGGGGTCTGGCCTATTCTTCGCAGACGGGCGCGCTGTTCGGCCTGCCAGCGCGCCGCTGCAGCGTCGAAACTGAGGATTGGCAGCGACGGGCTTACTCGGTGCAACAGATAATGCTCGATCTGCTCCCGTCGATGTCCGGCAGGTAGCAACAACATGCCATAAAGCAGCTCCTGCCAGGTGACTGATGTCATGGCCAAATCGGAGGCGTGGCTTTTGATTTTTTCCATCACACCGGAATTTGGTCTGGCCGCCAGTGGTTCGGAAAGGATGTTCGTGTCGAGGAGATAACTTACTCGGGCCATGTGAATACCTGGGTGGGTCGGCGATCACGCCAGGCGTTGATGTCGTCCAGGGACCATTGGATGGGCTCGAATGCCGGATCATCCCGCATTTCAACGATCAGCTCCCAAAAACTGCGGTGCGTTTCACGCTGGCGCAGACGCGCATACTCGGATTCAGATAGCAGTACGGCAACGGGTTTACCTCTCCGGGTAATGTGGACGGCCTCGCCCAGTTCGGCTTGGCTGATTAGTCTCGTGAGCTGAGTTTTTGCTTCTGCAATGGAGGCTTCAGGCATGCCTTTTTCTCCTGACCATGTAAATGGTCATCTTAGATACCCAAGTCTTCATTGACAAGCGCCGTCAGGTCAACCGGCCTCACACCATTTGGGATGGGCTTCAACTACCCGCGAATGGATAAAACCTCGACAGAATTCCTATGAACCATGGGTAAAGGCACCATCCGCGAAAACCTGGGTGATGGGCATTACCGTGTTGCGCTGGACATCGATGTCAGTCATGCCAGGGAACAACTGGCCGCGATTCAGCAGTATCTGGCCGAATTCCAGCCCAGCTATCAGCAGGCAATTGAACGCAAAGAGCAGGCCAAGGCGGCGTTGACTCCGCTCAATGACCGGCTGTCCAGTTACCTGGCGACCGCTCAATCCCAGTCCGAAAGCGCCTATGCGGCCATGCAATCGGCCTATGCTTTCTGGCGCGATCTCATGGCGGCACAACCAGCCGGGGAGGGAGTGTCCTTCCTGCGGCAGGCATTGACCGATGCCGCAAAGGATTTTGATGCCGCACACACCGCCTACCATGACTCGCTGCTGAAAATGGGCAATCCGGATATTCCTTCTCCCGCTGACCCGTCCGGCCAGCGCAATCGGATTCCTGACCCGTGAAGCCTATGGGCAGCGAATCGTCCATCACCCGGAATGCGTCGATCATGTCATCGCCTGGGCCGACATCAAGACTGACCCCATAGGGCCTAATGACTGGCATATCCTTCATACCGAAGCCCTCAGTGCCGACCCCAGGCTCATGCCGCCAACAGGCGCCTACTTCTTCTCCGGCAGCGGAAAACGATTTGCCAGCCTGGTGCCGGTGATCGCCGGCCCCGAAAGCCGCTTCCCCGGAAGTGATGACCATGCCATCATCCGCGGCACCCTGACGGCAACGGAGCAGGGCGTTCATCTCGACAGTTTTACCGTCACCCACCAGTCCGCCAGCGGTCACTATGCCTTTGCCGGCGATTACCACTTCGACTATCCGCCGCTTCCCAAATACCAGGGCGGTGTCGATGAATACTGGACCGTCGTTGGCTTCAACGACCGCAAGATCAACGTGCAGAGCCGGGCCATCGTCGCCATCGACTTTATCGGCGACACGGAAATCACCCTGACGGGTGAACTATCCCAACAGGTGTCGTATAGGGAAGACTGGAATGTATTCTCCGACCTGAATGGCTGGACTTCAGGGGGCATGAACCAGACAGAGACCCGGCAAGACACCTCCCTGGAACAGGAAACCCTCACCGCCTCGGTCACCGATACCCATCGGTCCCGCACCATCAGCGGCGTTCACCTCACCCGATCCATCACCCATGCCATCGGCGTCAATATCTCCAACAACGCCTATTCCCAGTTCAGCCAGGCAGATCAGGACATCACCCTGAGTGTCCACCGTCCGCTTTTCTATGATCTCCGCACCGGCGCCGCTGTCTACGCCGATATGAACTACACCAGACGCTACAGTGACCTGATGGACGAAACCGGCCATCTGGGTGTTTTCGCATTGGCTGACGGCGGCACCCGCACCATGACCTGGTCAGATAAAAAGAAATTCGAGATCAACATCATCGATACCCATGG
>DIVI01000055.1 GCA_002423305.1 Methylococcus sp. UBA6136 | reverse complement strand
CCAAACACAACATGGAAATGGTGGGGAACGGCCATGGGGGCCTTCGGATTCGGCAAAAGCCGGGACCCAAAAACGCATTGGGCAAGATCAAGTTTTCTTTCCCCAACACCAACAATGTGTACCTGCATGGCACCCCGAATCAGGGGCTCTTCAAACTCGATCGCCGGGATTTTAGCCATGGATGTATTCGGGTGGAGGATCCTCCCAAACTGGCGGAATGGGTACTGCAAGACCAAGGCAACTGGCACATGGAACGGATCCAGAAAGCCATCACGGGTCCCGACAACCAGACCGTAAGCCTGAAAAACACCATTCCGGTCTACATCCTTTACTCGACGGTCATAGCTGATCCGGATGGAACCATCAGTTTCTACGATGACATCTATGGGCATGACAAAACCCTGCAGACCCTGTTATCAAAGGGCCTATCGGCTCCCGCCGCTCAAGAATGATGAGTCCATGACACCCAGCAAGCACCTCGNNAGCCCAGTGACTCCGTCACTGAACGGTCCGATCCAGGGGGTGCATCCTGCCGACCGGCAATTTCGCCGATTGACTCAAGGAGACACTGCAATGATGAAGCTATTCAATCTTCCCGGCGCACATGATGTTCCCTTTGCCGCACCCCTCATGGCAGCTGCAATGCTGGCGTTCACCATGGGTTTTGTGGTCCTGAAACTGCTGGACAAGTTTGTGATCGAAAAGAACCAGAAGAATGACACGCATTGATGCCGGATGATTATTGAGGGATGACCTCACTCATCCCCCAGCCAAAAGTAGCCCATATTTGAAGTTCAGCTTCCCAGCCAAATTGGGCTATGGCTGGAGCATTTGAAATGTCACGAAGGATGGCGGCAAAAAAAGCTGCCAGGTGGCCACCGGGCTCGAAACCCTTGCTCAACCCAGACTTGACAAGTGCATCAAGCTTGGCGAGATTCCTTTCTAATCTGGGATAATGTTCAGGAAGCGCAACCATCACGCGTGAAGGTTTGAAAAAATGTAGCCCCTTCAATCATGGCCACCCTTCTTCCCATGGTTTACCGCAGCCGAATCCCTACCCTGCTTCTCCTCTGCTTGTTGACGCTGAACGGTTGCTATTCAGGCTATTACCTGACTACCGCAGAGACTGACTCGGGAACCGTTCGCGCTTACCCAAAAACCCAGGACATACAAAAGTTTCCGGTTTATGTAGCATCGGCGATTGACGATCAGGCCGACGAGACCGAAGATCAAGCCGGCACGACCTATGCCTTGGGTCGATCCTTGGGAAAAACCGGTCTGTACCCGGTAGTGCATGTCGTCCCGCCTCAGGGTGATTTCATAGAGGCTAACCTCGCGATCCGCCCGATCACGAATGAAGATGAGCAGGCCGCAAATACCGCCAAAATGGTGTTTACCGGCGCGTCTTTGTTTCTGTTTGCCGCCGCCTTGCCCCAAACCAATCATTTCGATGCCGACTACACCTTGGACGTCAACTGGCCCAACCATGGGGAGCGGCGTTATAGGGCGCATTGCGGCGCTTACTCCTATGCCACCATCGACAAATACCGGGACGTTCAACGCTCGGCAAAAGACCTGAGACAAACCGCCTGCCTGAATTCACTGGCCAACCAGATGAGTGCGGATTATCAGCGAATGATGAAAGGCACGGTTTTCTCGCCGCCCAAGGGTATGACGACCGGCCAACTGACGCAATGGGGGCGGGTCAAGGATCCAAACCAGGCCAAGCCCGAAGCGGTCTGTACAGAAGTCGGACTCACACCCGGAACCAAGAGCTACGGCGACTGCCTCGCCGAGCTGAAATAAACCAGAACACTCAGCATATTTGCATAACCACAGGCAATATCCCCCGGTTAGCTGTCTGTTAGGATGATTCTTGCTTATTCTGCCTTCAGCTTGGCGAAAGCCTCCTGCATGACAGCGCCCATCAATGTCGTCGGCTGTGTTTTCTGCCGAACTACAGGGGCAGTTGCCGCTGGGGGCGTCCTCTCTTTCTTCCGTAGCGGCTTGGCCGGCTTTTCCGTGGGCGCCTGATTTGACCCCTGTCTACGGTGCTTCTGTTGAGCTCGGTAAGCATCCAGCCGCACCTTTGCATGATCGATGTGCTCCTGGGTAGGGGCTTCCGCATCCGTTCCATCAAGCTTGACCCTGCACGTCCCGGCCACGGTGGCGGCCAAGTAGTCCGGTCGTGAGCAATACATCCTGAGCACTTGCTGAACGACCTCTTTTTCATAACCAAGACCGATCAGGTCGCGCCGGGCCGTCAGCGTCAAGGGCCTAATGGGGAATCCGAACGCCTCCGGGAACCGGGCGGCTATTTCTCGCATGGCACTTAACTTGTCTCCTGAACGTTGCTCCGACATGGTTTCCTCATGATGACTGGTGGATGGATACAAACCGGTGCAGTCTGCGGGACTTATTCCCAAGGATCAAGCCGAATGGCTGATCAGCGCGTGATCAGAAACACGGCTGCAACGACTGATATCGTGGCCATCAGAAGCAGATACTTCCAGGCATTGGACTTATGTGGGGGGCTCTTCTCGCGAGTCATACACAGTCTCCATCAGATTTACTGGGCAATTGAGGAAAAAGGACGTCGGTAAAACCAAACCGACAAAAATCGCGGACACGCATGGGAAAAAGCAATCCCAGGAGGTGATCGCATTCATGCTGAACGACTCTCGCATGGAACCCATCGACCGTCCTGTCGATAGGCCGCCCTGCCTCATCAAGCCCCTGATAACGAATGATTTGATAACGGGGCACCTCACCACGCAGTCCAGGGACTGACAAACAACCCTCCCACCCTAACGCCTCATCCTCTCCAACCGGAGTGATGACCGGGTTGATCAGGATGGTATCCGGAATCGGCTCAGCCTCCGGATAGCGTTCGCCTTGCTCGAACCCAAAAATAACTACTTGAAGGCCCACCCCAATCTGGGGAGCCGCCAACCCGACTCCCCCCGCGCTGCGCATAGTATCGAACATATCTTCAATCAGCTCGGGCATCACGGGACCAAAAACATTACCGACGAGACGAGCGGGCTCCAAAAGACGGGGGTCTCCCATGCGAAGCAATTGTCTGATGGTCATGTCAGAAATTCACCGTTGGAGTGACAAGCTCAGGACGGCCTGCATCATGAGGAGGCCCGCAAGTTCAGCAATGAATCAGAGTTCCCGGTGACCGAGCAGCCCCCAGCAAACTGGGAGCCAACAACCATGTCACAGACGAGGGAATGGGGTCGATTCCGTCAGCCAACCCAACAATTGGGCATGTCCTATTGCAAACTACAAACATCTCAACATCATTGCTTCAGCCAAGCCAACCTTGCTGCCATCGGCCGGAGTCACGAAGTTCCCTCCAAGCCACCACAAACGCCCGCCGGGAATAGACAGCTTCCATCTCGACAAACTCTATAAGGCCCTCCGGCAGTTCAGGCTTCACCAGTCTGATCACCACAAAATGCTTTTCCTTATCCTGAGGATTAACAGCCGTCCACTTGCTGAGCAACAATTTGCGGGGGTTGATGTGAATACTTCGCATAGCATTCCTATCGAGCGTTACCTGAGGATCGGCTCATCCACCGCCGGATTATTGATTTCGCGACGCATTTTCATGAGCAACTTCAGGTTTCCAACCAGCAGAATGGCACTGCCAATCCCAAACAACCCTATACTTCCGATTAACACGCCCGAAGGCAACAAACACATCCCCAGAAAAATCAGTCCCGATGCTTTCATAACCACCTCGATCACTGTTGAGCTTACAACGCCGGTAGGACCGTGATGGATGCTTTTGGTGCCACAGACTCGGGCTTAAGCGTCGCATAACCGTTGGTGATCGAGCGGCTAACAAGGACCAGACAACCAGGAAACTCAGGAATACAATCCCGACCTCACGGACACGGCCACACATAACTCCTCTTTCCATCACCACCATGAATATCGTCTCGAACTCCCTCCTCGGAATCGGTTTCCTCATGCTGACTGCCTATCTGATCATCGGGCTGGTCAATCATGTTGGCCTTGTTCATCGGCCATTTTTGTTACTCATTGGCGGGGTGGTATTGCTGCTGGCAGGCCTGGTTGGTCGCTACATCCTGCCGAGGCTTTGAGCCGGACGACAAGTCTTGAACCAGGAGTTCATCAGGCCGTTCAAAAAGTCAGTTCATCATTGAAATCATCTGGCGCATCAAAGATAGCGGGTTGCTGGCGAATCATGACGGATGTGGCCGGTAGATGGGCCCTAATTTCGTTGCGTTCATTACTTTCGCCCCGTCGCTTGCGCAGTTCATAGGCGGACAGTATCGCGCTGGCCGTCACATTCAGTCCGGTCATGGCGCGACCGTCTCTCTCCCAGTGAGATAAACGCGCCGAACCAGAGACCGAAACCGCATCTCCCTGGAGAAGCCGGCCCAGCTTTTCGGCATCTTCGCCGAAGGCAATCACACTGGCGAACACCGCATCGGGCTCATCCTCGCGCTGGCCCTGAACGGGCACCCGCAGAGAGGCCGTGCAATAGGGTTGGCCGTTCTTGCCTGTGCCAGATTTAGGGGGTTTACTCAGCTTGCCGCTGATAAGTACGTTGAACATGCGTGTGGTTTACTCCTGGACGTCAGGTCTCATTGGTTTTTTCGAATCCCAAATGGGGGATAGTTGCTTGGGGGCCGCGAGGCTGAACATCGTTTTCAAGGAACGAGCCATCCGCCCACCAGTTCCTTGATGGCGTGGCCACTGCCTTCAAGGGCACCAGCATCCGGCAACACCCGCTGCCACGAGGACAGTGAGCGGGCTTCATAATCGGTCGGCGCCGGATCGACCGCTATCCCCTGCCGCTCAAACAGCTTTTTTGCGCGATGCATGTGCAGTGCAGAAGTCACCAGCAATACTCGGCGGATACCCCGCGATCGCAACAGTTCGGCAGAATAGATGGCGTTTTCGCGCGTCGTACGGCTCCGACCCTCGAGTAACAAGGCCGAATCAGGAACGCCCAGATCCCGCAGAAACTCACGCATAGCATCAGCTTCCGTTTCCACGCTTGTCGCGCTGCCGCCGGACAACACCAGCAGCGGCGCCTTGCCGGCATGGTAAAGCCGCGCGGCATACCAGACCCGATCAGCACTGGATTCCAGATTGGGTGGGGTCACTGCCGAGCGCGATGGATGGATACCGCCACCCAATACCACCATGGCCGGAGCACTGGGCAGGGCTGATAGGGGTTGAAACGGGAACTCCTGCTCTACCTGGCTGACCAGCCAATTGCTGGCCGGGGGCCAGGACCACAGCAAGAGCCAGGCAAAACCCAACATGACCGAGGACCATGCCGCGCGAGGGCGGCCGCATCTGGCCAGCAGCATTCCCAATAACATCAACAGCAGGGCTGTCCCGAGTGGGGACATCAGGGCAATGGATAGTTTGGACAGAAACACGATCAGAGGCGGGCTGATGAAAAGAAACCGTTGAGGGGGAATATACTTGAACTTAGCCCAGCCGAACGGTTGATCGACCTGACGAGGCTCTATCGTCTCATGCAGCCAACCATGGAAAGCTTCAACAAAGTCTGTTTATGACTTCACCCAAAAAGACATGATCCCGACCCTGCGGCTGACCCAACCATCATGGCCTTGAGTCATTTTCATCCGATCGTTGCCGACTGGTTCAGCGAATCTTTCGCCGCACCCTCCGAATGCCAGGGGGCCGCCTGGGAGGCAATCAAATCGGGGCACGACACATTGATCGCGGCGCCAACCGGTTCCGGCAAAACGTTGGCCGCCTTCCTCTCCGCCATCGACGAACTGGTGCGCGAGGGCGAGGTGTTCGGCTTGCCCGACGAAACCCGCGTCCTTTACATCTCGCCGCTGAAGGCGCTCAGCAACGACATTCAGAAAAACCTCGATGGGCCGCTGGAAGCCATTCACGCCCGACTGTTTGAGCACGGCGCGATGCAGTTTGCCATCCGCACCCAGGTCCGCACCGGCGATACGCCCGCGCATGTTCGGACGAGCATGGCAAAGATGCCGCCGCACATCCTGGTCACCACGCCGGAATCGGTCTACATCCTGCTGACCAGCGGTAGCGGCCGGCGCATGCTGGCCACCGTCCGCACCGTGATCGTCGATGAAATCCACGCCCTGGTCGGCAGCAAGCGCGGCTCGCATCTGGCCCTATCGCTGGAGCGCCTGCAGCGGCTGACGGGCCAGCCCCTCAATCGAATCGGCTTGTCCGCCACCCAGAACCCGATCGAGACGGTTGCCGATTTCCTGACCGGGGGCAGCGACTGTCGCATCATCGACACCGGCCATCGGCGCCGACTGGATCTCGCCATCGAACTGCCGCAGCTGCCACTGGAGGCCGTGCTCTCGGGCGAGGCCGCCCGCGACATCTACGACCGCATGGCAGCCCTGATCGAGGCCCACCGGACCACGCTGATCTTCGTGAATACCCGTCGGCTGGCCGAACGGCTGGCGCGCGGCCTCAGTGAGCGCTTGGGCGAAGAGCACGTCACCTCGCACCATGGCAGCCTCTCGAAAGAGCAACGGCTCTCCGCGGAAAACCGATTAAAGGGCGGCCAACTGAAGGCGCTGGTTGCCACCGCTTCGCTGGAACTGGGCATCGACGTTGGCGAGGTCGACCTGGTTTGCCAGCTGGGCAGCACCGGCTCCATTGCCGGCTTCCTGCAACGGGTCGGTCGCTCCGGCCACTTTGCCGGCGGCCTGCCCAAGGGCCGGTTGTTTCCGACCAGCCGCGACGATCTGATCGAATGTATCGCCCTGATTGATGCGGTGCGCCGGGGCGATCTCGACCAGCTCGAATTGCCCGAGCAACCGCTGGACGTGCTGGCCCAGCAGATCGTCGCCATGCTCGCCTGCGAGGACTTCAGCGAGGACGAACTCTACCTCGCGGTGACCCGGGCCTGGCCCTATCGCAATCTGACTCGCGAGGACTTCGACGCTGTCGTCCGCATGCTGGCGGAGGGCTACGCCACACGGCGCGGTCAGCGCGGGGCCCATCTGCATCGGGACGGTATCCACAGGCGATTGCGGGCCCGCAAGGGTGCCCGACTGACGGCCGTCACCTGCGGCGGCGCGATTCCCGACAATGCCGAATACAAGGTCATCCTCGAACCCCAGGGCGAATTCATCGGCACGGTGGACGAGGATTTCGCCATCGAGAGCATGGCCGGCGACATTTTCCAACTCGGCAACGCCAGCTGGAAAGTAATGCGCCTGGAAGGCGGCACCCTGCGGGTCGAGGACGCCCACCATCAACCCCCCAGCATTCCGTTCTGGTTCGGCGAGGCGCCGGGTCGCACCTGGGAACTGTCGGCCGCCGTGGCGCAAGTTCGCCGGGAACTGGAATGCCGCTTGGCCGACGTCACTCAGAGTCCGCCCGATAGCACGTCCGCCTTGGCCTGGCTGGTCGATGAAGTCGGCATCGGCCCGGCCGCGGCCGAGCAGGCCGTCAACTATCTCGCCGCCGCCCGACTCACGCTCGGCGCTTTGCCCACGCTGGACACGGTCATCTTCGAACGCTTTTTCGACGAAGCCGGCGGCATGCAATTCATCATCCACGCGCCCTTCGGCAGCCGCGTTAATCGGGGCTGGGGTCTGGCCTTGCGCAAGCGCTTTTGCCGCTCCTTCAACTTCGAACTCCAGGCCGCCGCCACCGAAAACGCACTGATCCTGTCGCTGGGCACCTCGCAGAGTTTCGATCTCGTCGACGTCGCCCGTTACCTGAACGTCAACACCGTCCGCGACATTCTGGTCCAGGCGCTGCTAGACGCGCCCATGTTCACGGTGCGCTGGCGCTGGAATGCCGTCTGCTCGCTGGCACTCAGGCGTTTTCAGGGTGGCCGTAAGACGCCGCCTTACCTGTTGCGCATGCAGGCCGAGGATCTGGTGACCGCCGTGTTTCCCGACCAGCTCGCCTGCCTGGAAAACATTGTCGGCGACCGTGAGATTCCCGATCACCCACTGGTCAAGCAAACCATAGATGACTGCCTCACCGAGGCCATGGACATCGACCGCTTGACCTGCATCATCGGTGACATTGAGCGCGGCGCGATCCGTGTTATCTGTCGGGATCTGGTCGAGCCCTCGCCGCTGGCCGCGGAGATCGTCAACAGCCGCGCCTACACCTTTCTCGACGGTGCTCCGCTGGAGGAACGCCGCACCCGTGCTGTCGCCAGCCGGCGCTGGCTCGACCCGACCGAGGCGGGCGACCTGGCCCGGCTTGACCCGGCGGCGATCCAGCGGGTCCGGGAAGAAGCCTGGCCGGAAGGCGGCAGCGCGGACGAACTGCACGATGCCCTCATGACCGCCGGATTCCTGCTGTCGGATGAGGCGCAACCCGACTGGGCCGGTTTTTTCCAGATACTGTCGCTGCAGGATCGTGCGGCGGAAATTCGCTGGCCGGAGGGGTCAAGCCTGTGGCTGGCCGCCGAGCGCCTGCTGCAGTTCGCGGAGATCTACCCGAGTCTGGCTGAAGCGACCAGTTTATCGAGCCGTTCGCTGGACGGACTGGTGCTGAGCGAAGCCGAAGCAGTCGAAGCGAACAGCGGTGGCCTCGACGTCGGGCAGCCCGCGTGTCATCCACGCCTGACCAACCCCACCATCTGGCAACAGCTGCCCGCCGAATTCGCCGACCAAGCCTGGATGCCTGAGGAGGCCCTCGTGGAGATCCTGCGCGGAAGATTGAGTTGCACCGGGCCGACCACGGCGAACGGGTTGGCCGACCTGCTACACCTGCCCGCAAGCCGCATCGAACAAGCCCTGCTGGCGCTGCAGAACGAGGGCTTCGTCCTGCGCGGCCATTTCAGCGCGGGCGGCGAGGAGGAATGGTGCGAGCGGCGGCTATTAGCACGTATTCATCGCTACACGCTGAACCGACTCCGTCAGGAAATCGAACCGGTTACGACCGGTGACTTCATGCGCTTCCTGTTCCGCTGGCAATACGTCCACCCTGAAGCCCGGCTGCGGGGACCGCAGGCGCTGGCCGCGTTACTGACCCAGCTGGAGGGCTTCGAGGCGCCCGCCGTCGCCTGGGAGGGCGATATCCTGCCAGCCCGGCTGCAGGACTATGATCCTGCCTGGCTGGACAGTCTGTGCCTGGCCGGCAAGACCGTCTGGACTCGGCTCACGGCCACCGGAGCGGGACTAAGCCCGGTCAAGTCATCGCCGCTGAGCCTCATTGGCCGGCGTCATCTCGGATTGTGGCGCCCATGGAGTGAAACCGGCTCGGCCGAAACCCTGAGCCTAACCGCCCGGCGCGTCGCCGACTTGCTGGCGCAGCGCGGCGCCCTGTTTTTCGAGGAGCTCGCGGATGCCGCGGGCCTGCTCAAAAGCCAGCTGGAAGCGGCACTAGGGGAATTGGTGGCCCGAGGTTTCGTGGCGTCCGACAGTTACGCGGGCCTGCGAGCGCTGCTGATTCCGGCGCAAAAGAAACAGCGCTACCGGAACCTGGCACTAGGCATGGAGGAAGCCGGCCGTTGGACACTGGTCCGACCACTTCTCGAATCGCTGACCCCACCAGCGGATGAAACCGCCCGTCGTGAAGCTGTGGAGCATATCGCCGGCATCTTGCTCAAGCGGTATGGCGTCGTCTTTCGCGCTCTATTAACCCGGGAACACGCGGCGCCACCCTGGCTCGATCTGCTGCGCGTCTTTCGACGACTGGAGGCGCGCGGCGAAATTCGTGGGGGCCGCTTCGTCGCCGGTCATTTCGGCGAGCAGTTTGCCCTGCCCGACGCGGTGAAAACCCTGCGGCAGGTGCGCAAGCAGAGCGTCGATCCAACGCTGATATCGCTCAGCGCCGCCGATCCGCTGAGCCTGTCCGGCATCGTAACCCCCGGGGCACGTGTGCCAGCGCTGACCGGCAATCGCCTCCTTTATAGTGGCGGGGTCCCCGTTGCCGTCCTGGCCGGCAAACAGGTGAGCTACCTCACCGAACCCGATGAAAACGCCTGGGACTATCGAAATCGGCTCATGCGCCGGTCTGTCCCGCCTGCACTGAAAGCCTATCTCGGCTAAAGGGACGCAAAGACTATCGGGGCCGCAAAATCTACAAGCCCAATTCACTCAAGCCAGGATGACCATCGGGCCGGCGGCCAAGCGGCCAGTGGAACAACCGCCCGGTTTCGGCGATCGGCAGATCATTGATACTGGCATGGCGGCGGCACATCAATCCGTTGTCGGCAAACTCCCAGTTTTCGTTACCATACGAGCGGTACCAATTCCCACAGTCGTCGTGCCACTCATAGGCAAAACGCACAGCTATGCGGTAATCGGTGAATGCCCACAATTCCTTAATCAACCGGTAATCCAGTTCCCGGGCCCACTTGTCGCTGAGGAATGCCACGATCTCCTCGCGCCCATGGATGAATTCCGCCCGATTGCGCCAAACACTGTCGGGGGTATAGACCTGCGACACCCGCTGTGGGTCACGACTGTTCCAGCCGTCCTCGGCAATACGCACCTTTAGAAGTGCGGAGTCGAGCGTAAACGGCATGAGAATTGCGCCAAGCGTTTTCATGGTGTGTGGTCAATTTTCCTGCCTGACACAAAAGAAAATCCAAGCAAGCCTCACCCTGTCCCAAGGGTACGATCAGACTAAGGATAGCGGGCTTGAAGGTCATCAATGTATCGTTTGATCATCCCATGCATACGCTGGAAACTGCGAGGGAACCTGCGTCGAATTGGCCGGCTAATCAGAAATCCGGTTTCTGGCCAAAGAATTAGCATCCCGGCAATCCAAAAAGGAGGAACACCAGGCACCCCGGCTTCGGAAACAAGGCCAGTTATCAATAAAAGCCAGCCCACTTCTCTGGGCATGTTGCTGAGTTCTTCACGAATCTGATTCAACTCTTGATCATTTGAATCATCCATAGCATGGGACCCGACATTAAGGACAGAACACATTTCGTAGCCAAGACACTTAGCTCTGAGAATTGAGCCTTGGACTGCAATTTACGCGGGTGCCAGCCAGGATTTGCGGCTTCGTCGGAATCGGCCAGCATGTTGCGAATCACCTGGCTGGCAATTGATTATAGCCGTAAAAGATTACGTCAAGATGACATGGAATCCCTTACGCGTACTCAGAAAAGCTAAAGGAAGTCCCGTCCATTGGCTACATCTTACGAGTCAGCGACAATGAGGTCGGTAACCTAAACAGCCAGCCGCTGACTTCAGGCAATAGGAAGATATTTTTGGTTACGAGTAAAGCGAGGCAGCCGATGAGGTGTAGCCAGCCAGACTCAAAAGGACGTCTATCGACCCAGCGGGTCCATAAGAAAAGCAAAGACACGTTCATTAAATTTTAACAAAAACCATTGATAATCAAAGCCTGATTACCAATACACTGCTCTATGTCGCCTGAAAGAACAACAATGAGCGACATCGAGTCGGGCGCACCCGCACGTCCGAACACTTTGCCCTTTAGACGAGGCGGGGCCTTAAAGAAGCTTAAATCATCTTCACTCTATGCCGTTTAGACGTTTAGCCTACTCTTCCGAGCAATTCCGGCAACCCACACCTTCCATCAGGGCAGACAGACGATTGATATAGTTAAATAAAAATCTAATAAATATCAGCATTCGCATCAAATAAGAAATCACATCAAAACATAGGATCCAGGTAACCATGAAGATTAAAAATGACTCAGTGTATTTCAATAGGGAATTGAGCTGGCTGGACTTCAATGATCGGGTATTACATGAGGCATATGACCCGAGAAATCCGCTCATTGAGAGACTGAAGTTCCTTGCGATATTCAGTTCAAATCTTGATGAGTTCTTCATGGTCAGAGTGTCAGGAATACTTGAACACCTTGATATAGGTTTTGAGAAAGAAAATCAGACCGGACTCACACCGGCGGAACTGATAATTGAAATACGCCTGCATTTACAAATGCGCGTGAGAGAACAGCATGCACTATTTGACAATGTATTGCAGCAGGCTCTGGATGAAGAGGGCATAGTCATTCTAAAAAGTGAGAACATGACTCCGGAACAACATCAGTCAGCAAAACAATATTTCGAGAACAAGGTTTTCCCGGTTCTTACACCATTGATAGTAGATGCAAGCCACCCTTTTCCTCGAATGGCAAACCTGAGCCTTAATCTGGCTGTAGAGGTCGAAGACCCAGAAACGGGAACCATTCGATTTGCCCGAGTGAAAGTTCCCGATAGCCTGCCACGATTCGTGCCCCTTTCGACAGAAGACCAACAGGCAACAGACCAAGCGCTCGCAGTCCTGCCACTTGAACATCTTATAGCCGACAACCTTACATCCTTGTTTCCCGGGATGAAGATTATTGGACAGCATGGTTTTAGGATCACCCGTGACGGTGACTTTCCAATCAAAGAGTCAGAAGCAGACGACCTCCTGATCGCGGTAGAGACAGAAATCAGCAAGCGACGCATCGATGGGTTTGTCTGCCGACTGGAGATCTCTGAAACCATGCCAGA
>DIVI01000088.1:11243-12678 GCA_002423305.1 Methylococcus sp. UBA6136 | reverse complement strand
CGGGCTTGTCACCCTGACCGCCCAGGCGGAAACCTTTCGCTGGGTGGACGAAAAGGGCGCGGTGCATTATTCCGACCAGGTTCCGCCCGCAGAGGCGCGAACTCCGCGTTCGAAGCTGAATGCGCGGGGTTTTGAAGTGGAAACGGTCGAGGCGCCAAAAACCCGCGAGCAAGCTGAACGGGAGCACCTATTGCAGCAACTGCGCACGCAACAGGAAAAGGTGCTCAACGAGCAGCGAGACAAGGACCAAGCGTTGATGCGTACCTATCGCAGCACGGATGAAATCCTGTCGGCGCTCAAGGTCAAGCTGGACAGCCTGGAGAGCACCATCCGCATGACCCAGGCCAGCATTGAGCGTGACGCACAAACGCTCGCCAATCATGAACAGCGGGCCAGCACATTCACCAGCAAAGGCCAGGCAGTACCGCAAGCGACCCATGACTCCATCGCCTCACTCAAAAGACGCATGGTAGCCTACCGAAACCAAGTTGCGCGCACAGAGAACGAAAAGTTGGCGACCACCGATCAATTCGGTCGGGACATCAAACGATTCCAGGCCATCAAGGCGATGCAGGAGCGCCATGAAAATCCTGATGCCGACTGGACGCGCGGAGTGGCAAAGGCCATGCTCGACGGACATGGCGATGTCATCAGTGTCGTCGCTTGTGCAGTCAATGAGCACTGTGACCAATACTGGACATTGGCCGGGAATTATCTGCGGCAAACCATTGGTTCTCCACTGTCCGTTGAGACCCGAAAAATCCTGCAGACGCCCTACCCCAGAAACGATACCGAGTTTGGCATCACCATCACCCGCTTATCGGGCAAGTCCAACTTTCTCATCTTCATGGATGTCATCTGCCGGCCGACCAGCGTGGGAGAGCAACTCTGCAAGAGCAACCGCGTAAAGGAGATCCACCAGGGCTTCAGGAAAACACTTCTGAGCTCCGCAAGCAGCAAAGATCCAGAGACTGATTCCGCCCATTAGCGCCCGGCGGGTGCCCGATCACACCCAGGCAGAGACGGCACCAATCCTTGAGGGCATGAGCAGGGTACCGATTCCCCGATCCGTCAGCAGCTCCAGCAGCACAGCGTGCTCGATGCGTCCATCGATAATATGGACGCTCTTGACGCCGCCTTTCAGGGCATCGGTGGCACAGCCAACTTTCGGTATCATGCCGCCGCTGATCGTGCCATCCGCAATCAGGTCGTCCACTTCGGCCAGTGACAGACCCGTCAGCAGCGAACCGCTCTTGTCCAGGATGCCGGCGGTATTGGTCAGCAGCATCAGTTTTTCCGCCTGCAGCACCTCGGCCATTTTGCCGGCCACCAGATCGGCATTGATGTTGTAGGAAAAGCCGTCATCGCCGACCCCGATAGGTGCAATGACCGGGATGAAATCACTTTGCACTAGCGTGTTGACGATGCTCGGGTC
>DIVI01000088.1:0-11184 GCA_002423305.1 Methylococcus sp. UBA6136 | reverse complement strand
CACCATTTCAACCACGTCCATGGTTTCGGCATCCGTGACCCGCATGCCCTGAACGAAATGGCTGGTTTTACCGAGTCGCTGCAGCAAATTACCGATCTGCGGCCCACCACCATGCACTACCACGGGATTGATACCGACCAGCTTCAGCAGCACTATATCTCGGGCAAAACTGTGCTTGAGGTGATCTTCCGTCATGGCATTGCCACCATACTTGACCACCAGCGTCTTGCCCTTGAAGCGCTTGATGTAAGGCAGCGCCTCGATCAGGACGTGGGCGATACGGGAGGCAGATTCGTTTTCCAAAGCGTCTTGTTTATGCACGGAGAGCGGCTCGTCTGGCTGATTGAAAAATTAGGGCGGGTACTGAATCGAACTTACTGATGGCCGGTATGCCCAAATCCGCCGTGGGCGCGCTGGCTCTCGGTAAAAGCGGCTACCCTTTCGAATTGGACCTGGACCACCGGCACAAACACCATTTGCGCGATACGGTCACCGACGCCGATTTCAAAGGGCTCCCGCCCGCGATTCCAGCAAGACACGAACACCTGCCCCTGATAATCCGAGTCGATCAGGCCGACCAGATTGCCGAGCACAATGCCATGCTTATGTCCCAACCCGGAACGCGGCAGCAGAACCGCCGCCAGATGGCCATCATCAATGTGAATCGCCAACCCGGTGGGGATCAAGTGCGTTTCACCTGGCTGAAGGGTCAACAGCTGATCGAGACAGGCGCGAAGATCCAACCCGGCCGAGCCAGGGGTCGCGTACTCCGGCAAAGGGATTTCCTTGCCCAATCGGTCATCAAGAATTTTCAGCTGAATGTTGTGCATGGTAACGGTCTGCAATAAGGGTCAAAAGTTGATGGGCCAGTGTGGATTTTGGCGCGGTCGGCAAGCGAGTTTCGCCCCCGGGCCAGCACACGTAAAGCGCGTTATCGTCGACATCAAAGCCCACGCCGGCCCCGACCTGATTGGCCGCCACCATGTCGAGCGCCTTAGCGGCCAGCTTGCTTCGAGCATAGCCTTCGAGGTTTTGGGTTTCAGCCGCAAACCCGACGGTAAAAGGCCGTGAGCCCGGCAGCGCAGAAACGGCGGCCAGAATATCCCGAGTTTTCACCAGGTTCAGCGCCAAAGAATCGGCATCCTTCTTCATCTTGTGGGGCACAGTGTCAGGCGCGTAATCGGCCACCGCCGCCGCCCCTATATAGATATCGGCGCGCCGGGCCCGCGCCAGCACGGCCTCATACATGTTGGCCGCCGTGTCCACCGGCACCACCTCGGCGCCGGTCGGTGGCACCAGCGCGGTCGGCCCGCTGACCAGCGTCACCTTCGCGCCCAAGGCCATCGCGGATTGCGCCAGCGCGTAACCCATCTTGCCGGAACTGCGGTTGGTGAGATAGCGCACCGGATCGATCGGCTCACGGGTCGGGCCGGCACTGATCAGCACTCGCAATCTAGCCATTGCGAACTCTCCCGGCTGACCAACCAGCGACTCCACGATGGCCGCCGGCTCCAGCAGACGGCCGGGGCCCACCTCACCGCAGGCTTGTTCACCCTCCGCAGGCCCCAAAAGACTGACGCCCCGCGATTTCAGCACGGCGATGTTTTCCTGTGTTGCAGCATGCTGCCACATGGCCTGATTCATCGCCGGGGCCAGCAGCAATGGCGCCGTGGCGGCCAGACAGACTGTCGTCAGCAGATCATCCGCCAACCCGACGCGAAGCCGGGCGATGACATCCGCCGAAGCCGGCGCAATCAAGATACGATCGGCCCACCGCGCCAGATGAATGTGCCCCATCGCCGATTCCGCGTCGCTATCCAGCAACTCGAGGGGCACGGGATGCCCGGACAGGGCCTGAAAGGTCAGCGGCGTGACAAAGGCCGTGGCCGCCCGCGTCATGATGACACGCACATCAGCCCCGGCGCCCCTGAGCAGCCGGACCAACTCCGCCGCCTTATAGGCAGCGATACCCCCGGTCACACCGAGGAGAATTTTCTGGCCAGTGAGTTCGTTCAATTCATCAGCCTATGTGCATCTACAAAGCGGGCGATTATGGCAAGTTTGCCGCAGAGCTTCTATGCTTGAGCGCGTCATGGACTAAATATCGAGAGGGAGAGACCCGTCATGCCGATTACTGACTGGCCCGATGATGAACGACCCCGGGAGAAGCTTATGGCCCGGGGCGCCGCGGCGCTCTCGGATGCGGAACTGCTGGCGATCTATCTCCGCACCGGCCTTCCCGGCAAAACTGCCGTCGACCTGGCTCGCGAGCTTTTACAGGATTTTGGTTCCCTGCGTGCTCTGCTGGAGAGTGACTTCGACCGATTCCGACAAAGTCGCGGACTTGGGATGGCCAAATATGTTCAGCTCCAGGCCGTGATGGAAATGGCCCGACGTCATCTCAAGGAGACGCTGCAGCGCAGCAATGCCCTGACCAGCCCGGAATTGACTCGCCAATACCTCGCCGCCCAGATGCGTGCCCACCCGCATGAAGTCTTTGCCTGCCTGCTGCTTGATAACCAGCACCGAGTGATCGAGTTTCGCGAACTGTTCCGCGGCACCATCGACGGCGCCAGCGTGTATCCCCGCGAAGTAGTCAAAACCGCGCTGGCCTACAATGCGGCGGCCGTCATCTTCGCCCACAATCATCCCTCCGGCATTGCCGAACCCAGCGAGGCTGACCGCCTCATCACCCAACGGCTTAAACAGGCACTGAATCTGGTGGATATTCGCGTGCTGGATCACTTCATTGTCGGTGATGGTGATCACGCCTACTCCTTCGCCGAAAACGGATTACTGTGATGTTGCTGACTCGCACCCCCGAACCCGAACTGATGAATGAAGCCGAACAGGCCCTCGCCTACGCCCAGGCGGACTTCTCGGTCCCGCACAATCAGTTCATCGATCTTTTCCGTTCGGGCTTTGCCAATCTGGCAGTAGATGGTGCGGTCCTGGATGTCGGTTGCGGGCCTGCAGATGTGACCCTGCGTTTCGCCAAGGCCTACCCCGATTGTCGCATCGACGGTGTCGATGGTGCACCGGCCATGCTGGCACTGGGGCGCGCCAGCATTGAGGTTGCCGGGTTGTCCCGACGGATAAATCTGATCGAGGGTTACCTGCCCGGCGCCATCTTGCCCCGATCGCATTACGACGTGATCCTCTCCAACTCCCTGCTGCATCACCTGGCGGACCCGCAGGTGCTGTGGGAGGCGATACGACGCTATGGCAAACTCCGCGCGGCAGTCTTTATCATGGATTTGCGCCGACCCGACACCTCCAAAGAGATCGAAACACTGGTCCGCCAGCATGCGGCGGGAGAGCCTCCCATACTGCAGCGCGACTTCCATCACTCGCTGCACGCCGCCTACCGCCCCGAGGAGGTCCGGCAGCAGATCAACCAGGCCGGACTTGAAGCACTGACGGTCACCGCCATCGGCGACCGCCACCTGATCATCCATGGCTACTGTCCGGCCACCGCCGAACCCTCGTGATAGCCTTCCGACAACAACTGACTTGCTAACACTACAGAGGATCTCATGGCCAATCTCCATCGAAATACCGCTGAAGTTCTTTGGTTTGATGAAATCGGCATCGAGGACGTCCCTCTGGTCGGCGGCAAGAACGCCTCCCTGGGGGAGATGTTCCGGGAACTGACCCCGCAAGGCGTCCGGATACCCAACGGCTTCGCCATCACGGCGGCGGCCTATCACGATTTTGTCGAGAACTCAGGCGTGGCGTCCCGGCTTGCGGAGATACTTGCCGGCCTCGATACCCGTGACATCGCCGACCTGCAGTGGCGCGGCCTGGCCGCCCGTCAGGCGATACTCGACGCCGAGCTGCCGGAATCCCTGCAGGCGGCCATCCTCGACGCCTACGCCAAACTCTCCGATGGCCTGGCCGCGCCCGCCGACGTGGCGGTGCGTTCCAGCGCCACGGCCGAGGACCTGCCCGATGCCAGCTTCGCCGGCCAGCAGGAAACCTACCTGAACGTCCAGGGAGCCACCGCCCTGCTCGCGGCCTGCAAGCGCTGCTTCGCCTCGCTCTACACCGACCGCGCCATCTCCTACCGCGTGGACAAGGGCTTCGACGCCATGCGCATCGGCCTCTCCATCGGCGTGCAGCGCATGGTGCGTTCGGACCTGGCAGCCGCCGGTGTTATGTTCTCGATCGATACGGAAACCGGCTTCACCGATGCCGTGCTTATCAATGGCGCCTGGGGGCTGGGCGAAAACGTGGTGGCTGGCTCGGTCAATCCGGACGAGTTCTACGTCTTCAAGCCGACACTGAAACAGGGCTTCCGGCCGATCCTGCGCAAGCAACTCGGCAACAAGGAACAGAAGCTGATCTACGACGTGGGCGGCGGCAAGATGACCCGCAACGTCGCCGTAGCAACCAAGGACCGTCAGCGCTTCTGCATCGATGACGACGACATCCTGACGCTGGCGCACTGGGCCTGCCTGATCGAGGATCACTATTCCGGAAAACGCGGTTCACCTTCGCCGATGGACATGGAATGGGCCAAGGATGGCCGCACCGGCGAACTGTTCATCGTCCAGGCGCGGCCGGAAACCGTGCAGTCGCGCAAGGCCGCGGGCGTCATCGAAAGCTACCGCTTGAAGAGCCCGTGCGGCTCCCCGCTGGTCACAGGGCGAAGTGTCGGTGAGCGGATTGCCGCCGGTCCGGTGCGGGTGATTCAGTCGGTCAAGGATTTGCATCGGTTCCAGACCGGCGAGGTGCTGGTCGCCGACCGCACCGACCCGGACTGGGAACCGTCGATGAAGCAAGCCGCCGCCATCGTCACCAATCGCGGCGGCCGCACCTGTCACGCGGCCATCGTCAGCCGCGAGCTGGGCCTGCCGGCGGTGGTCGGCACCGAGCGCGCCACCGAACTGCTGCACGACGGCCAGCCGGTCACCGTCTCCTGCGCCGAGGGCGACACCGGCAACGTCTACGACGGGCTGCTGCCGTTCCAGGTCGAGCACCAGTCGCTGGGCGACCTGCCGCGTCCGCGCACCAAGATCATGATGAACGTCGGCAACCCGGAGGAAGCATTTCGTCTCTCGTTCCTGCCCAACGACGGCGTAGGGCTGGCCCGTGAGGAGTTCATCATTTCCAATTCGATCAAGACTCATCCCATGGCCCTGCTGGATTACGAGCGGCTTACCGACCCGGACGTGAAGGACGCCATCGACCGGCTGACCGTGGGCTACGCCGACAAGCCGCTGTTTTTCGTCGAACGGCTGGCGCAAGGCGTGGCCATGATCGCGGCGGCGTTCTACCCGAACGACGTCATCATCCGCATGAGCGACTTCAAGACCAACGAGTACGCCAACCTGGTCGGCGGCCAGCCCTACGAGCCGACCGAGGAAAACCCGATGATCGGCTTCCGCGGCGCCAGCCGCTATTACAACGAGCGCTATCGCGACGGCTTCGCCTTGGAATGCAGGGCCATGAAGCAGGTCCGCGACGACATGGGCCTGACCAACCTCAAAATCATGATCCCGTTTTGCCGCACGGTGGAGGAAGCCCGACGGGTCCTGGCCGAGATGGAAAAGCACGGCCTGAAGCGCGGCGAGAACGGGCTGGAGGTTTACGTCATGTGCGAACTGCCCAGCAATGTGCTGCTGGCGACCGAATTCGCCGAGGTATTCGATGGGTTTTCCATAGGCTCCAACGATCTCACTCAGCTCACCCTCGGCGTGGATCGCGACTCCGAGATCGTCGCCCACATCTTCGACGAGCGTAACCCGGCGGTGATGCGCTCGATTGCCTCGGTCATCCGCGACGCCAAGGCCGCGGGACGCAAGATCGGCATCTGCGGCCAGGCCCCCAGCGATTACCCGGAATTCGCCGAATTCCTCGTGCAATGCGGCATCGACAGCATTTCGCTCAATCCGGACGCGGTCCTGCGGACGACGCTGGCGGTATTGGAATTGGAAGAGAAACTGACCAAGAAATAGCTGGGCAGAAAGAACAGAGAATGAAGGCCAAGACGCTTACGGAATCAGGTGCCGTACCATTTCGCGCTCCAACATCAACTCTGCCTCACTCGCCCGGATACGGGTGCGAGTGAAATCGTCGAGAGGAATATCCGGCACGATGCGCCAGATGCCGTCGCGGATGGTCACGGGAAAGGAGAACACCAGCCCCGGCTCGATACCGTAACTGCCATCGCTGCGCACCGCCATACTGACCCAGCGGCCTTCCGGCGTCCCGAGCACCCAGTCACGCATGTGCTCCAGTGCGGCATTGGCGCCAGAGGCGGCACTGGATTTGCCGCGAACCCGGATGACCTCGGCACCGCGATTCTGTACGGTAGAAATGAACGTCTCTTCGTACCAGTCCCGACCCACCCAATCGAGCACGGATCGGCCATCGACACGAGCCTGATGAATGTCTGGAAACTGGGTCGTCGAATGGTTGCCCCAGATGATCACGCCTTCGACATCGGTCGGATTGTGCCCGGTGCGAGAGGCCAGCAGACTGACGGCACGATTGTGATCAAGCCGGGTCATCGCTGCGAAATTCTCTGGCGGCAAGTCGGGCGCATTGGACAGGGCGATCAGGGCATTGGTGTTGACCGGATTGCCGACCACCAGAACCTTGACGTTGCGATGGGCAGACTCGTTCAAGGCCCGACCCTGCACCGAAAAAATATCGGCGTTGACCTCCAGCAGATCACGCCGCTCCATCCCTGGCCCTCGCGGCCGAGCCCCAACCAAAAACACCACGTCGGCATCGGCAAACGCGGCAACGGGATCGCTGTGACAACTGACACCATGCAGCAATGGCGCGGCGCAGTCGGCCAATTCCATGGCCACGCCGTCGAGCGCCCCGAGCAGCGCGGGCACCTCCAGCAGGCTGAGCATGATGGGCTGCTCTGGCCCGAGCAGATCCCCGGCGATCAGCCTGAACAGCAGGGAATAGCTGATTTGTCCCGCCGCCCCAGAGACTGCGATTTTGACAGGAGCCTTCATTGATTCGGCCTCTCGCCTAAGCCCACCAACCCAAAACCTGCATCAGGCCAGCGGGTAACCCTTGGCTTGAACCGCCTGCTTGATCGCGTCCAGATTGGTTTGGGTCTCGTCGAACTCGACCTGAACGCTGCCATCCTGAGAGGAGGCCTTGCTGGACATCACGCCAGGTACCGCATCGGCGGCTGATTGGACAGTTTTCTCGCAACCGCCGCATTTCATGCCGGTCACTTTGAAGCTTGCGTTTTGCATCGTGTTACTCCTTCATGGGTCATTAATGAGGTTAAAACCAGCCACTGACCGGAATGCGGTCAGTAGCTAAACAGGGACGTTACCGGTAAATCTGAGCTAATCCAGAGGGCCTTTACGGCTATTGAAGGGAAAAGGCTTATCGTTGGTGTTGTAAATCAAGTAAAGCCAGATACGATAAATGTAATCCGCCACCGACTTACCGACTCGCTGAGCACCGACGCTGGGCTGAGCGCCGATCAGATGCATGACGATCTGTACCAACAGGACGCCCCACAACACGAATCGCACAATGCCGAGGATGACGACATAAACCACGGTGTACATGAGCCTGACGAAAAAATTGCCGGGTTCGAAGGATTCAGGTTCGATACTGGACATATTCGCTGCTATTCGATGGATCAAGATGGACGACTCACGTAACCTAACGGCACCTGGATGAAGCAGTAAATGACGGCAGCCAAGGGCCCGAAAGCATACCCCAATCGCCATGCATGTGTTAATTCGAGAGGGTGAAATCGACTATCATGAGGATTTACTTGGAACGGAGGAGGCGAACAGACTCTTCCTCGCTTTGGCGGCCACCTTGGACTGGCACGATGAGTTCATCCGGATCGCCGGTCGCTCGGTTCGCGTACCGAGACGCGTTGCCTGGCATGGCGATTCCGACGCGATATACCACTATTCGGGGGTTCGGCATGAACCCCGGCCCTGGACGCCCGATCTGCTGATTCTGAAATCCCGGCTGGAGGATTTTTGCGGCCAGCCATTCAACAGTGTGCTCGGCAACCGTTATGCAGATGGCCAGGATGCCATGGGCTGGCATGCCGATAATGAACCGGAACTCGGGCCCGAGACTTTTATAGCCTCACTGAGCCTGGGCGCCGTCCGCCGGTTCGATATCCGCCACAACATTCGTCGCAAAATTCTGCATCTGCCGTTGGCGCATGGCAGTCTCCTGACGATGGGTGGCGCCTTCCAAGCGCACTGGCAACATCGTATTCCAAAGCAACCCGCCATCACCTCGCCGCGCATCAATCTGACGTTTCGCCTGATTCATCCGAAGACCTGACCATGGCTGACATCCTAACATTCCGCCGTCCCAAAGCTTCAGAAAAGCATCAGGGCAATACCTTGTGCCGCCGTGGCTTTCACAAGTGGCAAGTCGACAAGGCGAGCGTTTTCGACGTCAAGCAGGGACGGCTGGTGACCGTCCATCGCTGCACCCGCTGTGGCCAAGTCAAACATGAGCTGCGCTGACGCGCCTGCCAATTCTTCGCGGGTCGGCGATCAGCCCAGGCAACGCCGCATGAAGTCGGATAAGTGCTGTTCTCGAAATACCTCGAGACTCCACGCCTGTCGGTCGATCAACCTCCAATCGCCGGTAGGCATGACATAGGCTTCTGCGAACACCTCGCCCACCCCCAGGGCTGTCACCGTGAGCGTTTCCCGGCGGTAAAACACATCTTCGAACCGATCCAGCCGCGCCCAGGCTCCGGCATCAAGATCAAGATACAGGAGGCCCTCGGTGATGGCGCCAGACTCTGCCACGAGACCGGGGTAACTCAGATCCCTGAGGCGATAGCGAGCGTATCCTTCAATCTGGGCCGGCTGACCGATTTTCTGCTGACCGGTGACGGCGGCAAACACTGAGGGGAGTTGCAAGCTTCCATAGGCAAAAAGGTGCGGCATTTGAAACCCAACGGTTTGAGTGGGGCTGCTAATATTAACGGCCGTGTCACTTTTTTATTACCCGGAAGATCAGGAATGACCGCGAACCAAATACTCATCGGTCAGGGCGATCTGCCCTGCGTTCTGGAAGGCCGCTATGCCAATCGTCACGGACTCATTGCCGGCGCCACCGGCACGGGCAAGACCGTCTCCCTGCAGGTGTTGGCCGAGGGCTTTTCCGATCTGGGCATTCCGGTTTTTCTGGCAGACATCAAGGGCGATCTGGCCGGTCTCGCCATGCCGGGCGAGGAGAATCCCAAGCTTTCCCAACGCGCGGCCGATCTGGGCCTCAATGACTATCGCTTGCGATCTTACCCGGTGGTGTTCTGGGATGTGTTTGGCGAACAGGGCCACCCGGTGCGCGCGACCCTATCCGACATAGGACCACTGCTGCTCTCGCGGCTACTGAATCTGACTGATATTCAGCAAAGTGTTCTAACCTTGCTCTTCAAATACGCCGATGACCGGGGTCTGTTGCTATTGGATCTCAAGGATCTGCAATCACTGATCTCCCATGCTTCGGAAAATACGGCGGAACTGGGCAAGGAATATGGCACCGTGAGCAAGCAGACCCTGGGCATTCTGCAGCGCGAACTGGCGGCGCTGGAGCATCAGGGTGCCGATCATTTTTTTGGCGAACCGGCGCTGCAACTGGACGATCTCATGCAAACCACGCTCGACGGGCGCGGGCACATCAACATCCTGGCCGCCGACAAGCTCTTCCTGAAACCGCGCCTTTACGCGACTTTCCTGCTTTGGCTGCTGTCCGAGCTCTATGAGAATCTTCCTGAGCGGGGCGATGCAGAGCTACCCCGAATGGCCTTTTTCTTCGATGAGGCGCACCTGCTGTTCGATGATGCGCCCAAGGTGCTCATCGACAAGGTCGAGCAGGTCGTTCGCCTGATTCGCTCCAAGGGCGTCGGGGTTTACTTCATCACGCAGAATCCATTGGATGTTCCGGACAAGATTCTTGGCCAACTTGGCAACCGCATCCAGCACGCTTTGCGGGCATTCACGCCGAAGGATCAGAAAGCCGTGAAAGCGGCGGCGGAAACTTTCCGGGCCAAGGAAGGGCTGGATGTTGCGACGGTGATTACGGAGCTGGGTGTGGGGGAAGCACTCATATCCACGTTGATCGAAGGCGGCGTACCCAGCCCCGTGGAACGCGCCAGGGTCTGTCCGCCGCGCTCGCGGATGGGTGCGATCACGCCGGATGAGAGGCAAGCCGTGGTTCAGCGGTCGCCTTATCGCGAACGCTACGCTGAGCGTATCGACCGGGAATCCGCCTACGAACTGCTCAGGGCAAGGGCCGAGGAGTCCGTCAGCACGGCGGGTATGGGCATGGAAATCCAGGGTTTTCTGGAAAAAGCGGCCAAAAGCGCGATGACGGCCGCAAGCTCGGAGTTGGGTCGCAAGATCGGCAAACAGCTCTTGCGGGGGATTCTGGGCTCGCTGGGCAAGCGTTAGCCTGCAATTTTCTGAAATTCCCGTGAGCCCATCAGCGCCGACGCCAGCGAACGCAGAGCCTGGCTTCGGTGGCTAATGCGGTTTTTTAGAACCGCGTCCAGCTCGGCTGAAGTGCGCTGGTGCTCTGGCACGTAAAACAGCGGGTCGTAACCAAAGCCGGCCGAGCCCCGCGCTTCCTCCAGGATCAAGCCGTGCCAGACCCCTTCGGCGATGACAGGGCTGGGATCTGCGGCATGGCGCAGATAGACCATGACGCAGCGGAAGCGGGCAGTTCGTGCCGTCTGAGGCACTCCCGCCAGGGCAGCCAATAATTTTTCATTATTTTTGGCATCCGTCGCGCCTAGCCCCGCATAGCGGGCGGAATGGACGCCCGGCGCTCCGCCAAGCACATCGACCTCAAGCCCGGAATCATCCGCAATGGCCGGCAAACCGGAGAGCGCCGCCGCATGCCGGGCCTTGATCAGCGCGTTCTCGACAAAGGTCAGCCCGGTTTCATCGACATCGCCCACACCAAACTCGGACTGAGGCATCACCGTCAGATCATGCTCTGCTAGTATGGCTTGGATCTCGCGAATTTTCCCGGAATTGTTGCTGGCGAGGAGCACTTTTTTCATCTTCGTTAACCTTAAAAAAGCACCGAACCCAAGCTGTAACTGGCCAAGCTCGTGCGGATCTCATTATGTCGGTGCCCGTCACCGACCTGAAGACAAATAGAAAACACCAGAGGAGACACACAGTATGAGCAAGATTCTGACCGAAGTTC
>DIVI01000113.1:1539-2945 GCA_002423305.1 Methylococcus sp. UBA6136 | reverse complement strand
CGCCAAGGTGTTCTGCCAGTTCTGCCCCGAGAATGATGCCGAACTCCCCTGCTCTGAGATCCGAAATATTGCCGGAAACCAGCCTCGTTGCGACTTCTGATACCCGTGGTTCGAAGTCGGGCAGAATGCCCCTGATCAAAGACCCGCTCACACGTCGGTCTGAGTTGATCATGGCTTGCCCTTCGACATAAGGTGCCCACCCTTTGACGCGGGGTTCAGCTTCCAGCGCGTCCTGGAGAGTTTCCCAGTCGTGAAGCTCGCCTTCGGTGCCGGTGATTGAGGCATGGGAGGTCATGCCGAGTATCCGATCACGCAGCTCGGCCTCAAAACCGTTCATGACCGACAGGACGGTAATGAGTGCGGCAACTCCTAACGCAATGCCCAGTATCGAGGTGAGAGTGATAAAGGAAATAAAGCCCGTACGACGTTTCGCTCTTGTATAGCGCAGCCCGATAAAGAGGGTAAGGGGTTTGAACATGACTTGGAGATGGCCGCCGCTCTACTTATGGAGAAGGCCGCAGGGTTAGATGGTGGTCCGGGCCTTCTGGCACTCAAAGCAAACGCCGTAAAGGCACAGGGAGTGATCGGTGAGTGCGAAATGCTTGTTTTTGGCTATTTCCTTTTGGAGCATTTCAATGGTTTCGTCCTGAAACTCCTCGACCCGGCCACATTGAACGCATACGAGATGGTCGTGATGATCCCCCCGATTAAGCTCAAAAACCGAGTTCCCGCCCTCAAAGTGGTGGCGGATCACGAGGCCGGCTCCTTCAAACTGAGTGAGCACGCGATAAACGGTGGCAAGGCCGATTTCTTCGCCCTCGGTTACGAGATGCCGAAAAATTTCTTCCGCGCTCAGGTGGCGGTCATGTGGTTCTCTTCGTTCGAGAATCTCAAGAATTTTGATGCGGGGAAGAGTGACTTTCAGGCCCGCGTTGCGGATGTCTTTGCTTTCCAGGGCGTCTGCTCCGTTCGATGTTTTAAGCTGCCCTATAGGGTATGATTATCAGCTTGCACTTGTACGCAAGCATCATACCATGCGCCACTTACGCTTTGTCATCGCTACTGCCATCGGTCTATCCACGGCAGCCTGCTCCTGGGACTGGCTTCCCTTCGTATACCGACAGGATATTCATCAGGGCAACATCATTTCTCAGGAGATGGTTGATCAGTTGCGACCCGGGATGACTAAACGCCAGGTGACTTACGTCATGGGGGCTCCTTTGATGATCGATCCCTTTCATGATGAACGCTGGGACTACGTTTATTCAAATCAACCGGGCGATGAGCCACGGGTTCAGAAGAATGTCACCTTGATCTTCAAGGGGGATGAGTTGGCCGAATTGCAAGGTGACTTCCGTCCTGGGACCTTGCCTTCCATCGAGATGAAAAAGGACGCGACAATCAAT
>DIVI01000113.1:0-1512 GCA_002423305.1 Methylococcus sp. UBA6136 | reverse complement strand
GATCGGCGATCAGCGGACGATAGATCTCAACGCGATCGCCGGGCTTTAGTTCGACTTCAAGTTCGCATGGCCGACCGAAGATGCCTGCCGAAAGGGAGTTCAGTTCGATTTCGGGGAACCGGTTAAGAATCCCTGAGGACTGGATGGCAGCACCAACGGTAGTGCCCTCGGGAATTTCCAATGGCAGTAGCGTTTGAGACCACTGCTTCGCGTAAGCGACCTCTACTTTCATGCTGCCTTGTCATGAGCTTTAGTCCAGGCTCTCTGAATCATAGAAGCCCCATCGCGTGGCCAAAGATGATGAAAACGGAGAGGGGTACGGCATATTTGATCAGGACTTTCCAGTAAGGGTAATAAGTCCCCAGCTCCAGTTCCTTCTCGCTGTCTTGTTGTTTCATGATCCAGCCGGCAAATATCGCGATCAAGATACCACCCGCCGGCAGCATCACGTCGGCGGTAAAGAAATCGACCAGCTCAAATACATTCTTGTCGAACCATGTCAGCGAAGACCAATGGTTAAATGACAGCAGGGTTCCCAGACCCAGAAACCAGCAAAGCGATCCAGCATAGACACTGGCGCGGCTGCGGCTCAGTCCGCAATTTTCCGAGAGCCAGGCAACCGCGGGTTCTATGAGGGCGATCGCCGAGGTGATCGCTGCAAAAAAAACAAGAATAAAGAACAGCGTGCCGAACANNCGCCCCACCGGGCATATGGCCAAATGCAAGGGGCAATGTTTCGAAAATCAAGCCTGGCCCCATGCCCGGGGCAAGGTGGTTGCTGAACACTACGGGAAAAATTGCGATACCTGCCATCAAGGCGACCAGCGTGTCCATGAAGGCCACGAAAATTGAGGAGCGTCCGATCGAAACATGGTCAGGCAGATAGGATCCATAGACCATTATCGAGCCCATTCCCAGTCCCAGAGAGAAAAAGGCCTGGCCCATGGCCAGCAACAGGCTCTCCCCGGTCAGCTTGTTGAAGTCGGGTTTGAACAGAAATGAAACCCCCTCAGCAAAACCCCTGGATCCAGCTGCGTAAACATCGAGGGCCAGCAGCATCAGCAGTAATCCGGGCATCATGATTCGGGTTACCCGCTCCAAACCTTGACTCACGCCCTTGCTCACAATCAAGGCAGTGGCGGCCATAAACGCCGTGTGCCAGACCAGTTGAACGTCGGGTGCGGCTTTCATGTCCTGAAAGGTCTGTTGCGCTTTCTCGGGAGTGACATTGTTCAGGAAGCCTCCAGCCATCTTGAAGATATAGGCCATCGACCATCCCGCAATGACCGAGTAGTAGGACAGGATCAGAAAGCCTGCCAATACCCCCAGCCAACCGACATAGCGCCAGGCATGATGTGCGCCGGCGTGGTCAGCCAGAGTGGCCATGGTGTTGATGGGGCTTTGTCGTCCGCGACGGCCCAGCATGGTTTCCGCCATCATGAGCGGCAACCCAATCACGATGACGCACGCGAGGTAGACCAGAACAAATGCTCCGCCCCCGTTTTCTCCCAG
>DIVI01000044.1:840-3287 GCA_002423305.1 Methylococcus sp. UBA6136 | reverse complement strand
CGTCCCGACCCTTGAGCAGACGAGATCGCCCCTCGCTTAATGCAATGCGGGCGTAATGACCGGTCGCAATCAGATCGGCACCGAGATCCCGGGCGTATTCAAGAAAGGCCTTGAACTTGATTTCCTTGTTGCAGAGGATGTCGGGGTTGGGGGTGCGGCCTGCCGAATATTCCTGCAAGAAGACCTCGAATACATGGTCCCAGTACTCGGCGGCGAAGTTGACGGTTTGCAAGGGAATGCCGAGCCGATCGCAGACACCCTGGGCATCGGCGAGATCCGCCTTGGCGGTGCAGTATTCCGTGCCGTCGTCCTCGTCCCAGTTCTTCATGAACAGGCCCGTGACCTCATACCCCTGCTCCAGCAGCCGCAAGGCGCTGACCGAGGAATCCACCCCGCCGGACATGCCGACGATCACTTTCTGCACCATGTCCTTAGCCCAACAGGGATTTCAGCACGGTCAGCGGATAGCGCTCACCGGCCAGATAATCGTCGACGCAACGCAACACCAGTTCGCTGCGGTGCCGGTCGCGGCAAGCAAGCAACTCCTCGCGGGACAGCCAGATCGGACGGACGATACCCTCGTCCAGCGGAGCAGTTTGGTCATAGCGCTCGCCCAGCGCAGCAATAGCGACTCTGAGATAAGACAGGCCACAATCCGGCCTGCCCCACAAATAGGTCCCGACCAGCGATTGAGGAACGACGTGCCAGCCGGTCTCCTCGAAGGTTTCGCGCACCATGGCGTCCGGCAAGGACTCTCCGGCCTCGACGTGACCCGCCGGTTGATTGAGTACTAGCTGGCCGCGATCATCGCGCTCCTCGACAAACAGGAAACGGCCCTCCCGCTCGACCAGCGCGGCCACCGTCACCCGGGGTCGGCCAGCAACGGAGATATTTTCAGTCGGCATGGATACGAATCGACTCTGCAAAAGCTGGGCTTGGAGGCGGCAATCATGGCGAAATTATGCCACAGGCACAGCCCCCCCATGGAACCCTTCCGCCCACGACCCCTCGAACAGCCCGCTCACGGATCGATTGATACCTTATCTGTGGAACACGTCAGAATTTGGGTGGTATATTTGATTTCAACTTTTTTGATGACCACGATGGCGACGAGCCCACCGGAAAGAGATGGCACAACATCCTGAACACACGCACGATGGCGATCTTGCGGTACAGGAGGCAAAACCGAAGCTCAAGCGTCCACCGCTATTCAAGGTTTTTCTCCTCAACGACGACTTCACGCCCATGGAGTTCGTGGTGGAAATCCTCAGGGTTTTCTTCGGCATGGACGAGGAAAAGGCCACCCAGGTCATGCTTCATGTTCATACCCGAGGCATTGGGGTGTGCGGAATTTATTCCCGCGATATCGCCGAAACCAAGGTCCGTCAAGTCAATGATTATTCCCGTCAGCACCAGCATCCGCTGCTCTGCGACATGGACGAAGCCTGAGTTGAGATTGCCGCTTTCCGGCCCAAGATTGAAAGCCGGGGTTGTTTTTTATTCTGCAGATCGCGCCAGCGCTGCCCACGTGCCACAAGGAGTTCGACCATGCTGAGCAAAGAACTTGAGCTCTCTCTCAATCAGGCATTCCGATCCGCCTATGAGAAAAGGCATGAATTCATTTCCGTGGAGCATCTACTGCTCGCCATTCTGGACAATTCGACCGCTGTAGAGCTGCTGACCGCCTGCGGCGCGAATGTTGAGCAGTTGCAACATGAGTTAACCAGTTTTCTCGAAGAAACCACACCGTTGATCGCGCCCGGCATCAAGCGCGAGACCCAGCCAACTCTGGGTTTCCAGCGGGTATTACAGCGCGCTGCCTTTCATGTGCAGTCCTCCGGTCATCAGGAAGTCACCGGCGCCAATATCCTCGTGGCCATCTTCAGCGAACAGGACTCTCACGCCGTTTTTCTACTGAATCAGCAGGAGATCAGCCGGCTGGATGTCGTCAATTACATCTCGCATGGCATCTCGAAAATTCATGACGATTCCGAGCCTGCGCAGAAATCCGAGTCTGTTACAAGCGATGAAAGCGAACCGGCGGCCGCCAATCCGTTAGAGAAATTTGCCGAGAATCTTAACGAGCTGGCAAGATCGGGCAAGATCGACCCGCTGATTGGTCGACGTGGCGAGGTCGAACGCACCCTCCAGGTGCTTTGCCGTCGACGCAAGAATAATCCCCTACTGGTGGGCGAAGCCGGGGTGGGTAAAACGGCTATTGCCGAGGGTTTGGCTAAGAAGATCGTCGAGGGCGATGTACCCGAGGTCCTGGCCAATAGCACGATTTATTCTCTGGATCTCGGTTCGCTGGTCGCAGGAACGAAATATCGGGGCGACTTCGAAAAACGGTTGAAAGCCCTGCTGGCCCAACTCAAGAAGGAACCGCATTCGATTCTCTTCATCGACGAAATCCATACCATCATCGGCGCGGGATCCGCATCGGGCGG
>DIVI01000044.1:0-784 GCA_002423305.1 Methylococcus sp. UBA6136 | reverse complement strand
GTCAAGTATTCATTAGCGGCGCTCCGGACAGCGGCCGAACTCTCTGATCGCTACATCACGGACCGGCACCTGCCGGACAAGGCCATCGATGTGATCGATGAGGCGGGTGCCGGCCAGCGACTGCTACCTGCTTCCCGGCGGAAGAAGCAGATCGGTACACTGGAGATCGAGGACATCGTGTCAAAGATCGCGCGGATTCCGCCGAAAACTGTGTCCACCAACGACAAGGACAAGCTGCGCGACCTGGAAAAGAACCTCAGGATGCTGGTCTTCGGTCAGGACGAGGCGATCACGGCCCTTTCCGCCGCGATCAAACTCTCCCGGGCGGGGCTACGTGAGGCCCAGAAGCCCATCGGTTGTTTTCTCTTCGCCGGACCGACCGGCGTCGGCAAGACAGAGGTCACACGACAACTGGCCAAAGTGCTGGGTGTCGAGTTGCTGCGCTACGACATGTCGGAGTACATGGAACGCCACACAGTTTCCCGCCTCATCGGTGCTCCCCCAGGCTATGTCGGTTTCGATCAGGGCGGTCTGCTGACCGAGGAAGTCACCAAGCATCCGCACGCTATCGTGCTGCTGGATGAAATCGAGAAGGCCCACCCTGATGTCTTCAACCTGCTGCTGCAGGTGATGGATCATGGCACGCTGACTGACAACAACGGACGCAAGGCTGACTTCCGCAACATCATCCTTGTGATGACCACCAATGCCGGGGCCAGCGAGGGAGGGCGCGCCTCCATTGGCTTCACGCAACAGGATCACTCGACCGACAGCATGAAGGTGA
>DIVI01000092.1 GCA_002423305.1 Methylococcus sp. UBA6136 | reverse complement strand
ATTTGTTCGCGACGGTAAGAGCCGTCTTGCTCGACTCCGAGGCGCGCGGCGCTGCGGCCAAGCCAGTCAGCTATGGCCGGTTGCGTGAGCCGGTCCTGTTTCTGACCGGCTTGTTACGCGGATTGGAGGCAAGCAGCGATGGCATTCTGGCCAATCAGACCAAGGCCATGGGACAGGATATTTTCTATGCGCCTTCGGTCTTCAGTTATTACCCGCGCCCCTACCAGGTTCCTGGCATTACCCTGCAGGGTCCGGAGTTTGGTATCGAATCGAGTTCCGCGACGGTGTCACGCCATAATCTGGTCAACACGCTGGTCTACTCGCGGATCAATTCAGCAACTCCGGCAACGGGAACGGAAATCAGCTGGGCGCGGCTGGAGCCCTTGGGGGCACAGAAAGATTCCGGTCCCCTGCTGGAATACCTCAACGCCAATCTGCTGCATGGCTCGATGCCGGCTGCCATGAAATCAATCATTGCCGGCAGCCTGACGTGTTCCATAAAGACCGGTCAGACCGAGTGCAGCAATGCCAAGGACCGCGCCAAAACCGCACTCTATCTGGTTGCCACTTCGGCGGCCTATCAAATACAGAGGTAGTGCCATGCTGACACGCAGACATTTCATACAACGGACCGGAGCCGCATTGACCGGATCGGCGCTGCTCAGTGCATTGAGTCGAGCCGGATATGCCCAGACCCCTCCCGCAGACTACAAGGCGCTGGTCTGTCTTTTTCTAAATGGTGGCAACGATGGCAACAACCTCCTGATTCCCCTGGATGACGAGGGTTATGCCCAATATGAGGCCGTTCGCGGGAGTAATTCCGGCATCAATATTCCGCAAAAAAGCTGGTGGCCGATCATGTCGGCCAGTCAGGGTGGGCGCAACTTCGGCCTGCACCCGAGCCTGAAGGGACTCCAGGGTCTCTACGACTCGGGACGGGCTGGCCTGCTGTGTAATGTCGGCACACTGCAACAACCGCTGACTCGTGTTCAGTATCGCGCGGGCCAGGGACGGCCCCCGAATCTCTTTTCCCATCTGGATCAGGTGCTGCAGTGGCAGGCGGGATCGGGCGGGTCCGTTGCTCGACCCAGTGGCTGGGGCGGACGACTAGCCGATGCCAATGGGTCCCGGTTCAATGGGGAAACGAGCTTTCCCATGCTGGCTTCCCTGTCGGGCGTCAATCTGTTCACGACGGGGCTGGCGGCTGGCGTGATTGCTCCGGGGTCTTCGAGTCTCAGGGGTTTTGGCACCTCGGCGGCTTCAAAGTCCCGGTATGAGGCATTGCGCAAGATCGAATCCCTGGATGTTGGCCGAAGTGCCCTGATCCAGGCGAAGAATCGTATCACCGGAGCCGCGATCGACAATCTGAGTATCTTGAATTCGGCGATGGATTCCCTGCCTGCCCTGAGCACGGTGTTCCCCACCAGTTCCCTGGGCAAGCAGCTGCAGACGGTCGCCCGTATGATTGCCCTGCGCGATGTTCTGGGGTTAAGGCGGCAGATTTTTTACTGCTCGCTGGGTGGATTCGATACCCATGCCAACCAGTTGTCGACCCAGGCCAGCCTGCTTGCGACGCTGGATGCTGCGCTGTCGGCCTTCCATGCCGCCACGGTGGAATTGGATGTCGAGCAGGCGGTGACCAGCTTTACCCTCTCCGACTTTGGACGCACATTCAAACCGTCCGCAGGGGGCGGCTCCGACCATGGGTGGGGCAGCCATCACTTGCTGGTGGGGGGGGCCGTCAATGGGGGGGACCTGTATGGCCGTTACCCCAGCCTCATTCCCGGTGGGGATGATGATGCAGACTCTGAAGGTCGCTGGATACCGACGACCTCGGTCGATGAATACGGGGCGCAGTTGGCGCGGTGGTTTGGCGCGGGGGATCTGTCGGCCCTTTTCCCGAATATCGGCAATTTCGATGCATCTCGAACTGATCTGGGTTTTATGGCTTCATGATGAACTCGGCTTATTGATTCGACAGCCTGGTGTCACGGCATGTCATCTGAGATAGCTGCGGCCCTCATTCAGGCCAGCGGCTTGAAAAAAGATTATGCGCTTGGCAATGGCGAGACCTTTGAAGTGCTGCATGGCCTCAATTTCAAGATCGAGGCGGGTGATTTTCTCGCCATCATGGGGCCATCGGGTTCTGGCAAGTCGACCCTGATGAATATTCTTGGGTGCCTCGATGTGCCGAGTTCCGGTCACTATCTGCTCAATGGCACCGACACGGCGGGACTGGGGGCGGATGAACTGGCCGACTTGCGCAACCGGCTGATTGGTTTTGTGTTTCAAGGCTTCAACCTGTTGCCGAGGAAGAACATTCTCGACAATGTGGCCTTGCCGCTGCTCTATGGCGGCGTCAGGCGATCCCGGCGCGAGGCTATTGCCCAGCAGATTCTGCAGCGGGTTGGTCTGGGGGATCGGGTCAATAGTCGGCCCAATCAATTATCCGGCGGCCAGCAACAGCGGGTGGCTATCGCCCGCGCCCTCGCCAACTCGCCCAAGCTGATTCTGGCGGACGAACCCACCGGCAACCTCGATACCCAGACCAGCGAGGACATTCTCGCGCTGTTTGAGGAACTCAACCGGCAGGGGCTGACGATCGTGCTGGTCACACATGAAGCCGATGTCGCCCGCCATGCCAACCGGATCATGTCCATCGTCGATGGTCGCATCGCCGGCATTCTCAAGAACGTTCACCATGACGCTGGGTGATACCTTTGAGGAAGCCCTGCAGGCCATGGGCGCCAACCGCCTGCGGACGGCGCTGACCATGCTCGGCATGATCATCGGGGTGGGTGCCGTGGTGTTGATGCTGGCCGTGGGGCAGGGCGCCCAGACTATGGTGACGGAATCCATCGCGTCCATGGGCAGCAACCTGTTCATTGTTCTGTCTGGCGCCTCCACCTCGGGGGGGGTGCGCATGGGCGGCGGCACGATACCGACGCTGACGGCCAGCGATGCGGATGCGCTGGCGGAATTGCCCTCCATCGCGGCTGTCGCGCCGATTTCATCCAACAATGCCCAGATGATTTACGGGCCCAACAACTGGACGACGATGATCGCCGGCACCACGCCGCCCATCTTCGAGATACGCGACTGGCCGACGGTGGCCGGTACCGGATTTACCGACAACGACGTGCGTTCTGCGACGCGAGTTGTGGTGCTGGGGCAGACGGTGGTCAGTAATCTGTTCGGTAACGAAGATCCCGTCGGGAAAACCGTGCGGATCAAGAACAGTCCGTTCCTGGTGGTTGGGGTGCTGGCGGCCAAGGGGCAGAGTCTGGATGGCCGTGATCAGGACGATACCGCGCTGGTACCGTTGACGACCGCGCAACGTCAGCTGTTCGGCAACCAGTTTCCCGGCATGGTGCGCTTCATGATGGCCAAGGCGTTATCGGCGGAGGTCATGGATAAAGCCGAGGAACAGATCAACGAGCTATTGCGGCAGCGGCATCATATTCGCGAGGGCCAGGATGACGATTTCACCGTGCGCAACCTGACCGCTCTGGCGGCCACCGCAGCGACGGCGACCAAGGCCATGTCCATGATGCTCGGCGCCATCGCCGGCATTTCCCTGCTGGTTGGCGGTATCGGCATCATGAACATCATGCTGGTGTCCGTGACCGAGCGCACCCGTGAAATCGGTATCCGCATGGCGATCGGTGCCCGGCGGCGCAACGTGCTGTATCAGTTTCTGGTTGAGGCGCTGATCATTTCCCTGGCGGGTAGCCTGATCGGCGTGGGGCTGGGCATCGGCTGCGCCTGGATGGTCGCGGAGTTTGTCGGTATGCCGGTGGTTGTGACCTTGTGGTCGATCCTGCTGTCGTTCAGTGTCGCGGCGGCCGTGGGGATTTTTTTCGGGTTCTATCCGGCCCGCAAGGCTGCTCAGTTAAGACCGATCGAGGCTTTGCGGTATCAGTAAGCGGAATATTTCTGCGGATTATTTGATCAGCATCACCGGGATATCGGCCAACTGAATGACCTTGGAGGCGACCGAGCCGAGGAGAAGGGAGGCGAACTTGCCCATGCCGCGGGTGCCCATGACGATCTGATCGCAGTGATGTTCTGTGGCGAACTGAACAATGACTTCCGCCGGATCGCCCACGCTGATATGGAAGGTGTAGTGGACTTCTGCTTGGTCCAGTCTGCCTCGGGCAACCTGCAGGGCCTTGGTGCCCTCGTCATGGTGATAGTCGCGGATCTGATCTTTGCTGATGAACATGCCGATCTCGCCATGCAGGGCTGGCTGGACGTTGATCAGGTGGATCTCGGCTGGCTCCGCCAGCCGTTCCAACCATTTCACCAGGTAGTCGGCGAGTCGCGTCGAGTTCTCGGAACCATCCACGGGTACCAGTAATTTCAGCATGTTCCTTACTCCTTAGGATGAGCGGCGGTCGCGCCGGGGCTGTTCGTCCTCCCGCGCCAGTTCAATCAGTTCGGGCTGGCCGGTTTCGGGCTTGCGGCCGAAGATCCATTTCCCAAGCACGATGACCAGAGCCGCGGACGCGAGCGGCAAAGCGCGATACAGCCATCCGTCCTCGCGCAGCAGCGGGTTGTCGGCCAGGGCCGGTTCGGTCACCAGCATTTCACCGGCGACATACCCCAGAATCGCGGCACCCAGGGTGATGATGATCGGAAAGCGGTCCATTAGACGCAGGATGACGGTGCTGCCGAAAATCACCAGCGGGATGCTGATGCCCAGTCCCAGCATCAAAAGGAGGTTGTCGCCCTTGGCGGCGGCGGCCACCGCCAGGACGTTGTCGAGACTCATCACCAGGTCGGCAATCAGAATAGTGCGAATCGCGCCGGCCAGCGTACTCTGATTTTTGATGCCGTCACCCTCGGATTCCTCCGGGGTGAGCAGCTTCAGGGCGATCCAGAACAGCAACACGCTGCCGATCATTTTGAGGTACGAAAGCTTGAGCATCTCCAGCGCGACGATGGTCAGGATGACGCGCATCCCAATCGCAGCGACCGAGCCCCAGCACACGGCCAGCTTGCGCTGCGTCTCCGGCAATGACCGGGCGGCAAGGGCAATGACCACGGCGTTGTCACCGGACAGCACAATGTTGACCAGCATGATTTGGCCGAGGCTCAGCCAGAACGCGGGATCAAGGGTTAGTGCAGTCATCCGTGGGTCTCCGGNNTCTCCGGTGGATTGAATAGTGGCGGGCGCTTGCAGGCATCGTACGGCGGTCACCCTCGGCAATGGGTCGCGATTCTAGCAGTAAGAAGGTTGCCTCATGATGGGCGACAGGTCACTTAATCGGTCGTTAATGACCGCTTGGGTCTGTTTCTTGAGCTTCGGTGTCAAACATGAAGCGAACTATTTCCATAATCTTAGTTGCTGATGGGCCGTTGAGGCAGTCGCCGTAACGTGAGTCGTAATGTTGGCAGTAATCTGCAGCGAGTCTGTAACCGTCAGCGACAAACGGTTGTGGCTCAAGAAAAATGGCCAGGCATTTCTCGATCAGCAACAAGTTTTTGTTCTTTATTTGACGTATCGATCCCCAGGCGCCTTTGACGTGATCATTTTGAAACTCCCGGAGTTGTGCCAGCAACCACTCTGTTGACTCCCGATCAAAGGGCGGGTCTCGGGAGATATCTACGCGTGATAACCATGTCTTGCAGGCCGCAAATAATTCGGCTGCCTCACCCGTGGATTTGCCTTTGCGTGAATTGGCTCGCTTCGCCACCCAAAGGGCAAAAGCGGGCAATCGCCCCGGATATTCGAACCATTTTTTGAGTACGGTTAGACGCGTCAGCGGGGCAGAACCGAGCCGCTCGACGTCGTCAACTAGGGCGATAAGTTTTTCGGGGACGTTGGTGCGCATGAAGGCTAGTGCTCAGGGTGAAACGACTGGCCTATCTCACAATACTCATCAGCTTCTCGAAGCTGTCCACCACGTCGTATTTCACCCCTTGATCCGAAGCGGTCTGGTTGATGCGGTCAAAAAACCGGCGGGCGCACTCGATCTTGGCCTGTTCGATTTCACGCAGCCGCATGGATGATAGGCTGCCCTTGGTTTCCGCCACGAAGTAAACGTGCTTGACCTCGCCCTGCTTGAAGGCAATGGCCCAGTCGGGGTTGTAGTCCCCAACAGGCGTCGGAATCAGGAAGCCCCGAGGCAGCTTGGCGTAGACAGCGATATCGGTGCAGGTATCCAACTCTTCGACAAAATCTCGCTCCACCTCGGAATCGGTCAGGGCATAGTCGTAAATGTGATGTTGAAGCTTCTTGCCCGCCTTGGAGAGGTCTTTTTGGGTTTGCCCGGCGGTGAAGATGTCGAGGTCGAATGTGTCCTGTACCGGATCGTAGGCAATGTGCTCGATGATCACGGCGGCTTTCTCTTCGTTGATCAGCCGAACCGCCTCGGCAAGGAAGTTTTCCGGGTTGGTCTTGAATTGATCGAAGACAGCGGGCTCCATTCCTCCCAGTATGTCAGCCACGGTGCGCCGGGTAAGCTGGGTCCCCTCGGCCAGCTTACCGATCAAGTCGTATTTCACGGCGGAATGAATCGATAGCTTGCTCTGCTCAGTATCGGTGGATCGGATTTCAAAGGCGTTGCCGGTCTTCATGCCCTCGAAGCTAATCTGATTCGACTGTTCGCCCCGCTGGATGGTGTATTGCAGGGGCGTCACACGCAGGTGTTGATTGAGCGCCTTGATCGATTTCGTGACCAGTTCATGGGTGTCGAACTGGACGGTATAGGCCGCCTTGCGGTTGATGCGTTGCCACAGCTCCTTGAATTCCTGCTTCTGGAAGTTGGCGTTTGGCTCCAGTGTTTTGGACTTTCTTCCGTCCTCGGGCTGTGACATCTGGCTTTCGCTGAAGACGCTGTCGATCAGCTGGAATACCTGCTCGGCGTGTTCCTGGACGTCTTCTGGCAAGCTGGCCAGGGTTCCGTCGTTTTTGGCCTGGTGATATTTCTCGGTGATCTGGCGCTTGCGGTCAACATAGCCATTCTGAACCAGATAATCCTCGATGCCGGCGGCTTGATCCGCCGATACAGTCACCGAACCCGTCGGGGTGTTCAAAACCTTGTCCGTGAAATACGCCTTGTCCGCCACGCGTGGCCGCGCCGACAACGAGTCGCTGATGTCTTTTTGCAGCGCGGCGACGAAGTCCTTGTAGCTCTCGCTGGCCACTACCGTCAGCACATTGATGTCGTGAACGTAGGACGGGTGATCCATGCGGTCACCGGACTGGTTCACGCAAAGCCGCAGGCCACGGCCCACTTCCTGCCGTCGCGAGATGGTGTTGTCGCTGTGTTTCAGGGTGCAGATGGTGAAGACGTTGGGGTTGTCCCAGCCTTCGCGCAGCGCCGAGTGCGAGAAGATGAAGCGCACGGGTTCACTCAATGAAAGCAGGCGCTCCTTGTCCTTGAGGATCAGATCATAAGCGTCGACGTCATCCGACAGGCCGGCGTTCTCGCCGCGTGCGGCAACGGCAGGATCGGTAAGCCGCTTGGTTTTCTTGTCGATAGAGAAGTAGCCGTTGTGCGTTTTCTCTGCCGGGATGCCCTGGATATAGTCGGTGTAGGGCGTATCGAACAAGTCGAGCACCTCGTTGAGGTGCTGGCGGTACTCCTCCTCGAAGACCCGGGCGTACTCGCCTTTCTCGTCGGGCGCGGAGTAGTCGCGGTATTTGGCCACCTCATCGATGAACAAAAGGGTCAGCACCTTGATGTCCTGCTGAAACAGCGCCTGCTCCTTGTCGAAATGGGCCTTGATGGCTTCCCGAATCTGGATGCGGCGCAGCGTGCTCTCGTCGACATCCCCAGTGGCATCGCCCACGGTCAGCTCGACACCGTTGGTAAAGCTGAGCGTGTCCGTGTTGGCGTTGATGTCCGACACCACATAGCCTCGATACTGAGCGAGCTCATTGGACAGGTCGAACAGGTTGTCGCCCTTGGTCAGCTTGCGGGCCACGCGCTTGATGGTGCCGCCGGCAAGTTTCTGCTCGAACTCCACCCGCGCCTCGGGCGGTTTCTTAGGGGAGATGTCGATGGCCTGGAGGAAGAGGTAGGCGCTGGTTCCCGCCAGGCCCTTCACCGTGATGCCGCGCACGGCGATCTTCTTGACCAGCTTCTGGTTATACGCATCGAGGGCGTCCAGCCGGTGAATCTTGTTATGGGTGGTCTTGTGGGTGGCCGAATAGCGCAGCACCATCAAAGGCTTGAAGTTCACCAAGGAATCCAGGGTTTTGCCGCCCTCCATTTTCTGCGGCTCATCCAGGATGAGGATGGGCCGGTTGGCGCTGATCACGTCGATAGGCTTGCGCGACTGGAAGTCGTCCAGCACCTCGTAAATGCGTCGAGCGTCCTTGCCCGTGGCGTTGAACGCCTGCACGTTGATGACCATGACATTGATGCCCGCGTCCGACGAAAAGCTCTCCAGATGATGCAACTGCTTGGAGTTGTAGATGAAGAAGCGGGCCTTCTTGCCGTAGGTCTGCAGAAAGTGATCCGCCGTGATCTCCAGCGATTTGGCCACGCCTTCGCGGATGGCGATGCTGGGCACGACCACGATGAACTTGCTCCAGCCATAGCGCTGATTCAATTCGAAAATGGTCTTGATGTAGCAGTAGGTCTTGCCTGTTCCGGTCTCCATCTCGATGTCCAGATTGATCGGGCAAACCTTGGTTTTGACCAGTTCCGAGGAAACCGGGAGATTTTGCGAGTGCTGCACTTGCTGGAGATTCTTCAGCAAATCCGCGCCGCTGAGGGTCAGATCAGCGTTGCGAAAGGCCGATTCCAAATCCAACGCGGCATCATCGACATCCTCAAAGTTGAGGGTGGTCTGTTGGCTACCCACGATCTCCTGACGAACCCCGGGATCAAGCCGGTAGCGGACGCCACCCGGTTGGACGGCTTGGCCGGCGAAGCAATCCACCACTGCCTGCACGGCGGCGGTCTGGTAGGGCTGAATCTTGAACTTGAGCTTCATTTTTTCTCTGCAATTTACTTTTTTTTCTCTGCAATTTTCTCTGCAAGAACCCAGCATGGGACACGGTCACTGCCTGTATTGGTGATCAAATCGGCACGGCGCCATTTTGTAATCAAATTGTTGATCTTAGTTGTCTTTTGTT
>DIVI01000062.1 GCA_002423305.1 Methylococcus sp. UBA6136 | reverse complement strand
AGGGCTATCTGAATGCCGGGGTCGATTACGTCATCATCGGCACCAAGGCAGTCAGCGCGCCACATTTCGTGCGCGAAGTGGCGGCCGAATTCCGCAACCACATCATCGTCGGGCTGGATGCGAAGGACGGCAAGGTGGCGGTCGACGGTTGGTCGAAGCTGTCGAACCATGACGTGATCGACCTGGCCCAGAAGTTCGAGGATGAGGGTGTGGAAGCCATCATTTACACGGACATCAGTCGCGACGGCATGATGCAGGGCGTCAATGTCGAGGCGACGGCGCGGCTGGCTCGCGCCATTCGCATTCCGGTGATTGCCTCGGGCGGCATTCACACGATCGACGATATCCATGCGTTGGGCGCCGTGATGGGTGATGGCGTGAGCGGGGCCATTACGGGTCGTGCAATTTATGAAGGCACGCTCGATTTCGCCGAAGGCCGCAAGGTCGCGGAGCAGTACTAGCTCATGCTCGCCAAACGCATTATTCCCTGCCTGGATGTGGACAACGGCCGCGTCGTCAAGGGCGTGCGGTTTGTCGAGATCAAGGACGCCGGTGATCCGGTGGAAATTGCCCGTCGCTATGACAAGGAAGGTGCGGACGAGCTGACCTTTCTCGACATCACCGCCAGCGCCCATGACCGCGACACCATGGTGCATGTCGTGGAGCAGGTGGCCGGTGAGATTTTCATTCCGCTGACCGTGGGTGGCGGCATCCGCACCCTGGACGACATCCGCCGCATGCTGAATGCGGGGGCCGACAAGGTCAGCATCAACAGCGCGGCGGTGGCGCGGCCGGAGTTCGTGCGCGAGGCGGCGGAGCGGTTTGGGTCGCAATGCATCGTCGTTGCCATCGACGCCAAGCAGGTGTCAGCCGATCCTCCGCTCTGGGAGATTTTCACCCATGGGGGGCGCAAGCTGACCGGGCTGGATGCCATCGAATGGGCAAAGCGCATGGTTGAGTATGGCGCGGGAGAAATCCTGCTGACCAGCATGGATCGGGATGGCACCAAATCCGGCTTCGATCTGGAACTGACTCGTGCGATCAGCGAAGCCGTCCCGGTGCCGGTGATTGCTTCGGGTGGTGTCGGCAATCTGGATCATCTGGCCGATGGGGTCACCTTGGGCAAGGCCGATGCGGTGCTGGCGGCCAGCATTTTCCATTTTGCCGAGCATTCCATCCGTGAAGCCAAGCAGCACATGGCCAGTCGAGGGATTGAGGTCCGGCTGTGAACGATTGGCTCGACGCGGTCCGGTGGAACAGTGACGGTCTGGTGCCGGTCATCGCACAGGAGGCGGGCTCGTCCACCGTACTGATGGTGGCCTGGATGAACCGCGAGGCGTTGGCGCTGACCGCTCAGCAGGGTCACGCGGTTTACTGGTCTCGCTCACGCGGCAAACTCTGGCACAAGGGCGAAGAGTCGGGGCATCAGCAGAAGGTGTTGGAGATTCGGCTGGACTGCGACGAGGATGTGATTCTCCTCACCGTCGAGCAAGCAGGTGGCATTGCCTGCCATACAGGACGACATCATTGTTTCTACCGAGTGCTCCGTGATGGTGAGTGGGAGACGGTTGAGCCGGTCATCAAGTCGCCTGATGCGATTTATCAAAAATGAGGGACAACATGGATGTGCTGAAAGAACTTGCCGATGTTCTTGAGCAACGTAAGAATCAAGATCCGGATTCGTCCTATGTGGCGAGGCTTTATGCCAAGGGGCTGGATGCCATTCTCAAGAAAATAGGCGAAGAAGCGACCGAGACGGTCATGGCGGCCAAGGACGGGGTGCCGGAAAAAATTGTCTACGAGGTGGCTGATCTGTGGTTCCACAGCCTAGTGTTGTTGGCCCATCAGGGGCTGGGACCGGATCAGGTGTTGGCCGAGTTGCAGCGCCGGTTCGGTCTGTCTGGCCTTGAGGAAAAGGCGTCGCGTCGCGATTAAACAGCGGATTCGTGTCGTTTACTGAAGCGGGAAATACCTGAGATAGAGGGCCCAGGCAGTGGCGGTGCCAAGCAGCAGGAAGATGGCTGCAGAGATGAGGGCGCCGCGCCGGTAACGCNNAGGTTGATGTCATTCGTATTAAGGGTTTCCCCCCACTCCTGCATGGATTCCCTTTCCGCCACGCTCAAGGCAATCTCCCATTCAGCCGGGCTGATGATGCCGTCCCCGTCGGTGTCGAAGCGCTGACGCAGCGCAGTCGGGTCTCGTTTCCAGCGACGGATCAGTGTCCGGATGGCATCTTCGAGAGTGCCTGGATCGGCGCTGCCAAGCGACTTCAGATAGCCCATGGCGTAAAGTGGGACACCTTCGGCGATGCGGCTTTCCGAGTATCGATACTTGCCCGCGGCCGCAAAGCGGTCCCAGAAGCTATGCTCCGGAGGTGGCGCGCCGGGGCGGCGTGAGAGACCTCGCCAGTGTTGGCTGATGGAAGGAATGACTTCCGCGCCATCGGGATCGACGATGCAGCGGCCGGTGCCGTCATTCAGGTGAAAGATGGCTTCGCTGGTGCCGCTTTCGATCACTCGCCATTCGTCCTTGCCCTCGATTTTTTCTTCCACCGTATAGCGATACCAGACGCAACGCTGACCGCTCAGGGGCGCGATGATGGG
>DIVI01000152.1 GCA_002423305.1 Methylococcus sp. UBA6136 | reverse complement strand
GTTGCCATCGAAACGGCGACCTTTCCCTGGGCCGCCAGTGGCCGTGCGCTCGGCATCGGCCGCCGCGAGGGTCTCACCAAGATCATCGTCGACAAGGAAAACCACCGCATTCTCGGTGCCGGCATCGTCGGTCCGAATGCCGGGGAGTTGATCGGCGAGGCCGTATTGGCACTTGAAATGGGCGCGGACGTCTCCGACATCGCGCTCACTATCCATCCCCACCCCACGCTCTCCGAAACCTTCCCCTTCGCGGCGGAAATGGTCGAGGGGACGATTACGGATCTCTTTATCAAGAAGTGAGCTTATCGGGTTGAGCGGCTCCAAGGTGCGACCTTGAACAACAGCAACATGCCGGGCAGAGCGGCAGCAAAGCAGAGATGATAAAAACGCTCCCACCCTAGCGCATCGATGTGAAAAAGGGTGGAACCGCCTAATTGGATATCACCGCCTTCGACGAGAAACCCGGTCAATGAATTCGCCAGCGTTCTGGGCGTGGCCGCCAAGCTGGTGAACAAGGCGAATTGGGTGGCGGTATAGGCGGGATGGGTGGTTGTGGCGGTAAAGGCGACGAAGGCTGACGTCCCAAGACCTACTCCAAAGGCCTCGGCGGCGATGACGGATGCCAGTCCCGGGAGAGTGTGGCCCGCCGTGGCTAACCAGGCGAAGCCGAGAATCACCACGGCCTGTAGCACGCCAAAAACCCACAGGGCGCGATTCATGCCCAACCTGATCATCCAGATACCACCCAGGATGCCACCGATGACATTCGGCCAGAGTCCTGCATTCTTGGCAATCATGCCGATTTCTGTCTTTGAATATCCCATGTCGAGATAAAACGGTGTAGCCAGCGACGTGGCCATGCTGTCACCGAGTTTGTAGAAAAAGATGAAGGCCAGGACGTACAGCGCGCTGCCCCACCCTTTGCGGTTAATGAACTCGTGAAAGGGTTCAATTATGGCCTGGCGCAAGGTGCCCGGCGCCTGGACCGAAGCCGGGGGTTCCTTGACCATGAGCGTCATCAGCAGGCCGGGAGCCATGAACAGCGCAGTAATGCCGTAGACCCAGGGCCATGACAGATGATCGGCAAGAATCAGCGATAGCGACCCCGGGATCAGTCCAGCGATCTTGTAGGCATTGACGTGGACGACATTGCCAAGGCCCATTTCTTCGTCCTTCAACAGTTCCCGTCGGTAGGCGTCGATGGCGATATCTTGGGTGGCTGAAAACAGCGCCACGAGTATGGCGAGCCCGGTGATCTGGGCCATGTCGGTTAGTGGCGAAAGCCACCCAAAGAGGGGGATGGTCGCGATCAGGGCCACTTGGCTGAACAGCATCCAGGTGCGTCGTCGCCCCAGCCCCAGTCCATAGCGATCGCACAGTGGCGCCCAGACGAACTTCCAGATGTAGGGAAATTGAACGAGGGCGAGCAAGCCGATGGCCTTGAGGTCCACACCACCTTCGCGCAGCCATGCCGATAGCAGGCTGATCAGGACAAACAGCGGCAACCCGGAGGAGAATCCGGTAACGATGCAAAGCAGGATTCGCTTGTTCAGCAAGCGTTCACGCAGGGAAGGGGTAGTCATAATCGATGGTGAGTGGGGCATGATCGGAAAAGCGCGTGTCCTTGTAGATTGAGGCGGCACGCAGGCAGGATTTAAGTGATGGGCTGACGACTTGGTAATCGATGCGCCAGCCGACGTTCTTGGCCCAAGCCTGGCCCCGATTTGACCACCAGGTATATTGGTCGGGTTCTTCATTGAGCGACCGGAAGGCATCCACCCAACCCTCTTGATCGAAAACCACATCCAGCCAGGCTCGCTCTTCCGGCAGAAATCCGGAATTTTTCTGATTGCCTCGCCAGTTTTTGAGGTCAATCGGCTTGTGAGCTATATTCCAGTCACCGCAGAGAATATAGTCGCGCCCAGAGCTCGCGCAGTCTCGCAGAAAAGGCAAGAATCGCTCCAGGAAGCTGAATTTGATGGCCTGCCGCTCCTCGCTGGAGGAGCCTGAAGGTATATAAATCGAGACCACGCTCAGCTTGCCGAAGCGGGTTTCGATATACCGTCCCTCGGCATCCATGTCCGGCCAGCCTAGGCCGCGAATGACGTCATCGGGTTCCTGGGTCGAATAAATGGCGACGCCGCTATAACCCTTTCTTTCAGCATCCAGGAAAAAGGCATGGTGCGAATCCGGCCAGAAGTGAGGTTCACTTAACTGATTTTCCTGAGCCTTGGTTTCCTGGAGGCACAAGATGTCGGCCTGTTGCAAATCCATCCATTCGAAAAAGCCCTTTCGGGCCGCCGATCGAATCCCATTGGCATTCAGGGTCACAACGCGCATAAAGTTCAGAGGAAATGGAAGATGATGGAGGTTACGCTCAGCAGCGAGAGCCGTGGAACAGATTCAATCTTTATGTGCATGTGGGCTGGAGTCTGCCGAGTGAAGAATTCGAGTGACTTGCTAAAAGTCGCCCCTGCCGGTAGGATGCCGTGTTTATTTTTTGTCCGCCATTGCCTTTCAGGGAAACCCTTCATGAAGCCGGAAATCCATCCCAACTACGCCGAAATTAAAGTCAACTGCAGCTGCGGCAACACGTTTGAAACGCGCTCTACCCTTGCCAAGGATCTTCACGTCGAAGTCTGTGCTACATGCCATCCATTCTATACGGGCAAGCAGAGGGTCGTCG
>DIVI01000231.1:2046-3696 GCA_002423305.1 Methylococcus sp. UBA6136 | reverse complement strand
GCGAACGGGCCACTTCACCGACCCGGGCATTTGGGAGCGCAGCATGCATCAACTCATCGCCATCGCCTTGGGCGGGTCCGCCGGGGCCGTGGTGCGTTTTCTGGTTGCCAGCGGGATTTACGGCTGGCTGGGCCGGGGTTTTCCCTATGGCACCCTGTTCGTGAACGTCTCTGGCTCTTTTCTGATGGGGCTGCTGACAGAACTGATGCTGCAGCGTTTTGCCGTCGCGGCGGAATACCGGGCGGCCGTGCTGGTCGGTTTTCTGGGTGCCTACACGACTTTTTCTACCTTCGCACTGGAAACGGTCACCTTGTTTGATCAGGGGGGGATGCTCAAGGGTTTTCTCAATATCCTGCTGAGTGTACTGCTCTGCCTGATTGCAGTCTGGGTCGGGCTCATCTGGGGCCGCACCCTGTTTACCGGGGCAGACTGGCCGTGGACGGGTCAGGGCCGTGGCTATATCGCTTTAGGCATCGGCTGGGGTGTCGCTTTCGCTAGCGTCTTGCTTGCCGCGATGATGTTTCAGTGGTTTGAGACCCCCATCCAACAGCGCGCGATTGTGATGATCGTGCTGCTGGGAGCCGCCACGATGGCGTCCACGCTATGGATGGCCTTCAAACTCACTGATGCCCGGCTGGATTGGGCCGGGTTATTTACTCTTTTCATCCTCAACGGGCTCTGCGGCGGTGCCGTATTCTGGCTGGGAAATCACTTGGGAAACTGGTTATGGCAAGTCAATCTGTCACGGTAGTGCGCATTTACGTGCGCGAAGGCGAACATGCCGTCGTCAAGCTGATGAAGTTTTTGCAGAATGAGGCGAAGGTCGCCGGCGCCACGGTCTTGCGGGGTACGTCCGGGTTTGGTGCTGATGGCAAAACCCACACCAGCTCGCTGCTGGCGCTGTCGCTGGATCTACCCGAAATCGTGGAGTTTTATGACACGCCGGAACGGGTTGATGCGGTGCTGACCCTCCTGGAGGACAAGATGTCGTTGCCGCATATCATCAGCTGGCCCGCGTTTGTCCATCTTCCTCCAACCACGAAAGCCCTCTGACTCCGCATTATCAGCCCTCGAGCTATCCATGAGCGAAGAACAAAGTCGATTCGAGGAACTGCAGGCTGCCTGGCTCTATCGGCAAATCGCCTCTCGCGAGAAGAATCGCACGATGCGGCAACTGTTCCTGAAACTCGCGGAGCGGGCCGATCAGCAGGCCGGGGTCTGGGAGTCGCAACTCAAGAAATCGGGCCTCCGGGACAAACCCTTTCGGCCCAGCCGAAGAGCACGGTTTGTCGGCCACTTGAGCCGCTGGCTGACACCGAAAACGCTGCGACCGCTGCTGGCGAGCCTTAAGATTCGTGGCCTGTCCGCCTATTCCGGCGATCACCTGACCGCGCACCATCCGACGCCTCTGCACAGCGACGAGGTGGGTCGTCGGCATGGCGGCATCGCCGGCGGCAATCTCCGTGCGTCCGTCTTCGGCATCAACGATGGACTGGTCTCCAACACCAGCCTGATCATGGGCATGGCCGGGGCGCAACCCGATGGTTCGCTGGTGCTGCTGACCGGCGTCGCCGGCATGTTGGCGGGGGCACTGTCCATGGCCTCGGGTGAATATATTTCCATGCGCTCGCAGCGCGAACTGTTCGAACA
>DIVI01000231.1:0-1910 GCA_002423305.1 Methylococcus sp. UBA6136 | reverse complement strand
ACCGGCGCTGCGCTCAGCCTCTTTACCGGCGGCAGCGCCCTCTATGGCGGGCTCAGGATGTTGTTGATCGGCGCGGCTGCGGGCCTTACCACCTATGGTATCGGGAGTATGTTTGGCGTGAAGGTCGACTGAGACGACAGCGCCTGTTTACGACTTGAGCAAATCCGCCCGTCCATAGCGAGCCACCGCCGGGCTGTCAGGATTTATCTGGCGTATTTGCCACACCCACATCTGATCGCCGACGCTGAAATGCCACCACTCGAAGGGATGACGGCGAAATCCGGCGGCCTGCATCACTTCCCTCAGTAACTCGCGGTTGGCATGGACAGCCGGGTTCCTTTCGACAAAATAATCCGGATTCGATCGATCCGAATTCTCGTCAATGGGTGAGCCCATCGAAACCTCCCGTCCCTGCTCATCCACCAGCGTCAGATCCAACGCTGCCCCGGTACTATGCGGAGGCGGCGTGGCGGGATCATCGCTGGGCTCCGCCCAGATGCGATAGGTTCGCTCCCACAGACTTGCGCGCTCGGGTTCCGGTACTCCATCGGGCGATCGTCCACCGGAAAGCAGCAGAAACTCATGCTGAACCATGAAGGACTGAACGGTATTGGGCCGGTAGGCATCGAACAGTTTGATGCGCCAAGCGGGATGTCGGTCAGCAAGGATTCGCTGCGCGTCATACAGCCTCTCCAGAACCCCCGAACGCAGCATCCATGGACTGCTGTCCAGGTACTGCGCACCAAAGACGGCATACGGCGGCGGATCGGTGAGTAGAAAATCATCAGCGGAAATCGGCAGCAGTGGTTCGCCGCATTCAAGAATAGGCAGGCTACGGTAGGGTTTCATCCGAAGAGTTTATTCGAGGGAGTAACTGGTAAATGACCACGAAACGGGCGATTCTACCCTCTACTTGAAAATTAGCCCCAACCTTGAAATTGCCCACGCGGTTTTTACCTCGGCGCTAATGAAGGCGAAATTATTTTAAAGACAGCCTATGACCCGAACGCCGAGGAACGGTGGGTCTATCACACGCATTCGAGGGGTACATGATGAGCAGAGATGAATGGATCAAACGGGCCGAAGAGGACACTCGATGGGATGACGGCGTGCTTGGCCGGGATGGGTCTCACGCAAAGTTGGCCGATATGACCAAGGCGGAAGAAGATTCCATCAATGCGACTGTTGGGCTGCAAATGATTTCAATAAGACTGCCCAACCAGCTCATTGACGATTTCAAATTCATTGCGGACACGCAAGGGCTGCGCTATCAAACGCTGATGCGCCAGGTATTGGCCCGTTTTGCAGATTGTGAGATGAAGCAAATGGCCAGCGAAGCGGCATCAAAGCAGATAGCCAAAATCAAGGCGGAGGATGCAGAGATGGAACGGAAAATGGGGTGAACCTGATCACCATGAACACACAACCCGCCTCGGCGGGTTTTTTGTGGCTTGTCAGTCGAAAATGATCACGGATTCCAGAGGACTCTACGATTTCAGCGAAACCAAACGGGGCGAAAACCCCCTGAAACCCTGACCAACCGTGACTTGAAGAAGTCAGGCGATAACAGACGGGCAATGATTTTAGAAGGCAATGTTCTTGTCGCGCTCGGCCACGGCTGCGATGTAGTCAGGCATGCCCTTGATCGCTGCCCCGGCCACCAGATCCGGCACTGAAATCTGCCGGGCCACTGCGCAAGCACCGCAAACCCAGATGGGAATGTCCGCTGCCTGCACGGCGGCCAACAAATCCTTGAGTGGTGTGAGATTGACGCCGACGACATGATCGGCCACGCCTTGCCGACCGATGGTCACGGCTTCGTTCCATAGCCACAAGACGACATCATGGCCCGCCTCCTTGGCAGTCTTGGCCGCGATGAAAGGGAGGGATGCCATGGTGGGGTCATCGGT
>DIVI01000077.1:3344-18424 GCA_002423305.1 Methylococcus sp. UBA6136 | reverse complement strand
GGGGGATTCGTATTCGACGTGGGCGGTGGCGATGGTGATACCGCGCGCCCGCTCTTCAGGGGCGGCGTCGATCTGGTCATAGGCCTTGAAGGAACCACCAAACCGCTCTGCACCGACCTTGGTCAAGGCCGCCGTCAGGGTCGTCTTGCCATGATCGACATGACCAATGGTGCCGACGTTTACGTGCGGCTTATTACGCGTAAATTTTTCTTTTGACACGACCCAATACCTCGCTCTATTTAAATTTAACCTTAGCCTACGGAAGCTTTTTTGATCACTGCATCAGCCACATTGGATGGCGCTTCCTGATACTTCTTGAATTCCATCGAGTACGTGGCGCGCCCCTGACTCTGGGACCGAAGAGATGTGGAATATCCGAACATCTCCGCCAAGGGCACTTCAGCCTTTAGAACCTTAACACCCGCGTTATCCTCCATTCCGAGAATAACTCCACGCCGCCGATTTAAGTCGCCGACAACGTCACCCATGTAATCTTCAGGGGTCTCAACCTCAACCTTCATGATTGGCTCTAGCAAGGTCGGCCCCGCATTTCGACACCCATCCTTGAAGCACATCGAGCCGGCGATCTTGAATGCCATTTCGCTCGAGTCAACGTCATGATAAGAGCCATCGAACAGCGTAACCTTGACGTCCACCACCGGGTAGCCGGCTAGTATACCATTCTGTAATTGCTCTTGGATACCTTTATCGACAGCGGGAATGTATTCTCTTGGAACAACCCCGCCCACAATGCCGTTCACGAACTCGTAACCGCCCGTCTCCAAGGGTTCGATCCGCAACCAGACGTGGCCATACTGACCCCTGCCTCCAGTCTGACGGACATACTTTCCTTCCTGCTCAACGCTCTTGCGAATGGTCTCGCGGTAGGCGACCTGCGGCGCACCCACATTTGCCTCAACCTTGAACTCGCGACGCATGCGGTCAACGATAATCTCCAGGTGAAGCTCACCCATACCCGAAATAATCGTCTGACCTGATTCTTCGTCCGTATGAACCCGGAACGATGGATCTTCTTGGGCCAACCGACTCAGGGCCAAACCCATCTTTTCCTGATCGCTTATGGTTCTAGGCTCAACTGCGACCGAAATGACCGGATCAGGGAATTCCATTCGCTCAAGGACAACTGGCTTATCCGTGGCCGAAAGCGTGGTTCCGGTAACGATGTCCTTCAGGCCCACGCATGCAGCGATATCACCGGCACGGATCTCTTTGACCTCTTCGCGAGCATTAGCATGCATTCTCAACAGCCGTCCAATGCGCTCCTTATTCCCGGTCTGCGAGTTGATCACGCTATCACCAGAGTTGAGCACCCCAGAGTACACACGAACAAACGTCAAGGTCCCCACAAAGGGATCCGTCATAATCTTAAATGCCAAAGCCGCGAATGGCTCTTCGTCGCTTGAACTGCGCTCGATGGCCGCATCGGAGTTGGCATCCACCCCCCTTATCGCTGGAACCTCAGCGGGTGATGGCAAAAAATCAATTACAGCATCCAGCATGGCCTGGACACCTTTATTCTTGAACGCCGAGCCGCACAGCATCGGGATTATTTCCAGACCTATGGTGCGCTTGCGCAGGCCCTGCCTTATCTCATCCTCGCTGAGGCCACCCTCCTCGAGATATTTATTCATCAGCTCTTCGCTGGACTCGGCCGCCGCTTCGACCATCCTCTCGCGCCACTCGGTAGCGAGCTTGAGCATGGCCTCAGGGATTTCAGCGTAGTCAAACGTTACACCGTTATCGGCCTCACTCCAGACTATCGTCTTGAACTTGACCAGATCTACGACACCCCTGAACGATTCCTCAGCACCAATGGGCAACTGAATTGCCACTGGGTTGGCGTGAAGCCGCTCCCGCATCTGATCGTAGACTTTAAAAAAGTCCGCACCCGACCGATCCATCTTATTGACAAAGGCAATGCGCGGGACGCCATATTTGGTCGCCTGCCGCCAGACCGTCTCTGATTGCGGCTGAACGCCACCAACTGCACAGTAGAGCATGCAGGCACCATCAAGGACACGCATTGACCGCTCCACCTCAATGGTGAAGTCGACATGCCCCGGCGTATCGATGATGTTGATCTGGTGCTCCGGATAGTTACCAGCCATCCCTCGCCAATGTGTGGTGGTAGCAGCAGAGGTGATCGTAATACCACGCTCCTGTTCTTGCTCCATCCAGTCCATGGTTGCCGCACCATCATGGACTTCACCGATCTTGTGGTTTATGCCCGTGTAATAGAGCACCCGCTCGGTGGTCGTGGTTTTCCCCGCATCGATATGCGCTGAGATACCGATGTTGCGGTATCTCTCTATGGGTGTTGTCCGCGCCACGGCTTTATCTTCTTAATTTCCGACTGAAATCAGCTGGTATGAGTTACCCCATCACCAGCGGTAGTGAGAAAAGGCCTTGTTGGCTTCAGCCATGCGGTGAGTATCTTCGCGCTTCTTCACGGCAGATCCACGATTTTCGTGAGCATCGTATAGTTCACCCGCCAGGCGGGCCACCATGCCTTTTTCGCTCCGCTTGCGCGCCGCATCAATCAACCACCGCATGGCCAGGGCCACTCGACGATTGGGGCGAACCTCGATCGGCACCTGATAGGTTGCACCACCGACTCTGCGAGATTTCACCTCAACGAAAGGCTGGACGTTTTCCAGTGCCTTATGCAAAACGTCGAGCGATTCAGCGGAATTGCCAATCTTACCCTGAATCTGATCGAGAGCTCCGTAAACCACACTTTCAGCCACGGATTTCTTGCCACTCAGCATGAGCATATTGACAAAACGCGCCAGCGTTTCACTACCAAATCGAGGATCTGGCACCAACTCTCTCTTCTGGGAAACTCTTCTTCTAGACATCTCTTTACCCGGACCTTAATTAACCTTTCGGACGCTTCGCACCGTACTTGGAGCGAGCCTGACGACGCTTTGCAACACCAGCGGTGTCCAGACTGCCGCGAACCACGTGGTATCGCACACCCGGCAAATCCTTTACACGACCGCCACGAATAAGAACCACGGAGTGTTCCTGAAGATTATGGCCCTCACCACCGATGTAGCTACTGACCTCGGCACCATTCGTCAGCCTTACACGTGCTACCTTTCTCAAAGCCGAGTTGGGCTTTTTCGGTGTGGTCGTATAGACACGGGTACACACACCACGACGCTGCGGGCAACTCTCTAGCGCAGGGACGTTACTTTTCTCTTTTTTACGGACTCGCGGCTTCCGTACCAACTGATTGATCGTGGTCATTACCAAACTCCAAAAGCGTTAATGCTTGAGCCTTGTCTCTATCAAGTAAGCCCAGCCGGCAACCAGCAAGGACTGGGGTCAAGGCACCCCACAGTAAAGCCGGACAATTTACGGAATCCAGCAGCTCATGTCAACATGAATCGCCCAGACCCCGGGGATGAGGCCGAACAAGCAAGCTGAAGGGATTCGGAGAAAACAAAAGGCCCGCACATGGCGGGCCTTTTGACGCTGTATGGCTCCCCCGGACGGGCTCGAACCGCCGACCCAGTGATTAACAGTCACTTGCTCTACCGACTGAGCTACAGGGGAAAAGTCGGTCCATCTGTAACCCCACTAAATGCGGGAGATGGCGCGCCCGGAGAGATTCGAACTCCCGACCACCTAGTTCGTAGCCAGGTACTCTATCCAACTGAGCTACGGGCGCTTTGCTGAACGGCGAATTATGAATATCTCAATCCAGGATGTCAACAGATATCACCAAGCCAATTGATCCAAGCCCAAACTCACCAGCCTCCCCCATCGCACTTATAATTTACGACCATATCATCCCGAAACACATCATGACACACCCTCCTCCTCCGCTTTACATTGAAGAATCCCCATCACTTGAGGCGTTCTGTGATTCAATCCAACCGGGTAGCGTTCTGGCTTTGGACACCGAATTCGTCCGTGAGCGGACCTATTTCCCTATTTTTTGTCTTTTGCAGATCAGCGTGGGCAATCAAATTGCCTTCATCGACCCCATCAGGCTTTGCTCTCTGGACCCTCTCCGGCGTGTCCTGCTCAATCCAGGCATTCTGAAGATTCTGCATTCTGGACGACAAGACCTTGAGGTCATTCACCAAGCCATAGGCGTGTTGCCCACCAACCTGATCGATACACAAATCGCGGCGGCCTTAGCCGGGTACCCAGATCAAATCGGTTATGGCCGACTCGTGCTTGACCTTTTCTCAGTCCAGCTGAATAAGGAGCACACCCGTACAGATTGGCAACAGCGCCCACTCTCATCCGAGCAACTTCGATATGCCGCAGATGATGTGGCCTACCTATCCAGCGCCTGCCATAAGCTGCAAGAGCATTTGTCGGGTCAGGGAAGACTCGAATGGCTCCTCGAAGACTCTAACGCGCTGCTTGATCCCGCACTTTATGAAAATCTTCCCCAGCAAGCATGGCGGCGATTGGGAGGTGTTCACGACACCCCCGAGCCCATGCTCAACAGACTTAAGGCACTAACTGCCTGGCGCGAAGAAACAGCTCAGCGTTTCGATCTTCCCAGGAACTGGATTCTCAAGGATGAAGACATCTACTCTCTCGCAAGAATGACCGACCACGAATCCATAAGTACCCCGCACATCAGGGGGCTGGATCGCCGGGAGCACGATCGACTCAACCATGAGGTGGCCAAAATACTGGAGTCAATCAACATCACCGAAGCGCCCCCCCCCTACAAGCCACATCAATCTGATCCTGAGCGCAAGACCCTGTTGAAATCGCTGAGCCATCTTGTCCACAACGTGGCGGCTGAGTTGAGCATCAGCCCAACCGTGTTGGCCAGTCGACGGGATCTGGAACTTCTGCTTGATACACCCGAAGCCTCACGCATCACTCAGGGTTGGCGCCTGGACATCATAGGCAAGCGATTGTTGCGGGAAGTCAACACAGCCCTTTCAGATTGACCGAATGACTTCTGAAAACCTCCATCCATCTCTTATTCGGGGATTAGCAAAACACCTAAATCAGCCAGCCTCCCCCTCGGGGCAGGATCCTGTGGAAATCCAGGAGACCCATATTTCATGGGTCCTTCTTGTGGGGGAGCATGCTTTCAAGATCAAAAAGCCAGTCAACTTCGGCTTCCTTGATTTCTCAACGCTGAAGCTTCGCAAGGAAGCCTGCGAAGAGGAAATTCGAATCAACCAACGGTATTCCCCCGACCTTTATATCGAGGTCGTCGCCATCACCGGCCCCGTCAATGAACCTGAGCTGGGCGGAGATGGGCACATCATCGAATATGCCGTCAAAATGCGGCGATTCCCTGCCGGTCAACTGTTTGATCAATTAGCCTTATCGGGCCAATTGTTTCCGAAGCACATACTGGATCTTGCCACACAGGTTGCCACGCTCCACGCCCGAATACCCCCAGAACGGGAAGATTTTGGCGGGTCACGCCTTGATCGGACGCAAGGCTTCATCGAAGCCAACTTCACTACCATTTCGTCACATCTCAACGATGAGGCCGAATTGGCAGCCTTGAAAAGGCTGCATGACTGGACCCACCAACAACAAGCCCAACTCGAGCCATTGCTCCTTGGGAGATCACGCCTCGGACACATCCGGGAGTGCCATGGCGATCTCCACCTGGGAAATATCGTTTTACTTGACGGTCATGCCTGCCTTTTCGATGGGATCGAATTCAACGCGGATTTGCGATGGATAGACACCATGAGCGAGATAGCATTTACGGTCATGGACCTCGAAGAACATGGATTACCGGAGCTCGGCCACCTATTCCTGAACCGCTACCTGGAACTCACAGGAGATTATCCAGGGGTTGAATTGCTTAAGTATTACCAGCTTTACCGGGCCATGGTAAGAGCCAAGGTCGCCATCCTTGAGCTCAAGCAGATCACGCAAGAAACGAAGAGATCTGAGAGGTTAGCGGTCTACCATCAGTACATCCAATACGGTCTTCGTCTCATGGAGAATAGGACACCCAGACTGCTCATCATGCATGGGCTTTCGGGCAGCGGAAAATCCTATCTGGCCAGTCAATTGGCCTCCGCGTTACCGGCGATCTGCATCCGATCGGATATCGAAAGAAAACGAATATTTGCTGGTCACAGTGATAGTTCGCTCTACAGCCGCCAGTCATCTGACCGGATCTATCATCACCTGCTTGAGGTCGGGCAACGCATTCTGAAAAGCGGTCATAACGTGATTCTTGACGCCACTTTCCTGAGGCATACCGATCGAGAAAACGCCGAGGTGATCGCCAGAGCCGCCGGAAGCGGATTCTGCATTCTGAATTGCGAGGCCCCCAGCGAATTACTGAAGCAAAGAATCAGGACACGACAAGCTCAGCGGACTGACCCATCCGATGCGGATGAAACCGTTTTGGCATTACAGATGAACACTCATGAACCCCTTCAGGCCAATGAAAAATCACAGACGATCACTCTGGATATGAGTGTTTCACAAGACATCCCGAAATTATTGAGAGCCATCAATCAACTCCCCCCAATCACCAACCGGGAAACTTAACGCGAGGACAGGACGGAGCCACCTTGCGGGATGAACTGTCCAAAGGCACGGCTACCATTGCCCGTAGCAATTGTTTTGACCACTTTCAAGGATTCGGCGTCCACCACCGAAACCGTGTTGTCAAACCAGTTGGCCACATACACGTGACGATCATCCGGGTGCCTATCAATGCCTTCGGGATACTCACCCACGGCGATGGTTTCGACGACCTCTAACGCCTTCGTGTCGATTACCGACAGCGAACTATCATATTGATTGGTGACGAACAGGCGACTACCTTTCAGGGCCAACGCCATGGCATAGGGGCGCTCGCCCACCTTGATGGATTTAATCGTCAGTAGGGTTGTGGCATCAAGGACGGAAACCTCATTGCTCTCGACATTCGCCACGTAGAGACGCTCGTCGTTCTCATCCAGCAACAAGCCGAAAGGATGCTGACTAACTTTTCCGGTTTTATCTATAGTCAGTGTCAGACCATTGATAACGGAGACCGTATTGTCCTCCCGCTCGGCTACGTAAATTTTTGAACCGTCGGAATTGACCGCAAGTCCTGCCGGATAATGTCCGACCGGAATCCGCTTGAAGATACTTTTCTCAGCCAAATCCACGACAGAAACAAAGTGTCCGTAAAAATCGGCCACGAAAGCCCGGTCACCTTCGGCATTGATAGCAATACCCAGCGGCCCCTCCCCTACCGGAATCAGCCCCTGCAACACGTGTCGGCACCCATCAATAATCGCGACATCCCGGCTACCCGGATTGGTCACCACTACTCTGGCGCCATCTCGACTCACGGCAACGCCGGCCGGATCCTTACCCACCTTGACGGTGGTCAGGACGGATCCTGTGGCCGTATCGATCACCGATACATTATCGGCTTTCTGATTGGTAATGTAGGCAAACGGACCGGCCAGAACCGGAAGCGTCGCAATCAAAAGGAAAACGGTGGACATGGCCACCGTTTTCCTTATCAAGCGTGGGACACGAGCCCCCATGGTCATTGATTATTTCTTTTCAGCGACTGATTTCAGGCTTGCCAAGCCGCCCTTGACCACCTTCTCAACGGCTGCCTTGGCGGCAGCCTCATTTTGACCTTCAGGCGGATTGTTGTTGAGGAACCAGCGATAGAAGGCGGTATCCCATTCCACCTTACTGCCTGAACCGCTCGCCTCTACCGTAATTTTGGCTGAGTAATTATTGACAGGCAGAACGGCAGGATCCGTGGGATCGACCACTTTGTACTGGATCATTTTCTTTTCCGCATCATAGTTTTTCAGTTCTTCCTTGAGAGCCCCCGCGCCTCCCTTGAACTTCAATTCGCGAGTCGCTCCTTTTTCGTTCCCGCCTTCCGCCGTGGTGCTTTCAACGACGTCCATCCACTTCTCCGGATGCGAGAAATCGCCAACCAATGCCCAAACAGCCTCCGGTGAAGCGCTGATCTCTATCGATTCGCTGTACTTTTCGCGGGTAGGACCATGCGCATCGACCAGGCCGACCCAAAACAGAGAAGATGCAGCCACCAGGGGCAAAAGTTTTTTCATGGAAATCTCCAAAATACAAGATGAAAAAGCGCCGAGAGTATACGGCAAAATGTCAATAACTCATCAATGACAAAGCGACCTTGCGTAATCCTGCAGGTCAGAAACTACCCTTCGCTGTGTTGGTGACAAGCTCGACTGCTCCAACTCAGCCAACAGAGAATAGAATTCAGTCAGTGTGAGACCTCCACCCAAACCTTTGTCCGAGAGACGGTTGGCACAGAACTCACGCCAACGCTCCTGCTCTGCGGAACTTAGACTTTCTGGATAATTCCTGGCACGATAACGGAAAACCATCTCCGGCAATCTCGCGTCTTCAAATATAGGTTGCGACAGAGCCATCAATTCCGGCGACAAGCGACGAAACCGATCAAGAGCAACTCGATCCTTATCTCTGAGAAATCCGCTGTAGAGCATCAAATCCGGATCCTCCCCAAGCGGAGACCGCTCATCAATCTCAAGAATGGACTGCACCTTGGCTTCCAGCTCGGGTTCCGACTTCAACCTCGCCAGATGCTCATTGCACAGGGTCAAATCCAGACCCAAACGATCGGCATCCTCTTGTCGCAACACGCCCACTGGGGCCAATGCAGGACATTTGTTGATATGCACGGTTTTGAGTGGTAGACGATCAACGCCAGAGGGCAACGAATCCCGGGGGGTAAACAGTCGCCGATGCAGTTCCTCGGGATCCAACTCGAGCAAGGGACCAGGATCCACCGAGAGGTCATAGGTAACGACCCCATTAGGATTGGTCGGGTGCTTAGCAAGTGCAACGACGACGGCAATACAACCCCTTTCTGCTGAGAATCTGGATGATGCGTGGACTACTGGCAACATTTTGCCCAGGGACAGTAAGTCACCGGCCTGCTGCTTGCCGCGATGGCCCAACAAGTATGAGAACAGTCGCGGCTGCCTGACCTTGATCAACCTCGCCATATCGATAGTGGCACGGACATCGCTGAGTGCATCATGTGCATCTTCATGGGCTATCCCATTTGCCGCACTCAGCCGGTCCAGTCTGAAGGTGGGCTTTCCCTCATCATCGTCAGGCCATTCGATACCTTCTGGACGCAGGGCTCGGGTCATGCGCATCACATCGATCAGGTCCCAACGCGAATTACCGTTCCGCCATTCTCTGGCATAGGGATCGATAAGATTGCGATAAAGCGTGTAGCGTGTAACCTCGTCATCGAACCGGATATTGTTGTAGCCGACAACACAGGTGCCTGGCACTGAAAATTCCGCGTTGATCTCAGTAATGAAATCGCACTCCGGCAGACCTCGATCCAAACCCATCTGAGGTGTGATTCCCGTGATGAGACAGGCCTCGGGGTGTGGCAAACAATCCGGCGTTGGCTTGCAGAAAAGAGTCAATGGATCCGAAACAGGATTCAACTCCTTATCCGTTCGAAGCCCGGCAAATTGAACGGGTCGATCCCGGGCGGGATCGGTACCGAAGGTTTCAAAGTCGTACCAATAAAAAGTCTCAGTACTCGCCGACAAGGGACATCCTCAGTCGTGCCAACAGAAGACCCGATTCAATCACGGAAGTAGACTCAATCGCCCTGTACCATTGCCTCCTCAAGCTTGCGTCGCTTTTCACATTTCTTGGTACAGATACATTCGCCTCCGTTGTTGACGCCGCCGCAGCTGCCCTTGATGGCGCCTCGACCAAACATCACGCCAACCGCCATCATGGCAATCACGACGGCAATGATCAGAAAAGTCGTGAGAAAAAGTGTCATTGATTTACCCTTCGGTTAGTGTAATCAGGAAACCTGACCCTACGGTGGTCGGAGACAGAAGAGTGAACTTTACACGTTTTCCAATCAAAAAAAAGCGGAGACTCCAGGTCTCCGCTTCGTTGCTCGAATGACTTTCGGCATCAGCCGCCGAAGTCATCCAGCATGATGTTTTCTCTTTCCACGCCGATATCCAGGAGCATCTTAATCACGGCAGCATTCATCATGGGCGGACCACACATATAGTATTCGCAGTCTTCAGGAGCCGGATGATCCTTCAAGTAGTTCTCATAGAGCACGTTGTGAATGAATCCGGTATAGCCCGTCCAGTTGTCTTCCGCTTTGGGTTCGGAGAGAGCGATATGCCAATTGAAGTTGGGATTCTCCTTCTGCAGCATATCGAAGTCATTGACATAGAACATTTCGCGCAGGCTGCGTGCCCCATACCAAAAGGTCATCTTGCGCTTGCTTTTCAGTCTGCGCAGCTGGTCGAAGAGGTGCGACCGCATGGGCGCCATACCCGCACCACCACCGATGAACACCATTTCATTGTCAGTCTCGCGAGCAAAGAATTCACCGAACGGACCAGAGATGGTCACTTTGTCGCCTGGCTTCAGGTTGAATATGTAAGACGACATGACACCAGGCGGTATTCCCTGCGCCCCCGGAGGCGGCGTGGCAATACGCACATTCAGCATGATGATGTCGCTTTCTTCGGGATAGTTCGCCATTGAGTACGCGCGGATCGAGGGCTCCTTGACCACGGACTCATACTGCCAGATATTGTATTTGTCCCAGTCATCCCGGAATTTTTCCTCAACGGCAAAATCCGTGAATTTCGCAATATGGGGCGGACACTCGATCTGGATGTACCCGCCGGCGCGAAAATCAACTTTTTCACCCTTGGGCAACTCCAGCACCAGTTCCTTGATGAAGGTGGCAACGTTATCGTTCGATCGAACGGTGGTTTCCCATTTCTTGACGCCAAAAACCTCGTCATGAACATGAATTTTCATGTTCTGCTTGACGGTCACCTGGCAAGCCAGACGGTCACCCTCAGCCGCTTCACGCTTGGTGATGTGAGAGAGTTCCGTAGGCAGGATATCGCCGCCGCCCTCATTCACCTTGACCTTGCACTGCGCGCAGGTACCACCGCCACCGCAGGCTGACGAAACAAACAGGTTATTATCGGCTAGTGCCGTCAACAGCTTCGAGCCGATAGGCACATGAATGGTCTTCTCGTCGTTGATCAGAATATCAACGTTACCTTCGGCAACGAGTTTTGACTTCGCACCCAGGATAACGAATACCAAGGCAACAACGATAAAAGTGAAAAACAGTACACCCAGGATAATTTCAAGCATTGTCTTCTACCCTGATCCTTAAAGTTGAATGCCCGAGAAGGCCATGAAACCCAATGCCATGAGCCCGGCCGTGATGAAGGTGATTCCCAATCCACGCAGACCGGGAGGCACATCGCTATATTTAAGCTTTTCACGGACACCGGCCATTGCCGTGATGGCCAATGCCCAACCAAATCCACTGCCGATGCCGTAGACCACACTTTCCTTGAAATTGTAGTCACGTTCAATCATGAACAGACTGCCCGCAAGGATGGCACAGTTCACCGTAATCAAAGGCAGGAAGATCCCCAGCGCGTTGTAAAGCGCGGGGAAGAATCGATCCAGCACCATCTCAAGGATCTGTACGATCGCGGCAATCACGCCGATACAAGCCATCAAGGCAATAAAACTCAGATCGACACCCTGTATACCCGCCCAGGTCAGGGCGTCTTCCTTCAAAAGATAGGTATAGATGAGGTTATTTGCAGGAACCGTCAGCGTTTGCACGATGACGACGGCAATTCCCAGCCCAACGGCCGTCTCGATCTTTTTGGATACTGCGATGAACGTACACATCCCCAGGAAGAAGGATAGCGCCATGTTCTCGATAAAGACCGACTTGATGAACAGATTGATATAGGCTTCCATCTTAATGAGCCTCCCCGTGAACAACACCATGAGCTGGCTGGATTGAGAAATCCGCTTTTTCAACCTGCTTGGGTTTCCAGGTACGTACCGCCCAGATAATCAGACCGATCAGGAAGAATGCGCTGGGGGGCAACAACAGCAAGCCATTGGGCACATACCATCCACCATCCTTGATCAACGGGAAGACATCGATACCCAAAAGCTTGCCAGAACCAAACAGTTCCCGAATGACGGCTACCGTGACAAGGATAAGACTGTAGCCCAACCCGTTGCCGATCCCGTCCAGAAAACTTTCCCAAGGCGGGTTTTTCATAGCGTACGCCTCGGCACGGCCCATCACGATGCAGTTTGTGATAATCAACCCCACGAACACCGACAACTGCTTGCTGATCTCGTAAGCAAACGCCTTCAGTAACTGATCCACCACGATAACGAGCGAGGCAATGATCACCATCTGCGCAATAATGCGAATACTGCTGGGCACATGATTACGAATGAATGCGATACCGGCGCTCGAGAATGCCGTTACCGTCGTCAACGCAAGACTCATGATAAGCGCGGTCGACAACTGCGATGTCACTGCCAAGGCCGAACAAATCCCCAACACCTGCAGGGTGATCGGGTTATTCTCTACGAGCGGTTCGACCAGAACTTTCTTGTTTTCGTCTGTAAGTTCCATAGTTTCAACCCTTTGCGTTTCTAAGCTTGGCTAGATAGATTCCGTAGCCTTCCCTACCCATCCAGTACTGCACCAGATTACTGACGCCACGACTGGTCAGGGTGGCGCCAGCCAGAGCATCTACCTGGAATTCAGCCCCCGGCTTGTTGGAATCGACTGATCCCTTGACTAGCCCCAAGGCAACCTCACCGATTTCTATGGTTTGGCCTTTCTCGGTCAAATTGGTCTCATGCACTTCCTTACCGGTGAAGTTATAGACTTTCTTTCCTTTCCACAGTGCTTTCCACTTTGGATTGACGACCTCGCCACCCAAACCTGGGGTTTCAGCCTGGTCGTAGAGATTCATGCCCACCACGGTTTCTCCGTCGGCTTCCAGGGCGATAAACCCGTACATGGTTGACCACAGACCATAGCCATTCACCGGCATGATGACCGTCTTCAACTTGCCATCGTCCTGCTTCACCAGGTAAACCTTGGCATACTTTGGCTTGCGCTTGATGCTGGCAATATCCTTGGCAGGCGGAATGCTCTCGCTTTGAGCCGGATCCTTTGCCGCTTTCCATTGGTCATAGGTCTTGGCATCGACACTTTCCACGTAGTCACCGGTAGCCAGATCAACCACGCGGGTTTCAATATTCTTGAATGCCGCGTCGACGTCCATGCCTTTCTGATAGAGCTCTGCGACCTCCAGGATATTTACCTTCTCGTCCTTGGACTTATTCCATTCCTGCAAAGGCCTCAGGATGACCGCCGACCCAGATACGACCACCGCACCGACCAGACACAGGGCCAGAGCAACCGCTACGGTTTTTTTAAAACTGTCATTCGGCAGATCCAGGTAGGGTTGGGCATAAACTTGAGCGGTTTCAACGTAACCAGCCAGCTTTTCCTTGAAGCCCACCTGAGCGACTTCCGGATTTTTATTCACGGATTCAGGCATAGCGCTTAACCCTCTTGGCAATGTTGATCTTGATAACCACGTAATCGATCAGTGGCGCAAAGATGTTGGCGAAAAGGATGGCCAGCATGATCCCCTCAGGAAAGGCGGGATTCACCACACGAATCAGGACGGTCATGAAACCGACCAACCCGCCAAACACCCAGCGGCCAGCGTTAGTATGCGAGGCGCTGACCGGATCGGTCGCCATGTAAACCGTACCAAAGGCAAATCCACCGAGCGTCAGGTGCCAATACCAAGGCATGGCGTACATCGCATCGCTTGAACTACCGATGATATTGAACAGGGTAGACGTCACGATCATGCCCACCATTACCCCGGCAATGATTCTCCAGTTGGCAATACGGGTGTAGATAAGGAACGCCGCACCGATCAGGCAAGCCAGCGTAGAGGTTTCACCCATGGAACCCTGTTCGAAACCGAGGAACGTACCCCACCAAGAAATGCCTGCCTCGCGGATTGCCGTAACTCCACCCATGGCGGCATGACCCAGCGCGGTAGCGCCGGTAAAGCCGTCTACGGCGGTCCACACTGCATCACCCGACATGGAAGCCGGATAAGCAAAGTACAGAAAGGCCCGCCCGGTCAGCGCTGGATTGAGGAAGTTCTTGCCAGTTCCGCCAAAAACTTCCTTGCCGATCACCACGCCAAAGGAGATTCCCAAGGCCACCTGCCACAGTGGAATGCTGGGGGGCAGAGTCAATGCGAACAGGATGGACGAGACAAAGAATCCCTCGTTGACATCATGCTTGCGGACGACGGAGAACAGAACTTCCCAAAGTCCACCCGCAACCAGAGTGACGATGTAGACCGGAAAGAAGTACATCGCTCCATGCACAAAATCCGACAGGGGATTGTATGGACTGTGACCAAAGAGATTCACGATCCATCCACGCCACCCCGGAACTTCGGTGAGACCCATCGCGGTCATCGCGGCATTGGCCTGGTAACCGGTATTAAACAGCGCCATTAGCATGCACGGCAGCGCGGCTATCCATACGTAGGTCATAACCCGCTTCAGGTCGACCGCGTCACGAACATGCGTTGCACCACTGGTGACATCAGATGGACTGTAAAGAAAGGTATCCACCATCTCATAGACGGGGTACCACATCTGAAACTTTCCCCCCTTTGCGAAATGGGGGTGAAGCTTGTCCAAAAATTGGCGGGTACTAGACATTAGCCCTCCTTCTCGATTTGGGTAAGATTTTTTCGCAGGACCGGGCCGAAGTCGTGCTTACCCGGATCCACAAACGTACACAAGGACAAATCTTCTTCATCCAGCTCCAGGGCACCCAACGCCTGCGCCATATCGGTATCGCCAACGATCAGATAACGCAGCAACTGAGTTGGAAGAATATCAATGGGAACCACGTCCTCGAACACACCCACCGGAACAATGGCTCGCGGGCTACCATACTTCGTAGTGGTGAAAGAGAACTTGCGACCGCGCGCCTGCGGGAGGCTGGTCAACAGGACGTTAAGAAAGGAATATTTTTTTCCGGTTGGAACGACCCAGCCCATGAACTCGCGCTCACGGTTTTCCGGGATCACCGTTACCTGGTTATTGAATCGGCCCAGATAGTCAGACCACCCTTCCGCCTGCCGACCATGCAGGACAGAGCCGGAAATCACCCG
>DIVI01000077.1:0-3203 GCA_002423305.1 Methylococcus sp. UBA6136 | reverse complement strand
CCATTCTGGAAATCCGCCGCACGATCGGCAATGACCACTTCCGGCCGAGCAGCCAGGGGGCTGGTATCAATAGCCGTTACGAAAATCGAGTGAGGCGTCGAGCCAGGCTCAGGAACCCGGCTGTAAGGCCGCGTCCGCAGAGTCGTCCAAAGTCCCGAGGCCAGGAGGTTCTCCCTGACTTGATCCCCGCTCAGCCCGGCCAGTTTGGCAGGTGTGTAGGACTTGAACTTGACTGCTTCATTGCCGCTCAACTCGATGACCACGGAGTTCAGCACACGACGCTCCCCACGATTGATCGCCTTGACCACACCGGCTCCCGGCGAGGTGTAAACGATTTCGGGGTATTGCTTGTCGGTGAAGAGCACATCACCCAACTTGACCTTGTCGCCTTCAGCCACCTTCATGGAAGGCTTCAGACCGACATAATCGGGACCGAGCAACGCAACCGACCTGATGGCGCCGGCATTGCTGTATACGACCTGCTCAGGATCTCCCGTAATCGGCAGATCCAGACCTTTTTTTGTGTTGATTAACATAAGCTAGCCCGTGGAACGCACAAACCGTTAGCCGTTCGGCCGCATATCAGCCCCATCGCAAGGCGCCTGACACGACCAGAAACTTCAGAATTTCGTCGCATCTCGCGATGCGACATGCTAAGCATGTCAACGCGAAGTGCTCGGGCGTGCCCGCAGAAGCCATCATCACTGATGACACAAAACACGGCTGCCCTTAATTCCGGCAAAAACGCCTCAATTAAATCACAAAAGACCCAGCCCCTCAACGAGAAAAGTCTTCAAATTACCGCATCCAGCCAACGTAATACCGCGCCCGACTGGCCACACGAACAACCATCATATATAGCTATAGCCAAGCCGCCAGTGCTTCTCTAGACTCCTTATCTGGAGTCGGCCAGGCAGCCGCTGTTCCGGCCTTGTGTCGGGAGGGAGGAAAGTCCGGGCTCCGCAGGACAGGACGCCAGGTAATCCCTGGGAGGCGCGAGCCTACGGAAAGTGCCACAGAAAATATACCGCCAACGGGCTTTACGGCCCCAAGGTAAGGGTGAAATGGTGCGGTAAGAGCGCACCGCGCTTCCGGCAACGGAAGTGGCAGGGTAAACCCCGTCCGGAGCAAGACCAAATAGGGGGGCAGCGAGCCTTGTCTCGCACGTGTGGTCCGCACGGCTCCCGGGTAGGTCGCACGAGGCGTGCCGTGAGGCGCGTCCCAGATGAATGGCTGTCCAAGACAGAACCCGGCTTATCGGCTGACTCCTCCTTATTCTTGACCTGCCCGCACGGGTTGTCGCTGCAGCGAATTTCATGACCGTTCCGCAGCGATTCACACCTCGATGATCAGGGGCATTTGCCCCCTTTCATTACTGTCGCCTGCCGATACCAACCAGAATCATTGCTGCAAAATCATAAGGTTGATCGCAACCGCAAATCATGGCACACAACTCGCATAAGGCCTGATATTAGCCATGTCCAAAGCGGTTCAAACAATGACGGTCTTTCAAACCACTCTCCCGAAGAAAAGTCGCTGCGAAAGTCACGCCCCAGCTCCAATTGATGACGGAAGATTCGCTTCCCCTTCTGACACCGTCAGGATCGAGCCATCTTTCGATAGTGGCTTTGACCTGAACAATGCCATTGATGGCATTGCCCGCTGGCTTCCAGCCCAGAGTCCCATCAAGGACTTCATTCACCACAATACGCTCCACGCGCTGGAAAACCGCCCCTTCCACGAGGCGATCGCGATTGCTTCACGTCTCTATGGCGCTCGGAGCTATCTCCCGCTCACCGAATACCACACGCGTCACAGCGAAGGACGAATTCACGACTTTGCCATTGATCACTCTCTGACAGACCTGGAAGCAGACCCCTCCAAACGCGAAGAACTGCGACGCTCCCTCTTCCAACCGGACTCCGAAGCCCACTATCCGCCCCTCTCCCTGGCTCTTCATGGCATTCGCCAAGCCTGGCTGACAAGGATCGAGGTCAACCTGGATGCGCAGGTTCACCCCATCCTCTTTCGGTTGGTGGCTAACTTCCTCGATCAGGGCATCAGTCGCTGGTCGGTTGCCAGGGATGAGGAATCTCTATGGCAGTGTCTGCGGCGTTTGGTCGAGGACACTTTCGTCCCGCTTTATCCATTTTCGGAGCCCGAAGCGCGTTCCTTGCTCCAACTGACGCCCGACGAGGCCATCGACACCTGCCTGGCGCGTATCGTCGGGGATGACACCTTCTATGGCGACTACCTGCTAGAAATGACTCTGGCTCATCCGGGATGGTCCGGCATGGTTCGCGTCATCGAGCAGAAACCCGATAGTCTGTTATCCCGTCGCCACATTTCGCTGAAGGAGTTTTTGGCGGTTGAATTGGCCATCGAGCTGGCGCTCTTGAACATGAAGCGGGGCCCGCACTTTTCTAATGTGGCCAGCACACCAGGAATCGATGAAACGGCTTCCTTCGCCGAGGCGCTGGATAAGCCATTCATCCCCCAGGCGCTGAGAGTCTGGCAGGAAGCGATGGAGTTCTCCCTTCATAGCGAACTGCTGCAGGGAATAAAACAACAGGGGGACTCCTCACCCAAGCATGAGCATGCCTTGGCCCAGGCCTTGCTCTGTATCGATGACCGCGAATGTTCCTTGCGTCGGCATCTGGAAGAAATCCATCCCGGCATTGAAACCTACGGGGCCGCGGGGTTCTTTGGCATCGACTTTTTCTACAAAGGCATCGATGACATCTATCCCGTTGCACAGTGTCCATCGGTCATCAAGCCAAAGCACCTGATTGTTGAATCTGACGACCACGGCAAACCCCACGCAGGCAATGGCGCCACCCCTACCTCCAAGCTCTTAGTTAAACCCTCTCATCTTTTGAAAAACTGGGCCTATACCCAGACGGTCGGCTTGGGCTTTGCCGCCAAACTGGCTTGGGACGTTTTCCGTCCAGGGGCCAAACTCCTGAAGATCAAGAAATTGGGGGAGGTCGAGTCACAAACGCGATTGCATCTGTTGAGAAGTTCCGATGAGCCGAGTCCGGATGGTCGTCTGCTGGGATTTTCTCACTCGGAGATGGCCGATCGGCTGGAGATCCTTTTCAGAAACATCGGGCTGACGCGACATTTTGCCCCTGTCGTCGTGGTGGTCGCCCAGGGCTCCTCCAGCACCAACAATCCTCACTTTGCCGCCTATGATTGCGGGG
>DIVI01000076.1:1772-4869 GCA_002423305.1 Methylococcus sp. UBA6136 | reverse complement strand
TACCCAGAATCTGATCTACCTGAATCAATCATTTGCAGAGAGTCAGGGTCAGACTGCCCATTTCGTCGCGGAAAATCTGCAACCTGGCGATTACCAGGTTTTCGTCACTGTGGGCAAGAATGCCTCGCCAGGAGGTAGCTATCAATTGTCCTTGTCGGTCGCCCCATTGCCGTCGTCGTAACAGGTCACCGCAAAGCGAGAAATGGAGGCTTCTGTAGTCTTGGTGACCGATCCCAGTGTATGGGCCTGACCCAGGCTGGAAAACAACAGGAGGCTGCCAAGTCCGATAACTAATTTAAATCGCATGGGTGTCCTCGCGTGCGTGGGTGCATGTGGGTTGAATCAAGGCGGTCATCATACGACCAGCCGCTCAGTTTTACAGGCTTTTTTTGCTGCCACCATCATCGCCCTCCGCTCTGCCGGGAGGGATGATGATGGCCCTGACTCACGGCCCGCAAGCCGGTTAACGCTCATGGCGCCACGCTGATGACGGCCGGGTAGGATTCCACCTTGTTGAAGCCCTTGCTGGCCGCTCTGGAGGCGGTCACTTCACAATGCCCCGCCTGGCCGTTGGTCTTGATCTCCACCTGATTCTTTTTCACCTTCAATTGGCAGCGGGTTCCCTTGCTGGCGGATTTTTTGGCGAAGCTCATCTTGCCGGGACCACTGCCGCCTTCGGCGGTCTGGATGACACTCGCACCGGTTTTCACCGCGATATTACCCGGCTCTAGCGTGAGGGGTGCCTGATTGAGACGTCCGTCCTTGGCCACGGTGTAACAGCGTTCGCCGGTTGCTTCGGCCGTTTCGGCATTGCACAGCCACTCATAGCGGGACTTGGCCAGACGCCTGAGATGACTGGACGTCCCCGAGGCACAAAGGTCGCTTTCCGGGGGTTGCTGCGGTGAAAGCTGATTGGCCGCCACACCACAACGACCACTCGCCGGAGGGGGCGTGCTAGACAAGGACAATTGATAGCTACCTCCTGGCGAGGCATTCTTGCCCACAGTGACGAAAACCTGGTAATCGCCAGGTTGCAGATTTTCCGCGACGAAATGGGCAGTCTGACCCTGACTCTCTGCAAATGATTGATTCAGGTAGATCAGATTCTGGGTACCCAACGGATTGTTCTGGCTCGGGGTGTAATCCTGATAGCGATTGGCTGCCGAACTGGTATTCCAGCCCTGATAGAGGACAACAGCGGGAATCAACTGGGATCCCTGACTATTGTCCGCTGACACGGCGATATCAAGGTTGGCCGGGGCATCCAGCCGAACCAGGCCAAAGTTTATCGACTCGCCGTTGGTGTTGGGGCTATTGGTCCACAAATCAAAGCCCTCCCCTGCCCCGCTTCTTATGGCATCGGCCCGGCTCAGCTGAATGGTTTCATGATTTGTCGCCAGGTGCGCCCACCAATAAACCTGCAGGCTGCCGAGATAATTGAAACTGGCCGGGACCTGATTCCACTGTGCCGGCAATGCCCCCCATGGGTTGAGGTTATAAGCCAGTCGATCCGTGATCACCGGTGCCGCGGGTGTCACCGTATTGCTGGGTGATGAGGCATCACTATCCCCTGTCGCATTGGTCGCAATGACATTGAAGACATAGGCAGTGCCATTGCTCAGCCCGCTGACCGTGCAAGTGGTTGTCGTCGCCGAACAACCGGAACTGTTGGGGGTAGAAATCACGCGATAGCCGTTAATGGCACTTCCACCCGAGTTGGCGGGTGGACTCCAGCTGACGATGGCCGATTGATTGCCGGCAGTGGCCACTACCTGCGTAGGCACGCTGGGAACGGTGGGGGCCGCCGTTGGCGTTACCGTATTACTGGGAACCGAGGGCAAACTGTTCCCGACCGCATTGCTCGCCGTCACCTTGAAGGTATAGGGCGTGCCATTACTCAGTCCGACAACGGAGCAACCGAGGCCAGCGCTGTTGCAACTGTTGCCTCCCGGCGTGGCTATCGCCGTGTAGCCGGTAATTGCGGAACCCCCATTGCTGGAGGGTGCCGTCCAGTTGACATAGGCCCGGCCATCCCCAGCACTGGCGTTGACAAGCGTGGGGCTGCCCGGGACAGTGGCAGCAACCGGTGTCACCGCATTGCTCGGCACCGAAGGGGCGCTGGTTCCCACGGCATTGGTCGCGGTCACCGTGAAGGTGTATGAAGTGCCGTTGATCAGGCCGGCAACCTGACAGCCTGGCGTCGCGCTTGAGCAGGTCTTGCCCTCGGGAGCAGAGGTCGCCACATAGCCGGTGATGGCCGAACCGCCATTACTGATAGGAGCAGTCCAATTGATCTGGGCCGTGGCGTCTCCGGCAGTCGCCACGACATCGGTCGGGGAACCAGGCGGCTGCGATCCCCCGCCGGTGGGGGTAGTTACCAAGGTTACCTTGTACTGCCCACCCGCCGAACGATTGGTGCCCACCGTGACAAAAATTTCATAATTGCCGGCGGGAAGATTGGTGAAGGTCTGGTTGATGCTGCCCCCGGCCTGGGTGCCGATGGCATCGTCGACAAAGGTCAATCCCTGGGTACCCAGCGGATTATTGGTCCCAAAATAAATGGTGGTATGCCGCGAGGCCGATTTGCTGGTGTCCCAGCCCTTGTAGAGCGCGAAGGCAGGCACCATGGCAGAATTATCTGCCTCCACGGTAATACTGAGGTCGGACGCTTGCGCCAGCGTCACCAGCCCAAACCCCATATCCATTCCCCAGCAGTTATCCGGTGCCGCCTCCAGGGTGAAATTGGCCGGCAATCCCAGACTCAGCGCGTTATTTCTGGAAATTTCGACGGTGTCATGATCGTTGGCCAGCCGGGCCAGCCAGTAAACGTCGAGCGAGCCGGTGTAATTGACCGTACCGGGATTGGGTTGCCAACTCGCGGGCAGCGAAATCCGGCTGTCCAAGCCGACGGCATATTCGGTGAGGTTGTAGAACGAGGAACTGAGTGCTAGTGAGGGGACAAATCCCATGCCGATAACACCACATAAGCGAGTGGCTTTGGCGAACAATGGAATCATGCGAGTCAAGTCGATCATCAGGTGACACCACATAACAATATTCCCCGGCTTCACTGGAATTCAGAAAAATGTGGGCCGGT
>DIVI01000076.1:0-1721 GCA_002423305.1 Methylococcus sp. UBA6136 | reverse complement strand
CGGAAGGTCGCGGTCACGAAACCGGCCTTGCCGTCACGTTGCTGCTCCAGTGCCGGATTGACGTTCAGGCTGTTGTCGCGGAGGCTGGATGCATGATCGACATCGTAGACGGCTTTGGCGAACAGCATACGAGCCATACCGATATCCGTAGAACCATCCTCCAACAGAATCCCCGTCGTTTCGGTGACTTCAGCGCCTGGGCGCAGAGCGGCTTTCCAGAAATCACAAGGTGTCGCCGTCACACTGCTTCCAGCAATGGTGCGAGTCCAGTTGGTGGTACATCCGCTACCGCCACCGGATTCCATCACATGTTGCTGGGACTTGCCGGAATTGATGTAACTCTGAACCGGAAAGAAATTGTGATCCGGCACGCGGTTCGCCGGTGTCAGATTGGTGACGATGCCTCCATTCGGATACATGTACGGCTGTTCAGGGGTACCAATCGGACGCTTCCAAACGGCTACCGCCGGGTGCAGGCCTGGGTTGCTGCGGCCATCGACGATCACCCGGTAGGTGCGACCCTTCTCCGCATTGAATACACCCCATTTGCCATGCATCGCCCAGCCCTGATAGCCAAACTTAGGGTCACTGAAGGAAGCCGCACGAATCTGCATGACTTCGGTGGCCCCATTTACTGCAAAGCTGACCGGACTGACAGTGGTCCAGGCATTTGCAGTGGAAGCGGCGAGCAGCCCCGTGATGGCCGCAGAAAACAGGCTGATTTTAGCTTTTCTCATTTCATTCTCCATTGATAAAAAAATCGGCGGGCTTTCGAAGCCTGCACAATAAAATGCTAAAACATATTCCGTGCCATGCCCGCAAGGGCCTGTGATACCAGAAACATGTAGTCAAGTGGAGACTCAAACTGTGTGATATCACACAGTTTGAGTACGGGATATCACACACTGCTTATATGAGCTGCCAGTAGAAGATCAATCCTGAAGGTAACCCGCAAAGGGTTGCAGTGGTCCTTGAGTTGATGGAAGCCCTTCCCTGCCGACCGCGGGAATTTGCAAAACAATGTCTTCGGCACGGGGCGTAAGTACATTGAGGGCGGCATCCTTGTGTCCGTGCGGAACTGAAAGCGCAGGATGATCAAACGGGGCCCGCTCCCAACGGACGCGCTCGTCGGTCAGGCCTTTGAGGAAGGCAATGATGTCGGCCTTCTTCTGCTCGTTAAAGCCATGTTCAAATACGCCAGTGGCGAAATGCTGCAGGTTGCTGACATTACCCGCCCGGTCATAGAACTCGAGCACTTCCTCGAGGCTCTTGAAACTGCCGTTGTGCATGTACGGCCCGGTGAGTTCCACATTGCGCAGGGAGGGGATCTTGAACGCCCCTTGGGTACTGCGAAACAGACGGGTATTGGCGAGTAATTTGACTTCGCGGGCAGCGACATCGGGCGTGGGCATCTGATTGTCGATCACCCGCTTGCCGCAATCCTTGAAGTTCTCCAGCGACGGAACGAGCTCGTCTGGCTTGTAGTCGTTGGTAAATGCGAAGGTGAAATCACAGGGCAGAACCTTGATTGGATCGACCATGGCTTTGGAGGGATCCAGCACCCTCGCAAGGAACTGGTCGGTAAATGACAGCGGGTTGCCATAGGGGTCCGTTCCCCCCAGGCCAATATCGTATTCCGTTGGCGTCACGCTGGTGTTGGCAAAGCCGACATCCATCACCGCCTGCACGACCCCCTGCCCATCAAAGTCACCATTAAGCAC
>DIVI01000024.1 GCA_002423305.1 Methylococcus sp. UBA6136 | reverse complement strand
ATGAACAAGTTATATTTCTTCCCGCCCCCCGTGGTCGTCTTGCTGCTCATTGCAGCGGCCCACGCCGCCAACCAGTCTTTTCCTGATCTGGAAATCATTCCGCCCACCATAGGAGGCGTTGCCTGGCTGATCTCTGGCTTGGCTCTGGCGACTTCCGCCGCATGGCACTTCCGGCAGTTGAAAACCACCGTCCTGCCTTTCGGCAAACCCACAAAATTCGTTACACGGGGTGCTTACATCTGGACGCGGAACCCGATGTATCTGGGCTTGCTGACAGCACTCATCGGCCTTGCCCTCTATATAGGAACCCTACCTTTCTGGCTGTTACCGCCCGCGTTTTTCCTCATCATCAAGCGTTTCCATATTCCCTATGAGGAGAACAGACTGACAAGCCTTTTTGGTACGGATTACATTCGTTATCGGCAAAGCGTTCACCGCTGGCTCTGATCTCCGGACACAAAAAAGCCGGTGCTCCCAAGCCAAGTGACTTGGGAGCACCGGCTTTTTGAATCCAGCAATTAGTCGACGGCTTCGATAGAGATCGTGCGACGACCCTTTTTAGACGACTGAGTCTCGTATTCCGGAGTGGGTTCATCCGCCATCGGGCCGCTGGTTCGCGGACCCACCAAGGAAACCCATGCCGCCTTGAGGGGGTGCTTCATGGCGTCTTCCACCGCGGATGCCTCAAAGCCACAGTGAGCCATACAGTTGGCGCATTTGGGGTTCTTGGAATTGCCGTACTTGTCCCACGGGGTCTCTTCCATCAACGCATTGAAGGAAGGCGCGTAGCCCTCGTCCACCAGCAGGTAGCAGGGCTTCTGCCAGCCGAACACATTGCGGGTAGGATTACCCCAGGGCGTACAGTTGTAACCCTGATTTCCCGCCAGGAAATCGAGATAGAGGCTGGAATGGTTCAGCTGCCACTTGCGGCCACGCCCCAGCTTGAAGACGTCACGGAACAGCTGCTTGCTGTCACGCATCTTTATGAAGATGTCCTGCTGCGGCGCATGCTCGTAACTGAAGCCCGGTGCGATCGTGGTGCCTTCGACCCCCAGTTCCTTGCAGTAATCCAGAAAGTCGGCGATTTCCTGGGCGTTCTCACCCTGAAACAGTGTGCAGTTCACCGTGACGCGGAAGCCGCGACCGATGGCCAGCTTGATCGCATCCACGGCACGATCAAATACCCCCTGCTGACAGACCGAGGCATCGTGACGGTCTTCATTCCCATCCAGGTGGATAGAGAAAGTCAGGTAAGGCGATGGCTTGTAATCATCGATACGCTTCTTGAGCAAGAGCGCGTTGGTGCAAAGGTAGACATACTTGCCTCGCTGGATCATCCCATCCACAACCTGCGGAAGTTCCTTGTGCAACAGCGGCTCGCCTCCTGCAATCGAAACGACGGGCGCGCCGCACTCGTCCACGGCGGCCAGACACTCCTCCACACTCAAGCGACGATTGAGAATCTCGTCCGGATAATCGATTTTGCCGCACCCGGCACAGGCCAGATTGCAACGAAACAACGGCTCAAGCATGAGCACCAAGGGGTATTTTTTCTTACCGGACAGCTTTTGCTTGATGAGGTACTTTGCAATCGTAACCTGCTGCCTTAATGGAACGCCCATGTGTCCTCCACTGGAAAATAACTTAGATCAGGAGAGCCAGAAGCTCATGGTTTCTGGTCAGGCTGGAACGCTAATCGGACAAGATTCCATCGGTTCCAGGCAATGAAGGGCGGACCCCTTCAATAAATAAAGTGTAACGGACGCTATGCTATAGCGCAGTTGCTTTTTTCTCAACTATTTTTCGTCAAAAAACAACATTACTTGACGAAAAACACAAAAAAGTTAAAATTCCGCACCAAGCGCAAGGCGTGCGCGTGTCGCCTTCTCGCCTGAGAACGACCCTGAAAGCCAGGCCAATCAAAGACTTGAAGGAAAAAGCTTTCCCCGCATGAGTTCAAGCACCCCGTTGCAAAACAGTAAAAGCATCGAATCGCCGAGCGACGACGTTTTTCAGGATCACCTGCTCCAGGGGGTTTCCCGAACCTTTGCCCTGACGATTCCGCAACTGCCTCCCCCACTGGCCAAGCCAGTGGCTAATGCCTATCTCTTGTGTCGCATTGTCGACACCATCGAAGATGAGGTTGCGCTGAACTCTGCCCAAAAACGTCGCTTCTGCCATCAATTCGCCGACGTCGTTCGGGGCAAGCAATCCCCGGCGCCACTGAGCGATACGCTGGCCCCCCTCCTCTCATCCGGAACCCTGCCCGCTGAGCATGAACTGATCGGCGTAGTCCCGCGGGTCATCGGCATCACGCACCAGTTTGAAGCTGAACAGCAGGAAGCCCTGGCGCGCTGTGTCGAGATCATGGCGCAAGGCATGGCCGAATTCCAGGATCGGGACCTCAGCGCGGGTCTCGCGACACTGAAGGAAATGGACCGCTACTGTTACTACGTGGCCGGCGTGGTCGGTGAAATGCTGACCCAGTTGTTTTGTCACTACTCGCCGGCCATCGCCGCCCATCAAGAAGAGATGATGCGGCTGGCCGTCTCCTTTGGCCAGGGCCTGCAGATGACGAACATTCTCAAGGACTTATGGGATGACCATGAGCGCCGTGTCTGCTGGCTGCCGCAGGATGTGTTCGATCGCACGGGGGAATTCCCCCTGGCCGAGCTCAAACCCGGACATAACGACCCACGGTTCCGCGCCGGATTCATGGAACTGATCGGTATCGCCCACGGTCACCTGAAAAATGCGCTGCGCTATACCCTGCTCATTCCCTCCAATGAAACGGGCATTCGTGAATTCTGCCTATGGGCGCTTGGCATGGCGGTCCTCACTTTGCGCAAGATCGCTCAGAACCCCGATTTCAGCACGTCCTCGCAGGTAAAGATCACCCGGCGCGCAGTCAAAACCACGATTGCCATAAGCCGAATCTTGCGATCCAGCGATAGAGGCCTCAAAACGGCTTTTACGTTTGCCGGCAGAGGCTTGCCCCTCACCGAGCAACCCGGCTAGACCCAATTCTAATTTACACATCTGAGAAGCCAACCAAATCAGGGGACATCTCACATCATGTTCAAAGATCATAACGACCCGTCCGAAAATCCGGCCTATACCAAGCCGGTATTCAGTCGACAGACTGAAGCTCCGGTCGACAAGGCCATCCAACGCGCCCGTGATTTCCTGCTGAAGCAACAGCATGAAGAGGGCTATTGGGTGTTCGAGCTGGAGGCAGATTGCACGATCCCAGCCGAATACATCCTGATGATGCATTTCATGGATGAGATCGACACCGCCCTCCAGGCCAAGATAGCCGTCTATCTCAGGGCACACCAACGAGCAGATGGCAGCTATTCCCTGTTCACTGGCGGGCCTGGGGACACCAGCTGCACGGTCAAGGTTTATTACGCACTAAAGCTGGCATGCGACGACATCGATGCTCCGCACATGACGATGGCTCGCGACTGGATTCTGAGCCAAGGCGGTGCGGCACAGTCCAATGTATTCACCCGGATCATGCTGGCCATGTTCGAGCAGGTGCCTTGGCGAGCCGTACCGTTCATTCCCGTCGAAATCATGCTGCTACCCAACTGGTTCCCTTTCCATCTGGACAAGGTCGCCTACTGGTCGCGGACGGTGATGGTGCCTTTGTTCATCCTGTGCAGCAACAAAGTTACCGCGCGCAACCCACAAAAAATTGGGGTTCGGGAGCTTTTCACCGTCGATCCTGTAAAAGAGCGTAACTACTTCGCGCACGTCAAGACGCCCCTCGGCAAACTGGTGCTTGGCCTGGAGCGGTTCGCCTCCACCTTCGAGCCTTATCTGCCGAAGAAGCTGCGAGCCAAGGCCACGACAAAGGCCAGTGAGTGGTTTATCGAACGGCTTAACGGAGTGGATGGACTGGGTGCCATCTTCCCCGCCATGGTCAATGCCTACGAGGCTCTGGACTGGTTGGGCTATCCGCCGGAACATGAATATCGTCGTATTGCACGGGAATCCATCGAGCGCCTCTTGGTCATCAAGGACGACCATGCCTACTGCCAACCCTGCGTTTCCCCCATCTGGGATACCGGCCTGACCAGCCTGGCCTTGCAGGAAGTCAATAAATATGATCAGGACGATCGAACCGAGGCAGCTCTGACCGCAGGCCTACGCTGGCTGGCCAGCAAACAGCTGACCGACCACCCTGGCGACTGGCGCATCCGGCGTCCCCATGTCGAGGGCGGGGGCTGGGCGTTTCAGTTCGAGAACACCCACTATCCGGACGTCGATGACTCCGCGGTCGTGGCTCATGCCCTGCTGCAAGGCAATAACAGCGAGTTCGACGAACACATCCGTCGCGCCGGCAACTGGATTGCCGGCATGCAATCGCATGGCGGCGGCTGGGGCGCTTTCGATGCCGACAACACCTATCATTACCTGAACCATATTCCTTTCGCTGACCACGGTGCGCTGCTGGATCCACCCACTTCGGATGTCAGTGGTCGTTGTCTGATGTTCTTGGCCAAGCTGGCCGAACAGCGAGGGGATCTCGGTACCGTCCTGGAAGACGCACTGACCTACCTTCGCAAAGAGCAGGAAACCGATGGCTCATGGTTTGGGCGCTGGGGAACCAACTATATTTACGGCACCTGGTCGGTGCTGGTGGGCTTTGAAACAGCAGGCTTGCCCAAAAACGACCCTGCCATCCGAAGGGCAGCGGCCTGGCTGAAGAGCATCCAGTGCAGTGATGGCGGCTGGGGCGAAGACAACTTCACATACCACGATCCTGGTGCCGAAAAGCGTGGACGATTCCACACCAGCATGGCGTTCCATACCGCACTGGCCCTGCTGGCACTGATGGCAGCCGGCGAGGCGGATTCTCCCGAAGTCGCAGCCGGCATCGATTACCTGCTTCGCAACCAGGGGCCTGAAGGTCACTGGAACGACAAATACTTCAACGCCCCGGGCTTCCCGAAGGTGTTCTATCTCAAATACCACGGCTACGATAAGTTCTTTCCGTTGTGGGCATTGGCTCGTTTCCGTAACGAACGCCATCATTAACAGTGCCATCCATCGGCATTGTCGTCGCCCTGCCGGCCGAAGCACGCAGTCTCGTCCGGCAGCGACTGGGATTCGAAAGTCTGCATGAACTCCCGGAAGGTCACTGGCTGACGGTTTCCGGGGCGGGGCCCGACGCGACCGATAGAGCCGTCAACCGACTGATCGAGCGTAAAGTGAACGCTTTAATCAGTTGGGGCTGCGCCGCAGCCATCGCCGAACACCTTGTTCCCGGACATCTGATCCTCGCGGAACACATCCACGGCGAGGATGATCAGCTTCACACCACAGACACCACCTGGCGCCAACGGCTTGCTGCGAACCTGCACCCGCAATTGAAGACTCAATCTGGAGCCATCAGGGAAAGCCGCCGCGTGGTCGGCACCCGAACCGAGAAGGCATCGCTGCACCAGCAAACCGGGGCGGTGGCCGTCGACATGGAAAGTGGGGCCATTGCCCGCAGGGCACGTGCCCACAACCTGCCTTTCCTGGCGGTTCGCGCCATTGCCGATCCCGCCATGATGGATTTTCCCGGCGCGGTTACCCGCTCGCTCAATCCTCGCGGTGACGTGCGGATACTGGAGTTGCTCAGCCATATCGCACGGCGACCCAGGGAAATCCCCGACCTGATTCGCCTGGGCCAGGCCTTTGGCGCTGCCGTGCGCACCCTGCAGCAGGTCCGCCAACATGCCGGCCCCGACTTCAGCTTCACGCCACCGTCGCTTCAACCATGAGCAACAAGCCAGACCGCCGCCTAGACCGCTTCATGCATGGCTGGGAGACCCACTTCATCAGCCATCCCTGGCTGGTCATCCTCCTGTTTGTGCTGGCCTGCGGTCTGACGCTGCGCTATACGATGGACCACCTCAAGGTCAACACCAACACCGCAGACATGATTTCGCTGGAACTGCCGTTCCAGAAGAACCGCATCGCACTGGAAAAAGCATTTCCTCAGGATATCGGCACTGCCCTACTGCTGGTCGAAGGCAAAACCCCGGAATCCACAGCGGCTGCCGTCAGAAAGATCGTAGCGCTGGTTGAGCAGGACCCGGCCCATTTCAGCGATGTTCACGTCCCGGATGAAAGTGAATTCTTCGCCCGCAACGGACTGCTTTACCTCGACCTCGAAGATCTCGAAGAACTGACCAACCAGCTCGCCAATGCCCAGCCTTTCATCGGACGACTCTCGGAGGACAACAGCCTGCGCGGCCTATTCGGCATCGTCGGACAGGCCCTGGATGAAGCAGACAAAAATGACCTGACACTTGAGCTTGATCCGCTCTTAAACAGAATTCGCGAGGCGGTCGCCGCCACGACTGCTGACCAACCCTACCAGGTTTCCTGGCGTCAACTCATGACACCGAACGCCAGTAGCGGCCTGGGGGTCACCAAGCGATTCATCCTGGTAAAACCCTTACTGCACTTCGAAGAAGTGATGCCTGCGGAACAATCGATTCAAGCCTTGAATGGCATTCTGGCTTCCGCGCTACAGGGTGAACTCGCCGATGTCTCCGTGCGCAAAACCGGCGAAGTCGTTCTGGAACATGAAGAGATGGAAACCATCAGCACCGGCATGTCGATGGCCAGTATCGCTTCGCTCATCCTGGTCTGCCTGACCTTGTGGATCGCCTACCGCTCCGTCAAGCTCATGTTCGCGACCTTTGTTTCACTGACGATGGGTTTGATCCTGTCTCTGGGTTTCGCCACCGTGGCCATCGGCCAACTCAACCTGATTTCCATCGGCTTTGCAGTGCTGTTCATTGGCATGGGCGATGCGTACTCCTCGCATTTTTGCCTGCGGTACCGTGAACTCATCCTGGAAGGCCAGAATCAACGCAAGGCCTTGCAGGACACCCTCACCTCGACGGGCCCCGCGCTGATACTGAGCGCCATCACCGCCGCCATCGGCCTGTTTGCCTTCATTCCAACGAGCTATTCGGGCGTGGCGGAACTGGGCATTATCGCCGGGGCCAGCATGTTTATTGCGCTGATCACGACCTTTACCGTGCTACCCGCACTGATGAAAATCATGCCGATCCGGCCGCCCAAAAAGGAGCGCAGCCCGGCAATCGCAGCGTCCAACCGCTCCAACTGGCCGTTGCGCCATGCCAAGCCGATCCGCATCGTGACAGGATTGCTGACGATCATCGCGGCATTTCTGATGTTGGGCGTTCAGGTCGATTTCAACCCAATCAATCTGCGCGACCCCAATACCGAATCAGTGCAGACCTTCAAATCTCTCCTGCAATCCGAAGACACCTCGCCGATGACCCTGGCTTCCCTCGCACGGAGCGAAGCGGAAGCCGCCGTGCTGGAGGAGCAATTTCAGCAGCTTCCCACGGTCGACAAGGTCGTGAGCCTGAAGGACCTCATTCCCGAGAATCAGGACGAGAAACTCGCCCTCATCGCTGATCTGTCGGTCATGATGGGGACACAACTCAGCCAATTTCCAGCACCCGACAAAAGCGGCGCGACCCGACAAAGCATCAGCGAAGTCCATCAATCAGTCCAAAACCGGCTGGCTGCGGGAGACATTCGTCCAGCACTGGCGGCGCTTGATGAGGCCCTGTCGGCCTTCGAAACACAACTGGACGCCAGCGATGCAGGGACACGACAAGTCCTGCTTGACCGACTGCAGGACAGCCTGCTCAAGACCTTGCCCGCTGTCATCCGTGACCTCGGCAAAAGCCTTTCGGCCCAGTCCATTACCCGCGAAAATCTCCCGAAAGACCTGGTGGATCGCTGGGTCAGTCAGGACGGCTTTTACCGGCTTCAGATTTTCCCCAAAAAGGACCTGAATGAACTGGAGAACTTGCGGGAATTCATCATCGAAGCTCAGCGGGTTGATCCCAACGTGACTGATCTGCCGGTGACCTATCTGGAATCCATGAATGAAGTGATCAAGGCGTTCATTCAGGCCTTCAGCATCGCCTTTCTCGCGACCACGCTGATCCTGCTGCTGGTACTACGCAATATCAAGGACACCCTGCTCGTGCTGCTGCCACTGATGCTGGCTTCATTATTCACCGCGGCCGCCACGGTGCTTCTGAAGGTGCCTTTCAATTTTGCCAACATCATCGCGCTGCCCCTGCTCTTCGGTCTCGGGGTGGATAGCGGGATTCACATGGCTCACCGTCTTCATGAGATTGAAAGGAACGGTGGCAATCTTCTCGACACTAGTGAGGCCAAGGGCGTTTTCTATGGGGCGCTGACCACGGTATTCAGCTTTGCCAGCCTGGCGCTGACCCATCACGCGGGCACTGCCAGCATGGGGCTGCTGCTGTCCATCGGCCTGATGCTGACTCTGCTTTGCGCGCTTGTCGTACTGCCGGCGTTCAGCCACATCAAACCCGGCCGCAGTGGTGATCGTGTAAAATCCGTCGCCTGATCAACCACTTCGACCTCACCGAAAGAAGACCGCCATGTCTACTTACATTGCCGATTTACTCACGGATAGCGCCGGCCAGAACTTCACGCTACATGAGGAGCACCTCAACACACAAATGGTGCGAGTGCTCAAGGCGATCGGTTACGACCGCGTCTACACCAAAGGCAAGGGTCCGTATCTGTATGACAACCAGGGAAATGAGTATCTCGATCTGCTGAGCGGCTTCGGGGTCTACGCCCTCGGCCGCAATCACCCAACGGTCGTTCAGGCGTTGCAGGATGTATTGACCAGCGAACTGCCTGACATGGTTCAAATGGATGTTTCGCTGCTGAGCGGCCTGCTCGCCGAAGCCATACTCAAGCGCTGTCCGGATAAGTTGACCAAGATGTTCTTCTGCAACTCCGGCACCGAAGCGGTCGAGGCGGCGATCAAATTCGCACGCTACACCACGCAACGCGACAAGATTGTTTACTGCGACCATGGCTACCATGGCCTGACCATCGGCGCCCTCTCGCTGAACGGCGAAAATGTCTTCCGCGAGGGGTTTGGACCCCTGCTGCCGGGCTGCCTCTCGGTCCCCTTCAACGACTTGTCCGCACTGGAAGAAGCCCTGCGCAACCGGGATGTGGCGGCATTCATCGTCGAGCCGATCCAGGGGAAGGGCGTCAACATGCCTAGCGATGAATACCTCCCCGAGGCCGCAAAACTTTGCGCGAAATACGGCACCCTCTTCGTGGCCGATGAAATCCAGACCGGTATCGGTCGAACCGGCAAATTCTGGGCGGTGGAACATTGGGGCGTCGAACCGGACATGATCTGCATGGCCAAGGCCCTTTCCGGTGGGTTCATTCCCGTCGGTGGTGTCTCCATGACCACCCAGGTCATGGAGGCGGTGTTCAACCGCATGGACCGAGCCGTGGTGCATGGCTCAACCTTCTCCAAGAACAACATGGCCATGGCGGCAGGTCTGGCCGCACTCAAGGTCATCGATGAGGAAAATCTGGTCGCCCATGCCGGGCGCATGGGCGATGAGCTCATGGCCGGCATGCAGGCACTGGTCGACAAATACGAACTATTCAAGTCCGTGCGCGGCAAGGGACTGATGATCGCCATGGAGTTCGGCTCCCCCAAAAGCCTCTCGCTGAAAGCCGCATGGACCATGCTGGAAGCTGCCAACAAGGGCTTGTTCAGTCAGATGATCACCATCCCGCTATTCAAGAATCACCGGATCCTCAGCCAGGTCGCCGGTCATGGCATGAACGTCGTCAAGTTCCTGCCGCCTCTGGTCATCAACGACAGGGATCGCGACTGGATACTCGGTGCACTGGATGAAGTGATAGCGGATTGCCACAAGGTACCCGGCGCGATTTGGGATCTGGGCAAAACGCTCACTGGCCACGCACTGAAATCCAAGGCGGGCTGAGCCTGACTCTTCATCTAACCCCGGGGACAATACCCAATTATGAAACGCCCAATACAGATGGTCCTGAAAACGACCGCCATCGCCGTCCTGGCAGCGAGCCTGATGGTGGTCCCCGCTCGATCGGCATTCGCCCATGCCGTGGTGACAGAATCTTCACTGTCCAGAGAGCCAGTCAAAGCCCAACACGCTGCCAAAGTGGTGCTCTTTTTTAATTCCAATGTTGAGCTTTCACTGTCGAAAGTATTCTGGGTTAGCGAAGGTGACATCTACCACCAGGCCGAGATCGCGCGCGGCAAAAAGCCTGGTGAACTGCACATCAAGTTACCCCCGTTGGAGACCGGCGACTACGCCATCAAATACAAAGTATTTGCTGCAGATGGTCACCTGACAGAGAGCACTATTCGCTTCCATGTGGCACCCTAAATATCCAACCCCACCGACATTGATGACGGAGAAAATCTGAATGTACATGCAGGGATTGGCCAATTTCATCGATGATTTTCTAGGTGGGCTAATTCTCATCTGTTATGCGTTGGTGGTGGGGAGCGTTCTCTGGCGTGCGGTCATCCTCCGTGGGCGCGCTGACCATCCGGAGGCCCATCGGGCTATTATTCGCTCAGCCATAGGAATTTTACGTTTCGGCAGCATCGCATTGGCCGCTCTGCAAGGGACCAAGTTGCTCATCAAGGGCATGGTGCTGTTAGGCGTATTGGGTGAGCTGCCCATAGAGGACTACATCGGCACCGTTCAGTTTCAGGCAGGCTTTGTTCGTTTCGTTCTGGCGCTGGGCATCGCGTGGCTCAGTGGTCGACTGTTGATTGAACCGGAAAATCGGTCGCTGTGGATCTGGCTTGGCGCTCTTTGTCTACCCATGGTCGTGGCCGGCGCATGGCTGGTCCACGCCGTGGGCCGTTTCGAACACCGAGAGCCCTTGATGTTGCTAACCATCCTTCACCAGTTTGCCGCGGCAGTCTGGTTTGGCGGTGTTGCGCAACTGGTTGCACTCTGGCGCCTAGGCAACACAGAGGAATCGGCCCGCAAATTCTGGCCATTTGCGGTCGTTCGCTTTGGCATGCTCGGTATTGGCTCGGTTGCACTCCTGTTGTTAACCGGCCTCCCCCTTGCCATGACCTACGTAGATAGCTGGTCCGGATTATTTGGTACTGGTTATGGCAGCCTGCTCATTACTAAAATACTGTTATTGACTATCGCCTTGGGCTTCGCCTTCATGAACCATTTGGCGGGTCGCCGTTGGCGTAGCACGGGTGAAAGCGGCGATATCAAACGTAAAGTTCCCTATTTTATTGAGGCGGAAGCATTCATCCTGGTGGGCATTCTGTTTGTCGCCGCAACGCTGTCATCGCAGCCTCCCTCCGAGGATATTGCTGGCAACCCTGAATTGACCGCCACCATTCCCGAGGTGGTCGAAATGTTCACACCCCGTATCCCCAGAATTACCTCGCCCAGCCACGAAGACCTCATCGCGGGGGAAGCGGGGCGTGTCGCTGTAGTCAAAAAAATCCCGTCGCTGGCTGCCAAGGAGTGGTCAGACTACAACCATAATGTTTCCGGCATGTTCCTGACGATCATGGGGATTATTGCCATGCTCTCCTACGTTCAATCTCCGGGATTTCGCTGGGCCAACTACTGGCCTCTTGGCTTTGTCGGACTCAGTATTTTCCTGTTCTTCCGCAGTGACGCCGAAACCTGGCCACTGGGACCCATTGGCTTCTGGGAAAGTACCTTCAAAAATGGCGAGGTATTCCAGCATCGCATTGCCACCACGTTGGCGATGGTTCTGGGCATCCTGGAGGTAAGGGCACGCACTGGCGTGAGCTCACAGCGAATGAAATACATGTTTCCCATTCTCTGTGCATTTGGCGGCATTCTGCTCTTGACTCATGCACATGCCGAGTTCGAGCTGAAGACAGAGTATCTGATTCAATCGACCCATGTCACGATGGGCCTGCTGGCCATGATGATGGCTGCCGGTCGTTGGCTTGAACTTCGACTGGAGTCGGTAGATGGCAGCATCCAGAACACCGCATTCCTTAGCACGGGCCGCATCGCCGGCCTACTTGCGATCCTCTCGATGTTCCTAATCGGCAATATCATGATGTACTATATTGAACCCCTCGTGTGAACAAGGTCGAGGCCCGGAACAATACTCTGGTCAACGACGAAACCAGCGCCTACGTCCGCTGGTTCAGAGGGTCCGCACCCTACATTAACGCCCATCGGGGCAAAACCTTCGTCATCTATTTTGGTGGTGAAGCCGTTGCCGATTCGCGCTTCCCCACCCTCCTGCATGATTTCGCTCTGCTAAACAGCCTGGGCATTAGGCTCGTACTGGTGCATGGCATCCGTCCACAAATTGACGGTCGGTTGGGCCACCGCAACAAGGCAGCTCGCTACCATGCCGGTCTGCGGGTCACTGATACCGAGGCACTGGAATGCGTCAAGGAAGCCGCCGGTACCGTCCGGGTCGAGATAGAAGCATTGCTATCCATGGGACTGGCTAACTCCCCAATGGCAGGCGCCCGCATTCGAGTTACCTCGGGCAATTTCGTAGCTGCACGGCCGGTCGGCGTTCGTGATGGAGTAGATTTTCAGCACACCGGCGAAGTACGCCGCATCGATGAATCGGGTATCCGTGCCGCGCTGGATCGGGGTGATGTCGTACTCCTCTCTGCCGTCGGCTATTCCCCCACCGGCGAAATTTTCAACCTTCGGTCGGAAGAAGTCGCCACTGCGGCAGCCATTGCCCTAAAAGCTGACAAACTGATGTTGCTGGGCGAGGAAGACTGTTTGTCCGGCCACAATGGCCGGTTGATGCGCCAACTGACCACGGCAGAGGCTCAAGCAAGACTAAGCGAACCTAATGGATTTAACCCCGGCGTCATTCCAGACATCGAGGCAGCCATTCATGCCTGCAGTCAGGGTGTTAAGCGCACTCACACACTCAACTGGCAGATCGATGGCGCTCTGTTACTAGAACTCTTAACCCGCGATGGCGTGGGCACACTGATCAGCCAGACACCCTTCGAAAACATGCGTCCAGCCCGGGTAGGCGACGTGCCGGGCATACTTGACCTGATTGTGCCACTGGAGCAAGAGGGCGTCCTGGTAGCTCGTTCGCGCGAACGGCTGGAGGGTGAAATTACTGACTACATCGTGATCGAAAGAGATGGCACGGTCATCGGCTGCGCAGCACTTCACGATTTCCCCGATGCCCGTATGGGCGAGCTCGCCTGCTTGGTACTGCATCCCGACTATCGTGGATGTCAACGAGGAGAGCGGCTACTGGCTCATATTGAACAATTAGCCATCAATCGTCTTATCTCCCAACTTTTCGTACTCACCACCCAGACCGCCCACTGGTTCAGGGAGCGCGGCTTCGAACCGGCCGATATCGAGGAGCTCCCCAGTAGCCGTCGGGAAGCTTACAATACGCAGCGAAATTCAAAAGTACTTATCAAAACGCTGTGACCCGTCAGGGTTTTGACTTCTCCTGATTCTGCAGGCAAACGTAGGTTGCCGCATTGCTCTTCATCATGAGCGATGCCGGATATTTCCCTTCCGTGACAAACTCCCTGACCTCCCCGGCCGTGACCCTTTTGCTCTCTTCGCGGGCAATACACTCACAAATCGATGTCACCTCGGAGAGCAAAACACCGCTGCCCTTCAGGTTAGCTTTCTCTTTTTCGATGCACATGTCGGCAAACTTGCGCTCGAATGTCTTATGTTCCTCTTCGGTGACCGGACCATTTGCCAAACCCGAAAGACTTATCGTCATCATGGCCAAGCCCAAGGCAAACGGCCGAATTTTTGATGTTGTTTTCATGCTCAACTCCCTTAATTCTCGTTGAGAAAAGATGGTAGCAACGATCATTTGGCCATCAGGACCAGTTCGTTGGCCGCATCATCGATCGTCATCTTGAATCTTTGCAAGAAGCTCATGCCAAGCAGGCGATTACCGCTGAGTTCAGCGTCGGCGATGAAGCTCACCTCGACATTGTCGGCCGAAACAGCACCGATCCGGACACTTCGCAACAAGCCGATCTTGACGGCAACCTTGCCACTAGCCGTTTGGCTGCTACCCTCGCGCAGATCCTCTGGGGTGAAGCCCAACTCAGCCATCATAGATGACGGCAACACCAGGGTGGAAGCCCCAGTGTCGACCATCAGCGGCAGCGTCCGGGCGACGCTGTTGGGACCCACCATCACCACATCCACCTGATGATGCGCGCCCACCCGCTGCGTCTGAATATAAGCGCTGCTGGCGGAACCCTTTGAATCAGCTGTTTCACCCCGCCGACTGATGATGCGAATTTTTCCGATCACGCCCGGACGCGTCTGGGTTACGACGTAATTGTAGCCCTGCAACAAGTGGCGAATCTGATCCTGCACCGAGCCCTCGCCATTAGCCGCTGGTTCGTCGCCCAGCCGACCCAACCCCTCGATCACGAACCCTCGCTGGGCACCTAGCTCCCGCAATTGATCCTGTAGCGTCGCCGCAGCCAAGTCATTGCACGCCCAAACGAACAACAGCAGAAATGAGCTCTTACGCAACATCCAGCCGCCCACCACAGCCCGCTGTAGCCAACTCGTCAAACCAGCTTTCTCGCCTGCTCGAAAGCAGCACGAAAATCAAGATAGAGCGGGGTTTCGGTGGCCAGCAACGAGGCCAGCAAGGCATTCTGCAGCTTATACTTGATGTCGCCGACGGCCAGCGCGCCGATACCCACCGCGCCTGGAGAATTCACGGCATACAGCAATGGCTCACCGTTATGGGACCGCTTGATGCCCTCGATACCGAGCGGCGGCACCGCGTTCACGTCTCCCGCCACTTTCAATTGTGTCGCGTCGGACAGCACGCTGGCATTCAGCACCTGAATACCGGCCTTGGCCGTGCAGAAAACGATGTCAGCCTGTGACAGCAATCGTGCCTTGTCGGCGTCGGAACTGGCATAGGTGCCGACCAGCGTTGCACCGCACCGGGCGTTGTATTCCTGCGCCTTTTCCAAGGCCACATCGATATTGAAGGGATCGACGATGGTCACGTCAGCGCCCGCTAGCGAGGCAATGACGCCGGTAGCGATACCGACCGGGCCGGTTCCGCCGAAGACCACCGCCTGAGCCCCTTTCAGCTCGTCGCCATGGTGAGTCTTGAGCTGCTTTTCAACACAGGCCACCAGTGCGGCGGCGGTGGTGAATGCGCCGCTGGGGTCGGCCAGCACCGAAACCTCGAAAGGCGGCACCATCGCTTTTTGCGCGACTTCCAGCATGCTAAGGGCCACGCCGATATCCCGGCCGCCAATGAAGATGCCGGTGCGCTTTACGCCCGCCGGTCCCCGGGAAAAGATCGCATCCTGCACCAACCCGTTGACCTGCTCCAGCTGCACGTTGTTGTAAGGGAAGATTTGCTCAAATCCCGCATCCACCGCCATGTTGATGTCGAATGGACTCACATGCGGCATCGGGTCCAGCATGTGCAGCACACTACGTTTTTCGGTTTTTTCCATGACATGACCTCTCTTGGGGTGCGGCAGACGGCTGAGCGAATCGGAAGAAACGAGCCCGGGGACAGGGATGAACGGCGACGCTCGCGCCAACCCTGCCCGTCTGCTCGGCTTGCAAAGGAGGGAGCTCAGGAGCTCCTGGCAAACTCACGGGCCAGTTCAAAAGCATCATCGAAGCTCAGATAAACCGGCTTGTCGGTCTCACGCATCCGCTTGAGCAAGGCACTCTGGGTCTTGTACTTCACATTGCCGATGGCCAGAGCGCCGACACCGACCGCCCCGCTCTGCGATCCCGCAATCGGATTGCCGCGATGATGGGCATCCAGCCCCGCAATGCCGGAAGGCGGCACGGCGTTGACGTCAGCCGCGACCTTCAACTGGGGCGCAGCGGCCACCAGTTCGGCACTCAACACCTGAATCCCCGCCGCCGCCGTGGCGAAAACAATGTCGGCATCCTTGATGAGTTCAGCCTTGTTCGCGTCGGCATCTCCCTCGATCTGGGTCTGGCCATCGCCGAATTCGGTATCACAGAGTGTGGCAATGGTCTGTGCCTTTTCCAGCTGGCGGCCGATGATTTTCACCACGGCACCGGCCTTGGCGGCCAGGGTGGCCGCGATCTGGCCAACAGGACCCGTACCCCCGAGGGCCAGGACTTTTTTGCCTTTCAGATCCATGTGGAATTTGGTTGCCAGCTCCTGTTCAACCACGGCGACCATGGCGGCTGCCGTGGTGAAGGCGCCGCTGGGATCGGCAAAAACCGACACTTCAAACGGCGGCACCATGGCTTTTGCCGCGCTCCTGACCATGTCCACGGCCATCTTGGCATCCCGGCCACCAATAAAGATGCCGGTTCTTTTGAGTCCACCCGGGCTACGCGAAAAAATCGCGTCCTGGACCAGCGCCTGAATCTCGCCGGATTCCACATGAAGATAAGGTATGGCCGAGGTCCATCCGGCATCCAGCGCCATATTGACGTCGAAAGGGCTGAGGTTTTTTTCCGGCGTGAACATATGCAGGATGTAGGGCTTTTCCATGGGGATATTCTCTCGACTTTTGACTTTGCAGATGGCCTGTGGGGAAACGACGAAGCGGCATTCACACGGGTGATGCCGCTCCTCAAGCGCGCGAGAATAGCATATTTGTACCGACACGACGGATCCGCCCGACGCCACATCCTCCGGGGAGAAGGGCGGATCCGGACAGGATTATTTCCTGACTGTCAATTGTCACCCCTTGCAAAACCCGTATAATCTCCGGCTGATTTTTGGCTTAGTAACTCCTTACAACTGACGAGGTATTTGACCATCGTGAGCAACAGCTATTTTTTTACTTCCGAATCGGTTTCGGAAGGACATCCCGACAAGGTTTCCGACCAGATTTCCGATGCCATCCTGGATGCCATCCTGACGCAGGACAAGCATTCACGCGTCGCGGCGGAGACCCTGTGCAATACCGGGCTGGTCGTTCTGGCGGGTGAAATCACCACCAGCGCCAATGTCGATTACATCAAGGTCGCACGGGATGTGTTGCAACAGATCGGCTACGACAATACCGAGTACGGAATCGACTACAAGGGCTGTGCCGTGCTGGTCGCTTACGACAAGCAGTCACCCGATATCGCCCAGGGCGTGAACAAAGCCTATGACGACGATCTCGGCCAGGGGGCCGGCGATCAGGGCCTGATGTTCGGCTATGCCTGCGACGAAACCCCGACGCTGATGCCGTTGCCGATTTACCTGTCGCATCGGCTGGTCGAACGTCAGGCCCGCCTGCGCCATGATGGCCAATTGACCTGGTTGCGTCCCGACGCCAAAAGCCAGGTGACGGTGCGTTACGTCAACGGCAAGGCCGATTCCATCGACACCGTCGTGCTCTCAACCCAGCATGCGCCCGACGTCTCCGACAAGACCCTGCATGAAGCCGTCATCGAAGACATCATCAAGCCGATTCTGCCGCAGGAACTGATCAAGGGCGACGTCAAGTTTTTGGTCAACCCGACCGGACGTTTCGTGGTCGGCGGTCCGCAGGGTGACTGCGGCCTCACTGGACGCAAGATCATCGTTGACACTTACGGCGGCGCAGCCCCGCACGGCGGCGGTGCGTTTTCCGGCAAGGACCCGTCCAAGGTCGACCGCTCGGCGGCGTATGCCGGTCGTTACGTGGCTAAGAATGTGGTCGCGGCGGGCCTGGCGTCGCGCTGCATGATTCAGCTGTCCTACGCCATTGGTGTGGCCAAACCCACCAGCGTGATGGTCGAGACCTACGGCACCGGCAAGGTGTCCGATGACAAGATCACCGATCTGGTGCTCGAGCATTTCGACCTGCGACCGAAAGGCATCGTCAACATGCTGGACCTGCTGCGTCCCATCTACCAGAAGACCGCTGCTTACGGCCACTTTGGCCGTGAGGAGCCGGAATTCACCTGGGAAAGGACCGACAAGGCGGCCGCCCTGCGCGAAGCCGCAGGTTTACCGCCGCTCTAGGGCGACACAAACCCCGGGGCAGCCCAAACAACAAGCTGCCCGCTGACTTCCACCGCGACGAGGAGCGCTGCGACGGGACTTTCCCGCCAGGCTCGACGCGGTGTTTATTTGAAACGGCGCTCGATTCACCCACTGACTGTCGTGGTGACTCGAGCCTCGTTCTCGCGACAGCCGGTGGCTTGCAACCGAAAGGAGCCACTAACCGATGAACGCTGTACCCAAACCCGCCCCGTTTACTGATTTCAAGGTCGCCGACCTGTCCCTGGCCGAATGGGGCCACAAGGAAATCCGCATCGCCGAAACAGAGATGCCGGGCCTGATGGCCATCCGCGAGGAATATGCCACCAGCCAGCCCTTGGCCGGCGCCCGCATCACCGGCTCGCTGCACATGACCATCCAGACCGCCGTGCTGATCGAAACGCTGTTGGCGCTGGGTGCCGAGGTCCGCTGGGCGTCCTGCAACATCTTCTCCACCCAGGATCATGCCGCTGCCGCCATGGCCGATCAGGGCATTCCGGTCTTCGCCGTGAAGGGCGAGACGCTGGAAGAGTACTGGGAATACACCCACCGCATCTTCGAGTGGGCGGATGGCGGCTACTCCAACATGATCCTGGACGACGGCGGCGACGCGACCTTGTTACTGCATCTCGGGGCCCGTGCCGAGTCGGACCTGTCCGTGCTGGCCAATCCGGGCTCTGAAGAAGAGCGCGTGCTGTTTGCCGCCATCAAGGCCAAGCTGGCCACCGACCCCAAGTGGTATTCCGTGCGTCTGGCTGCCGTGCGCGGCGTGACCGAGGAAACCACCACCGGCGTCCACCGCCTGTATCAGATGCATACCCGTGGAGAACTGAAATTCCCCGGCATCAACGTCAACGACTCCGTCACCAAATCCAAGTTCGACAACCTCTACGGCTGCCGCGAATCGCTGGTGGACGGCATCAAGCGCGCTACCGACGTGATGATCGCCGGCAAGGTCGCACTGATCGCCGGTTATGGCGATGTCGGCAAGGGTTCTGCGCAAGCCATGCGCGCTCTGTCCGCGCAAGTGTGGGTGACGGAAGTCGATCCTATCTGCGCATTGCAGGCGGCGATGGAAGGCTACCGAGTAGTCACCATGGACTATGCCGCCGACAAGGCCGACATCTTCGTCACCTGCACCGGCAATTATCATGTGATCACTCATGACCACATGGCGAAGATGAAGGACCAGGCCATCGTCTGCAACATAGGCCATTTCGATAACGAGATCGAAGTGGCGGCCATCGAAGGGTATCAGTGGGAAGAAATCAAGCCGCAAGTCGACCACGTCATCTTCCCGGACGGTAAGCGCATCATCCTGTTGGCCAAGGGCCGGTTGGTGAATCTCGGCTGCGGAACGGGCCACCCTTCCTACGTCATGTCCTCCAGCTTCGCCAACCAGACCATCGCCCAGATCGAACTCTGGAAAGAGCGCGATTCCGGCAAGTATCCGGTCGGTGTTTACACGCTACCCAAGCATCTGGATGAGAAAGTGGCCCGCCTCCAGCTAAAGAAGCTCAATGCGCAACTGACCGAGCTGACCACCGAGCAGGCGGCCTATATCGGTGTCTCCCAGGAAGGACCCTACAAGCCGGAACATTACCGCTATTGATGGCACCGGGCGTCCGCTCAACCGAGGGCGCCCGTCACTCATTCCACACGACGGAACGGCTGATGCCGTTCCGTCTCACGCTTAATGTGATCCTTCATGGAATCCCAAAAAAAACACCCCCGCATATTCAGTATGGAGTTCTTCCCGGCCCGAAGCCCCGAAGCCGAGGAATCCCTGAACCGTGCCCTGACCCGACTGGCACCGCTGAAGCCGCGCTTCTGTTCGGTCACCTTCGGCGCGGCCGGCTCCACGCGGGAAAAAACCTTCGAAACCGTCTGCGACATTCAGCAGAACCGGAACCTGGAAGCCGCACCGCACATTTCCTGCATTGCCTCCACACGCACGAATATCCGCGAAGTACTGAACGCCTATAAGGATAACGGCATCCGCCACATCGTCGCCCTGCGAGGGGATATGCCCTCCGGTATGATGTCGGCGGGGGAATTTCGCTATGCCAATGAGCTGGTCGCTTTCATTCGCGAAGAAACCGGTGATCACTTTCACATCGAAGTGGCGGCCTACCCGGAGATGCATCCGCAGGCGCACAACCTGGAAGCAGACCTGAAAAACTTCCAGCGCAAGGTCGATGCCGGCGCTAACAGCGCCATCACCCAGTATTTCTTCAATCCGGAAGCCTATTTCCGCTTCATCGACGATTGCGAGAAGTTGGGCATCGATATTCCCATCGTTCCCGGCATCATGCCAATCACCAACTACACCCAAATTTCTCGTTTCTCGGACATGTGCGGCGCCGATATTCCGCGCTGGATGCGCAAGCGCCTGGAAGGTTTCGGCGACGATCGTCAGGCCATTCGCGCCTTCGGCCAAGAGGTTATTTCCGACCTATGTCGCCGACTGCTTGAGCGGGGGGCGCCGGGCCTGCACTTTTATACATTGAACCAAGCCGATGCCGTACTGGGCGTCTGGAACAATCTTGGACTCGACAACCCGGCTTGAGTCCTGTGTTACCTTAACGTGGCGGTGGGGGCCGTATTCGCCCACTAATGGGACATCTCACGCCTACCGGTTAAACCGCATTCGTTTGAACCAACCAGCGAGGAAAAAGACATGGGCTTGCTCGACTTTGTAAAAGACATTGGTCACTCACTTTTCAGCAGCGGCGACGAAAAGGCCGCCGACAAGATCAAGGATCACATACTGTCGGACAATCCTGGCGTTGATCCGCTCGAGGTCAAATACCAGGACGGCTTTGTAACCCTGGGCGGGAGCAGCCAGACTTGGGAGGCCGTCGAGAAAGCGATTCTGATGGCCGGTAACGTCAAGGGCGTCGGACGGGTGGTCAGCGAAATTCAGGTATCCGAAGCCGCCGACAACGCACCGGGTGAACTGGGCGGTGCAGGCGCCGGCCAGTACTACGAAATTAAGAATGGTGACACGCTGTCCGCCATCGCCAAGCAGTTCCTGGGCAATGCCAATGCGTACCCAAAGATCTTCGAAGCCAACCGCGAAGTCATCAAAGACCCTAACAAGATTTTCGTCGGTCAGAAAATCCGCATTCCGGCTTAACTGCCACGGTAAAATCCCCGGTCGGACCTGTAGGTCTGGTCGGGGATTTTCTTTTTCAGGAGCCTCACAATGTCAAATCGAGACTGGTCCGCACGCGATCTCGCCGTCCTCTGGCACCCCTGCACTCAGATGAAGGATCACGAGTCGCTGCCGATGATTCCTATCCGACGGGGACAGGGCGCATGGCTGGAGGACTTCGACGGCAACCGTTATCTGGACGCTATCAGCTCCTGGTGGGTCAACCTTTTTGGCCACGCCAACCCCAACATCAACGCTGCGATCAAACAGCAACTTGATGCACTGGAGCACGTCATCCTGGCCGGCTTCACCCATGAGCCCGCCATCACCCTGGCCGAGCGCCTGCTTGAATTAGCACCCAACGGCCTGAGCCGATGCTTCTATGCCGATAATGGCTCGTCCGCCGTTGAGGTGGCACTGAAGATGAGTTTCCACTTCTGGCGTAACACCGGGCAGCCCAAAAAAACCCGGTTCATCACGCTGAGCAACAGCTATCACGGCGAAACCCTGGGAGCGCTGGCAGTCGGCGACGTCGCGCTGTACAAGAACACCTACGCGCCGTTGCTCATGACGCCCATCACGGTGGCCAGCCCCGACTGTTACCTGAGGGAACCCGGCGAAAGCTGGGCCGAGCACAGCCGCCGCAAGTTCGAGGAAATGGAGGCCACCCTGGCGCGCCACGCCGACGAAACCGCCGCCGTCATCATAGAGCCGCTGGTCCAGTGCGCCGGTAACATGAGGATGTACGACCCCGTCTACCTGACACTGTTACGGGACGCTTGCGACCGCCATGGCGTGCATCTGATTGCCGATGAAATTGCCGTCGGTTTTGGCCGCACCGGGACCCTTTTCGCCTGCGAGCAGGGCTCCATTCGGCCCGACTTCCTGTGCCTCTCGAAAGGCCTGACCGGCGGTTACTTGCCGCTCTCCTGCGTCCTGACAACCGATGACGTCTACGCAGGTTTCTACGATGAATACGTCAACCAAAGGGCCTTTCTTCATTCACACAGCTACACCGGGAATGCACTGGCCTGCTCGGCCGCGCTGGCGACTTTGGATCTGTTCAAACGGGACAACACCCTCATCCGCAATCGGGAACTATCGGCACAGATGGCCGCGGCAACAGCATCGCTGATCGATCACCCGCATGTCGCCGAGGTGCGCCAGACCGGAATGATCCTGGCCATCGAAATGGTCAAGGACAAACCCTCACGCAAGCCCTACCCCTGGCAGGAGCGTCGCGGGCTCGACGTCTATCAACACGGGCTGACCCGGGGCGTATTGCTTCGGCCGCTCGGCAATGTCATTTACTTCATGCCACCCTATGTCATCAGGCCCGATGAAATCTGCCTGATGGCCGCCGTCGCGGCGGAAGGCATCGATCTCGCCACGAAAAGCTGAGATGCGTATTTCGCGACTCTACGTCAATACGCCTTTATGCGAAGGTGAAAATCTGCGTCTGGAGGAAGAAAGCGCACACTACCTGCGCACCGTGCTCAGGCTGAAAAAAGGATTTCAGCTCACCGTATTCAATGGCGATGGCCATGAGTATGCCGCGCAGGTTGAAGTCGCCAGCAGGGAGGGCGTTTGGCTGGCCATCGGCGAAGGCTGCCTCCGCGATACCGAATCGCCCCTGTACACGCATCTTGGGCTCGGGATTTCGCGGGGCGAGCGAATGGACTTTGCCCTGCAAAAAGCCGTGGAATTAGGCGTCAGCCGCATCACCCCGCTGTTGACCGAGCACTGCGTCGTTCGGCTAGATGAGGATAAGAAAGGCCATCGCCTGCACCATTGGCAACGGGTCATTCGTAGCGCCTGCGAACAGAGCGGCCGCAACCGGCTACCCACCCTCGACGAACCGCTGACACTCGATGACTGGCTGGAACAGCCGTGCGGGGTGCGGTTGTTCCTCGATCCGCAGGGGACCATCAGCCTGAACTGTCTGACGCCACCCGAAGACCGGGTGACCCTGCTCTCGGGCCCCGAGGGTGGATTCTCTGATCGCGAACGCAATCGGGCCCGTCATGCCGGCTTCACCCCCATCCGCCTCGGCCCGCGCATCCTCCGCACCGAAACCGCCGTCCTCGCTGCCCTTGCCGCCGTGCAAACCTTGTGGGGGGACTGGGGCGTGTAAAAATGGACTAACCAGCATTGCTCACCTGGGCCCACCTCAAGGGTTTCGTGAGACCCATAGTGATTGCGACATACAAATGAAGCACCCAGCATTCTTGGATCAAGTCTTTGGTCAGATCGCCCAAAGTAACGCAAAAACAACTCTACGCCAGAAAATACTGACCCCATTTGTGGTTCCTTGAAAGGATCAATGGGACGTCCATGGGTTTTGCAATCCACAGCCAGCACCTGACTTGATTCGGATCGCACACGTCAAACGCTGCTCCAAAAGAGCATGGGCGTGCGTTACCGGCGCTCAATGACCCGGACCCGCCATGTTGTCATGACCGCAGTGAAGCAACTCAGAAATTGGTCAATACGCGTTCTTGTTGACAAAGCCCTTGACGACGGTCAGCGCGATGATCTTCAGATCGAGCCAGAGCGACCAGTTCTCGATGTAGTACAGGTCATGCTCGATGCGAGCATGCAGATCGGTATCGCCGCGCCAGCCATTGACCTGCGCCCAGCCGGTAATACCGGCCTTGACCATATGCTTTTTCATGTAGTCGGGGACTTCATACTTGAATTGTTCGACAAATATCGACCGCTCCGGCCGGGGGCCAACGATGGACATATCGCCATTGATGACGTTGATGAATTGAGGCAGTTCATCCAGGCTGGTGCGACGAATGAACCGGCCAAAGCGGGTCGTCGCTTTTTGTGCGGAACCGCCCCACCGAATACCGCTCGCTTCCGTGTGGACCGGCATGGAGCGGAATTTCAGCATCATGAAGGGTTGATTGTTGAGCCCCACGCGCTCTTGTCGGAAGAACACGGGGCCCGGCGAACTGAGTTTTACCCCTACCGCCAGGAGTAGCATCAGCGGGCTACACACAAACAGGATGGCTATGGAGAGGACTTTATCCTCCAACCATTTGATGGAGGGATTGATCCCGGTCATGGGCGAAGCTGAGAGATCAAGCATAGGGATGCCCAGCACATCACTGACCCCATGATTGATGAGCCGGTAAGTAAACCAGTCCGGTGAGAGGCGAATGGAGGCGGCCGTATGTCGCAAACCATGCAAGGTTTTGCGGATGGCGTCGGCATCACTCAACGGCAAGGCTAACCAGATTTCATCTAGAGGTTCGCTGGCCAACTGCTCCAGTTGCAACTCGTTCGGATCGGGTAATTGATGCGCTATGTGGAAACCCGTCCAGCTGACCTCCCTGAGTCGCTTCAGCAACCGATCCGCCGTTGGTCCATGCCCAACAAGGGCGACGTGCTTGAGGTTGTAGCCCCTGCGGCGGAGGATGCGAAGAAGAAGATACGCCACCAGCCGCTCGGCCCAGATCAGTGCAATTCCGATAGCCGCCCAAAGTCCAAACCAGATACGCGAATAATCGTCAGAGGCTTTGATCAGAAACAGCCAGAGCAGCAATGCGCCGATGACTGCAAGCCAGGTGGCTGCCACCCGCATGAGCATCATGGGCAAGGCCGATCCGCGCCAGGAGCGGTAGACTTCACGCGAGAAAACCAAAAAGACAAACCCGGCACCAGCGATGAGGCTGTGGTAACCGGTTAGGTTTTCCGGAAACTCCACGTCTGGAACCTGGATGACTTTGCGGAGATTCAAGGCCAGATAACCCGCCAGCCAGATCAACAGAACATCCATCAAGCGAATGATGAATGGCGTGATGGGCGAGGATAAACGGACGATACTGCTCATTTGTCAGGGAAAATGATCGTGTGGAAGCCTTGCAAAATGGGTTACGGCGCTTCCTGTGAAAGCTCGGTGACTCTCTCCCTGATCCGATCCCGCACGTGCTTGGCTGCTCGCTTGAGGGCAAACAAGGATTTCACATTTTCGGATGAAACCCATAACTCCGCGATGTCATGCGAAAACTGCTGCCACTCTTCCATCAATGCCGCTGCCTCTTGCGGCGAACTTAACTGCGCCGCACCGTCTTCGATCCGCCGCAACCGGCGATAGGCATTTTCGATGACCTTGTCGGAGTAATACTGTCGGGCGCCCCCGATTAACTGGATCCCGGGAATGATCATCGCCAGTGCCGCGAGGAGGTGGAACCAGACGCGATCGATATAGTCCGCCATCCACAAGGGCATGTATTTGGCCAGAGGCGGAAACCCGCTCTGGTAAAACCGTTTGGCAACATCACTCAATGGGAGACTTCGATCGAGATAGGCGGGAAAGAAATCGGGTTCGGCAAAAAACTGCGGTCGCTCGTTGCCAATGTGGCGTGCCGCCTTCAAAAATATCCACTGGATGACCGGATGAGTATCAGCCTCAACCAGCAGTGTCACCGTGGTTCCCAAAAGATTGATATCCCGGGGCGGGTAGAGCCTCTGCAAGTCCAGTGCACCTCGGGGTATGACCAGCTTTTCCAGAAACGGCAGTCGCTTGGTATAGGCATCAGCCAGCTTGAAATCGAAAATATGGATCTCCGGGTCCGCAATCAGCGACTGGATCAATGGAGAATCAATACTGTCGATCAGAAACATCGCATCGATGCTGCCCTGCCGCAATCGTTGAGCCGCTTCCATGTTAGGCAGTTCCAGAAAGTTTTTCATGCCCACCAGCGACAAGCCATGCAACTCGATGATTTTACGGAAGATGCTTTGCGTGCTGTTGTCGCGCGTACCCACCGCAATCGTCTTGTCGGAAAAATATCGGATCGCATTGTCGTCCTCCACGGGCTGGCCGCGATAGAGCAGCCAGAGCGGCGAATAGCGAATGCTTCCGAGTGATACCACGTCCTGAAGGTCCTCGACATCGGGTCCGCCCGCCACATAAAAGGTGCTGCTGACTGGGGATTCATCGTCAGTCAGCTTTGACAGACGATCGTTGATGCCGGGGGAGTCAACGGGGACCAGTTCAATACCGTATCTGGCGAAATACTGGGCAAATTTCTCGCCCAGGAGCTGATAGGACGATCCTGGCTGCCCCGTCGCCAAATAGACCTTTTTGGGTGGTAGCGGGTTGATCCAGAGCAAAATCAAAAAGACACTGACGAGCAGCATAATAAGGATTGTCCGATTGGCGCGCACCATGGAAGACAGCGCCAGCAGTTCCTCCTCAATGTTGGCTTTGAGTTCCTCGATAAGCCCTCTGACCAGATGAGGTTTCACCGCATTACCGGGAAATTGACCGAACGCATCAATCTCTAAAATTGGTGAATTGCAAAGGCATGTCGAGCTCCGAAGCGCGCAACAACGCGATCGCTTCCTGCAGATCGTCACGTTTCTTGCCGGTAATCCTTACTTGGTCACCCTGGATGGCGGCTTGTACCTTCATTTTGCTGTCCTTGATCAGTTTGACGATTTGCTTGGCGAGTGGGGTTTCGATCCCCTGGCGGAGTGTGATGGTCTGTTTGGCCTGCCGACCGGCAACCTGGGGCGGGTCAACCTTGATACAGAGCAAATCAACACCGCGCTTGGCCAGTCGCGGCTGAAGAATGTCGCGCATTTGCTGGAGCTGAAACTCGTTTTCTGCCACCAGCGTGATGACAGCCTCCTTCAG
>DIVI01000106.1:7508-8096 GCA_002423305.1 Methylococcus sp. UBA6136 | reverse complement strand
GACTTTCTCAACACCCACGAAAGCGAAGATGCCGCGCACAAGACCCGGGCCTGGCTCAACCAGCCCGCCACCGAACAGCAGCTCCGCTATCTGCCACCAGAAGCGCGCCAGGATTTTGGGCTGACACGGTATCGCGCGTCGAGTCTGTTGTCCTTCCGCTTCAACCAACCGGCGATTCGCCAGGCGGTGGGACTATGAGTTATCCCCGCTGTTTTCGCTCCCAGAAAGCTTACGACGCCTGGGCCTTCTATGCCGATCGCAGTCAGGTCTCCCCGAACTGGCCCTGTATCGACTGTAGCGAGGCCTATCAGTCGCGCATGGTTGCAGCCAGGCGTTGTCAGCATCCCGAAGCCATTCCAGGAAAGCCACGTCCATGCCCTGTGCCATCTGCCGAAGAGCTGCCCGAGGATTCCTCTGGCAAGCCGCTGCTGGCCGAGGACAGTCACGCCCCGTGCGGCGTTTCTGCTCTCGACGATGCCAGCTTATTCATGACCACCACGTTCAACTGCAAGCCCAACGCGCCCGCTGGGGCGAGGAGTTGCTCATGATTGATGCGACCGTGACTGAACGCGCCGCCATGGCCGCCGC
>DIVI01000106.1:0-7466 GCA_002423305.1 Methylococcus sp. UBA6136 | reverse complement strand
GAGGCCACCCTCGAGGCCGAGCGACTGCAACGCCTGGAGCAACGCCCAATCTCCCCCACCAACAGAGGAGTGACATTCTGATGCTGAACTATAACCACGAACCTGACGCTCAGGAGCGCTTCAGCGCCCTGATCGATCAGGCCCTGCAAACCGCCGAGCAACAAACGCCGAAGCGCCAGTATCTCGGGGCCTCGCGATTGGGCGTCGCCTGTTCTCGGGCGCTGCAATACGAGTATGCCCAGGCGCCCGTGGATCCGGGACGGGAATTCCCTGGCCAACTGCTGCGCGTCTTTCGCCGCGGGCATGTCATGGAAGACGCCATGATCGACTGGCTGCGCTTGGCCGGCTTCGACCTGCGTACCGAGAAAGCCAATGGCGGCCAGTTCGGCTTTTCCCTCCTGGACGGAAAACTCCAGGGCCATATCGACGGTGTCATTGTTGCCGGTCCCGACAGCTATGCCTATCCCTGTCTGTGGGAGAACAAGTGCCTGAACAGCAAGTCCTGGCGGGATCTCGAGAAGCACGGTCTGGCCGTTTCCAAACCCATCTATGCCGCACAGGTCGCCATTTATCAGGCCTATCTGCAACTGCATGAGCACCCGGCGCTGTTCACCGCCATCAATGCCGACAGCATGGCGATTTACGCCGAGTGGGTGCCGTTCGACGGGGCTCTAGCCCAGCGACTCTCTGACAGAGCCGTGAACATCATTGCCGCCACAGATGCCGGGGAGTTACTGCCGCGCGGCTTCACTGATGCGACTCACTTCGAGTGCCGGTTCTGCGGCTGGCAGGACCGTTGCTGGGAGGTGGGCGCATGAAACGATCCATCCAACCCTTAGCGACCGACGAAGCCATGGTCAGTCCGCGTCAGGCGGCCGCCCTGATGCCGCTGCCGCGCCACTGGTTTACCAGCCCACAGCTGCGTGCCCGGTATCGCATGCCGCACTACCTGCTGGTTGGACTGGTCCGGTTTCGTCTTTCTGAACTCACTGCCTGGGCCTCCCAGCGCGCCATCCCAACAGGAGAAAAATCATGATGGATTTTGATCACCCAGTTAACAGAGTCCCCGCTTGGGCAACCAAAGAGGGGCTCGCTCAAACCTTTACTCGCCGCTGTAGCCATGAGTGGCGCTTCTGCCCGAAAAAGAAATGGGTGCGATGGACGGGCAGTCGATGGGAGCCTGATCAAGTGTCGCACGTCATGCATCTGATTCGGTTGATCTGCCGTGAGGCAGGCGAACAAGTGTCCCGGTACTCGACGAAAGTGAGACTCGGCAGTTGGAGGTGCATGGCCTCCGTTGAAAGGCTTGCTCGGAAAGATCCCATGCATGCGTTCAACCCAGAGGACTGTGCGCGATGCAGCCGACTGCCCTTTTGTCCAGTGGGCCGAAAAAATGGACGGCTGGCTAGGCTTGATAGTGCTGAAAGTCGCAGGAGGACATCGGCATGTTGAATTACAACGATGCGCCTCTGCAGACTGACTGGGATACCGTCGACCTCAGGGAGCAAAAGCATGACATTCGCCGTCGCCTACTGGAGAACCTAAAGCCATTACTGGCATGGGTATTTCCCCAGGGCATTTTCCAGGGACGCAAATTCTATATCGGCAATCTCCAGGGCGATCCTGGCGAGAGCATGGAGATCGAACTCGAGGGTGACAAGGCCGGAATCGGCTACGACCACGCCACCGGGGAGAGCGGCGACGTATTTGACTTCATTGCCCTGCACGAAGGACTCGATATCCGCCGGGATTTTCGTCAGGTGCTGAATGTGGCCCAGCGTTGGCTTGGAGGTGAAAGTCTGGCACTGGCTTCGATCATGCCGCCGAGGCTGGTATCACAAGCCGCTGCGAACGATGCCGATCTTGGGCCGCATACTGCCAAGTGGGACTACTGGTCAGCCGATGGGCGATTGCTGGCCTGTATTTACCGCTATGACACCGCATCGGGGAAGACCTTTCGAGCCCGTGACATTGTGCTCGGTATTAAAGCTATGCCAGCCGTTCGCCCCTTGTATAACCTGCCAGGGATTGCTCAGAGCGATCAGGTCATTCTGGTCGAGGGTGAGAAATGCGCCCAGGCGCTCATTGAACAAGGCGCGTGTGCGACCACCCTCATGGGAGGCGCGAGTACACCGATCAAGAAGACGGATCTCACTCCCCTGGCCGATAAACAGGTCTGGGTGTGGCCGGACAAGGACCAGACCGGCTGGGATTTTGCCGAGCGGATAGCGCAAGCCATTCTCCAGGTGGGCGCCCGCTCGTGTGACATTCTTCAGCCGCCCGGAGACAAACCCGACAAGTGGGATGCAGCAGACGCGATTGCGGAAGGGTTCGATTGGCACGCGTGGATTCACCATGGTCAGCACCGGCCAGTGGAGGATACCGATGCCTTCATCAGCATCTACGATGCCTCAGCCATGCTGGCTGATGAGTCTCCCGCACCGGCTGACTGGATCGGTCCTCATATCCTCGATCCCGGCGGCATGCTGGTCCTGGGCGGTCCCCCGAAAGTTGGCAAGAGTGATTTCTTGCTGTCGCTCTTGGCGCACCTAGCAGCTGGACTGCCGTTTCTCGGCATGTTGCCACCGCGCCCGTTACGGGTGTTCTACCTGCAGTCGGAGATTCGTTACCACTACCTCAGGGAGCGGCTCAAAGCCCTGCGGATGCCCGCCAACAGCCTAACGACGGTGGGCGACAATCTCAAGCTGACCGCCCAGCTGCGCATGATTCTGGATGAGGAGGGCCTGGATAAGGTCATTCGCTCCTTGCGCCGGAAATACGGCAGCGATCAACCGGACATCATCGTCATTGATCCCATCCGGAATCTCTTCGATGGCGGGGAACATGGCGGCGAAAACGATAACAACGCCATGCTGTTCTTCCTGCAACAGCGGGTGGAGAAGCTCCGGGATGCGATCAATCCCCAAGCCGGACTGGTCCTCGTGCACCACACCCGCAAGCTGGCCAAGAAGCAGTTCCTGGAGGACCCATTCCAGGCGTTTTCAGGCGCGGGGAGCTTGCGCAGCTTTTACACCAGCGGGCTCTTGCTGCACAAACAGGACGAATCACTCTCGACCCGCGAACTGTATTTCGAGTTGCGTAACGGGCCGGCCATTGCCACCAAGCACGTCGACAAGATCCATGGCGCGTGGCGTGAAGTGTTGCCCGATCAACGACTGATTCAACCGGAATATGGGCAGCGTTTGAATGCCGAACGCCTGCGCAAGAAGGATGTGATTCTCGGTTTGCTGTTCGATGAGGCCTCTCAAGGCCGCTGCTACACCTCCAACCAGTTCGCCGAAACCTTCGAGGGGCAGGGAGGGTTGGGTGCTGATCGCACGATTCGGGATCGGCTATCAGTGCTGGCGACCAAGGGTTACATCAAGTTCTTTCGTAATCCAATGAGCTACGGACTCGCGTCCGCTGCGCGTAGCCGTTGGGGATATCTCTGCGTCGAAGCCATGTTGTTGAGGCTTCCTGGGCCTATCGATGGTGACACCGGTGAGATTCAGTTTACCGAGCAAATCGTCTTGCCTACGCATTACAAGTGCCCGCAAACGGGGGCGATGTTGCCGGTGGAAAACCCCACGATGTGGGTCTATCAGGAGGATAAAGATGAGAATGAGTAATGATACAGATGGAGCAAGCTATGCCAACTGGATGCAGATGGCAAGCAGCAGCCAACTGGATGTCACCGAAAATCAGGGGGTTAGCGCCAGTTTGCCAGCGTCTCCGCCGGCAAGCTGCTCTGATTCGCCGACTGGCGTAACTGATTGTTTTTCATTGAGTAATCAGGTCATTCCAGATGGCGGGGAGGGCCAACCCTTTCAGGGGGAGAGGAAAGTTGTTCCTCTCCCCCGTTCTGAAAGCCTTCTTTCGCCTTCCCGGCCGGTACCAAGGGTGAACGTGACGATGCTGTCCCTCGACCTTGGCACCCGAACTGGCTGGGCATTACACCAGCTGGATGGATCGATCACCAGTGGCACGGAGTCCTTCGTCCCTCAGCGCTTCGAAGGTGGCGGTATGCGCTACCTACGATTCAAGCGTTGGCTGACCGAGTTGAAGCAAACCACCGACGGTCTCGATGCCGTGTACTTCGAGGAAGTCCGCCGGCATGCCGGTGTCGATGCCGCCCATGCCTACGGCGGGTTCATGGCCCACCTGACCGCTTGGTGTGAGCACCACCAGATTCCCTACCAGGGCGTCCCGGTGGGGACCATCAAGAAGCACGCGACCGGCAAGGGCAACGCCGGTAAGGCCGACATGATATCGGCGATGCAAGCCCTCGGGCATCAACCCGTCGATGACAACGAGGCCGATGCGCTGGCGCTATTGGGTTGGGCGCTAAATCAACACAGGGAGGAGAACTGAGATGCATATTCCAGAACAACGGTATCGGTGCCCCCTGGGACGGTTTCAACCGAAAACGACGGATCTTGAGGTCGTGAAACGCATCGGCTGGCAGCAGGATCACATTCTGGTCGTGAAGGAAGATGACGAGCGGCTGGATTTTGTGGAAAAGGAAATTGTTCGCCGCATCGGTGAACGACTTTACGGAGGCAAGCGCCATGGCTAAGTGGAACTCGGAATTGGTCGCAGAGCGATTTCGTGAGGCGGCTGAAACGGCACGCAAGTTACCCGGGATTCGATCGCTGGGATTCTTCAGCAGTTGGCCATCCATCCAGCGTGAGCGCTGGGAGGGCTATACCGATCCGGAGGAGAGACCCTTCCCGGCGACGCCCGAGGCGATTGAGCGAATGGAAGAAACCCAACAGTGGATCTTGTGGCTGGATGAGTCTCAGCGACACTTGGTCTGGATGCGGGCTGAGGAGCAGCCCTGGAAGGACATTGCCAGGCACTATGCCTGTGACCGGTCGACGGCCTGGCGACATTGGCGCAAGTCGGTTCGTCAGGTGGCAAAGAATCTGAACGGAAGGGTGCCCTTGGCTCAGGGATGAGCCTCTGGGAAAAGTCAGAATCGAAGTGTTAGAAAAATATTTGCGGTTGCAGATGGGCCAAAGAGAGTAATGCTTTCAGTGTTTGTCCGTCTTTACGTCGTTTGTCCATTCTGCAACCCACTGAATATGCTACACATTCCTAAAAATCGTGTATCATTCCCTCTAACCTCAGCAGAGATCCGAACAGGACCTGCTACTGAATATTTTTGGGTCCTTCCTGGCGCCTGCTAAAGTCGGGGGGCAACATCGCGGGGGTTGCCTACCGTCTGACCGAAAAACCAGGTTTGCAGGGTGGGCAGGGTTTGCACCCCGGGCACCGTAGGTCGCGCCACCCGAGAGATAACACCCGTTTCTGAATCGGCGCAGGGTGCAAACCTCACGCGCCCAATGCGGGCAGATTCACTGGCCCAACCGCCCCCAGGTTTGCACCCTTGCAGCCCTGAATACACAAATTCATCACAAGCCTGCCACGGTTTCCGTCGCAGGCTTTTTTGTTGGGTTTTCCTCCAAGTGCTGTTGTCGGCCTCGGTCTGATCACAATGGGTCAGCCGGGGCCGAATTTTTTGGAGGAGGGTGGTGCCCTGGAAAGTTTTCCACGCCGTTTTGCTCTGCAGACTCTGAAACTCCCAATGACTGCACCCATCCTTACATCAGCGCTGCCAGCCACTGCTGCTGCTACACGCATCAACCGGCGCCGCCCGGATGCTCAGACCATGCAGGTCGCCCACCGCGTGGCCGGCATCGAGATCCGCAAGGAACTCACCGACAGCCTGAAGCGGTTTAGCGACTACGTCGACGAGGCAGGCAATGCCTCTTCCGGTGGGCCGGGCATTTACATCCAGCTGTCCCGGCGCATCAACGTGACCTTTGGTTTGTCCCGCGAGGCGGCCGAGGCCTTCCTGCAGAACGGCTCACAAAGTCTGAGGGATACCTGCTCGACCATTGAGTTGCTGACCCTACAGATGCTGGAGATCGACCTGACCGACCTGGTGAACACCGGCATGCGGGAGAAGCGCTCGCGCCGGGACATCAAGCAATCGCTGTATGACCACATCGGCTTTTACGGTACCCATTACGCCAATCGCTTCGCCCGCTGGAGAGAACACGCATGACCGCCCTGACGACCTTCGATCAAAGCCAACTGCCAGAGGATGTACAAGCACTCCTCCATGGCGCAGCTGAACGGATTCGGGTTCGGCTGAAACGCACGGCGGAAGACATCATCGAGATTGGTCACGACCTGCTATTGGTCAAGGATCGCCTTGAGCATGGACAGTTTGGAGAATGGCTGCAACAGGAATTCGAGTTCAGTCATTCATCGGCGCTGAAATTTATGCGCGTGGCCGAGCGGTTCGGCAAAATCGCACAAAGTGCGAATTTGAAACCGGCCATCCTCTACGCACTGTCGGCCCCATCGACCTCGGACGAGGTTCGCGAAGCCGCCCTCAAACTGGCCGAGGCCGGTGAAACCGTTACCCTGGCGGATGTCCAGGCGCTGAAGCAGCAACTGCAACAGGCCGAGCAGACCCGGGATCAACTCATCCAGCGGGTTGAGAAGGCAGAGAGCCGTAATGAGGCGCTGGACCTCAACCTGGCCGCTGCCTCCGAACGCGAGCAACGCAGTTACCGGGAACTGGTCGACACCCAAAACAAGATCGCCGACCTGGCCAAGATCCAAGCCGATGCCGCCATTGAGCACGCACGCAAGGAAGTAGAAGCCGGTCAACAGATGATCGACGCACTGAAAAGCGAATTGGAGCAACGCCAGCGCGAACAGCGCAACGCCATTCGCCAAGGCATCCAGGCCGGCCTGACCGAGCGCGAAACCGAACTCAAAAAGCTGGAACACGCTGTCCAGCAAGCCGAAGCCCAACTCCAGGATTATCGCCAGCGCCTGAAACAGCGCACCGGCGACGAGCACGAAAACCAGCGGCTGCACATCGATGCCGAAAAGGCCTTACGTGAACTCATGGTGTTGGGGACCACGATCAATATGTTCGAGGCCCCCTCCATTTACGACGTCAACCAGACCCTGCTGGAACGACTCAAGCAATGTGCCGCCGCCGTGATTCCGCTGATTGAACAGTTCCAGCAGAAGCACGGCCACGAAGAGAGGACGGTGAATCCAGCCTGATGCGTGACGGATCGTGTGAATGATTACTTTGCTTGGGAATTAGGTGCCTTGCCATAAAACGACGCAATGCCCTCGTCTTTGATGACAAGGATGGCTTCCCCCAAAGCCGCTTCCTCTGTTTCGAAAGCTTCCGGCCAAACGGTTGAGTTGCCGTCACCGGCAATCAGCTCCAGAAACCAATCGGAATCCTCTGAGCGGTAGATGCTTATCTGGACCGAGGAGATTCCCTCGGTTCGAGTGGTCTCCAAATCTGAATGGATGAATTTCTGATCGGAATCGTCCGGGGCCATGACGCACTCTCCTGATCAGATCAGGAAGAACGCCAACACCAAACCAACAACCACGTAATACAGCCGGGGAAAGGTGTTCTTCCA
>DIVI01000220.1 GCA_002423305.1 Methylococcus sp. UBA6136 | reverse complement strand
GATTTCTGCAAAGGTGAGGCCAAGCTTCGACAGCCCGGCTTCAACCTGCCTTTGCAACGCCCCACTGAGCGTCAGCAAGGATTTGGGGGGTAATTCTTCGGTGCCCAGTTCAAACAGGACATCACGGGTTTCGGTCATGTCAGGCGCCCTTCTGGTTCAGCATCGGGAAGCCGAGACTTTCCCGGCGTTGGTAGTAGGCTTCGGCCACGGCTTTCGCCAACTCACGAACCCGCAGGATGAAGCGTTGCCGCTCGGTGACCGAAATTGCCTTGCGCGCATCCAGCAGATTGAAAGAGTGCGATGCCTTCAGCACCATTTCATAAGCGGGCAGCGGCAAGTCGGCTTCGATCAGGCGCTTGCACTCACGCTCGTAGGTGTCGAAGGCGCCGAACAGGAAAGCCGTATCGGCCTGTTCAAAATTGTAGGCCGACATCTCCACCTCATTCTGGTGATACACATCGCCATAGGTGACCACGCCTTGCGGGCCGCGCGCCCAGACCAGGTCGTAAACGCTTTCCTTCGCCTGCAGATACATGGCAATGCGTTCGAGGCCATAGGTAATTTCGCCGCTCACCGGCCGGCAATCAATGCCGCCGACCTGCTGAAAATAGGTGAACTGCGTCACTTCCATGCCATTCAGCCAGACCTCCCATCCCAGCCCCCAGGCACCCAGCGTCGGCGACTCCCAGTTATCCTCGACAAAACGGATGTCATGCTCCCTGAGATCAAAGCCGAGATTTTGCAAGGAACCCAGATACAGATCCTGAAAATCCGCCGGCGACGGCTTCATGATCACCTGAAACTGGTAGTAGTGCTGCAGCCGGTTGGGATTTTCGCCATAGCGGCCGTCGGTGGGACGGCGCGATGGCTGGACGTAGGCCGTATTCCACGGCTCAGGACCGATGGAGCGAAGAAATGTGGCGGGATGGAAAGTGCCGGCGCCGACCTCGAGGTCCAGTGGCTGCAGAATCACGCAACCCTGCGCGGCCCAATAATCCTGTAGCGCCAGGATCAATCCCTGGAAGGTGGAAACATCGCGTTGTTGGGGAGTCACGCAAACCACTCCGATGGCGGGTAATGAGAAAGCCGGCGATTATAGCCGAATTCACCCGCGACCCCGGCACTGGCAAAGCGCTTGAAGCACCGGCATCCGCCCCATATCGCGAGGGCAATCGAAAGGCTAGACGTCGGTTTCTCCACGCAAAAACGGCACGAATGACACCGGCAACACGGCGCATATGGCAAAACCGCCGTCCGCCTGACGGGTAATCACGGTCAGCTCTTGCTTCGCACCCGGCCGACCCAAGGGTACGACCAAGCGTCCACCGGGCTTTAACTGTTCCAGCAGAGGTGTAGGCGGCTCCGGAACGGCGGCGGTGACCAGAATCGCATCATATGGCGCGTGCTCGGGCCAGCCCTGATACCCGTCACCCGCCTTCACATGGACTTGGTTATAGCCCAGCTCATCAAGGCATCGGGCGGCCGAGGCTGCCAGCGTGGCCACGCGCTCAACGGAATAAACCTCGCTCACGATCTCGGCCAGCACGGCCGCTTGGTAGCCTGAACCCGTGCCGATTTCGAGCACCCTGGCCTGGGCGCCCACCTCGGCAAGGTCTGTCATCAGCGCCACGATGTAGGGTTGGGAAATGGTCTGACCGTGACCGATGGACAACGGCGCGTCCAGATAGGCCGATGCTTCCAGTTCCGGCACAACGAAGCGGTGTCTGGGCACTGTCCTGATGGCCTTCAGGACGGAAGGTTTGAGATGGTCGCGGCCGGTGTAGGACGCCGTGGCCCGCACCTCGGCCTGAATGTCCGCCACCAGGACGGCCCGCTCGTCCTCGGAGGTGATCATATGGAGACCTGCTCGATAGAAAATCGACTGATATCGGCCTTTTCCCTGGCGTGCTCTATCGTGATGCTACAAATTTGTCCGTCCACGTCCCGCTCAACGAGAGTGTTCTCATCAAGATCCTGTGTTTCGGAAACTGCACCCTCGCGGAATTCGATATAAAGGGCGTCCGTTTCCTGGAAGTATTTGATTTTTATTACAGCACCCCATTCAGTCGACCATCACAACAAACAACGCGCCGCATAATCCGCCGCGCCCAGCAGGGCGGTATTGGGATTGAGAGCGACGCGCACGGGGATGTGGCGCAAGAATTCGGCAAAGCGGCCCTTGGCACAAAAGCCTTCCATGAACTGGCTATCCTCGACCAGGGCGTTGAGAATCTTGGGCGCAATGCCGCCGCCAATGAGGACGCCGCCGCGGGACAGGCACTTGAGCACAAGATTGCCCGCTTCGGCACCGTAAATGCGGGCGAAGCGGCGGAGCGTCTCGCGGGCCAGTGGATCGTTATGCTCCAACGCGTAAAAGCTGATTTCACGCGCCGGGTCATCGGTGACCTTCAGCACCTTGGCCAACTCGGGCGATTCAGGACGATGGTCGATGTCCCGGAGGTATTCGTAGAGGTAGGCAATCCCGGTACCCGACAAAATGCGCTCATAGCTTACATGCCCCCCGAACTTGGCCCGAAGGTGGCGTAACAGCCCCTCCTCCAGATCATCGGTGGGCGCAAAGTCGGTGTGCCCCCCCTCGGTCGCCAGCGGGTGGTAATTCATGCCATCCCAATAAAGGATTGCCTCACCTAGGCCGGTACCAGCGGCAATCACGGCCCGGTTGCCGGTGGCGGGCTCGGCGTTGGGATTCAGCTCCAGCCATTCTTCCGGACCCAGCCGCAGCAGACCCAGCGACATGGCCTGCAAATCGTTGAGCAGCTTGATTCGCTGCACGCCGGTCGTGACCGCCAGCGAACGCTCCTCGATCACCCAAGGCAGATTGGTGATGCGGGAAGCACCGTCGAAGACCGGGCCCGCCACCCCGAAACAGGCCGCCTCCAGCGGCACGCTCTGATCGCTCAGGAATTCCGCAACGATCTCGTCCAGCGACGCATAATCAGCGCTGGGGAACAGCCGCTCGCGCACACGCTCAAGCCCCTCGGTGCTTTTTTCATACTGGGCCAGGATGGTCTTGGTCCCGCCTACGTCACCGGCTAGCAGCATGGTTCAGATCTCTGAGAGACAAAGGGGGTGCATGGCCAGCCGAATCACTGACCTGAATAATCATGAAAAACCGTCGCCTGACCGCTCTTGTCGAATTGGACTACGGCGAATGGATCTTTCCTGCCGCCCATTTCCATCCCTGGGGTACCGGAGGGCATCCCGGGCACGCTGATGCCGACGACGGCGGGCTTTTTCTCCATCAATGCACGGATATCGCTTGCCGGCACATGGCCCTCGACCACACGGCCGCCGATCAGCGCGGTATGACAGGACTTGAGATTATCCGGCACGCCATGCTGGCGCTTGATGCCGTCCATGTCCT
>DIVI01000065.1 GCA_002423305.1 Methylococcus sp. UBA6136 | reverse complement strand
TATCTCGAAGCGCGGATTGCCTACAAGTTGCAGGAGGCGGTGTATGGCGGGCTGTCCGACAAAACCCGACAACGCTTGATCCAGATCGGTCAGCAGCAATCGAAGATTTCCCAACGACCACCTCGGGAGGTGCTGCACTTTGTGCCGGGAACGGTCATGGTGCGGGAGTATGGCGGCGAGGAACACCGGGTGACGGTGACGGCAGAGGGACGCTTTGAGTATGGCGGTCAAAGCTACCGCAGCCTTTCAGCGGTCGCCCGACAGATCACCGGAACCCCCTGGAATGGGTTGGTATTTTTCAATGTACGGAAATCCCGGGAGGCAGCATGACGGCTGATCTGGTTGCGTCCAAGCCGCGTAGACGCTGTGCGGTGTATACCCGGAAGTCGACCGAGGAGGGCCTGGACCAGGAATTCAATTCGATTGATGCGCAGCGCGACGCGGGGCAAGCCTACATCGTCAGCCAACGCGCCGAGGGCTGGATTCCTGTGGCGGATGATTACGATGATCCGGCCTTTTCAGGCGGCAACATGGAGCGGCCAGCGCTGAAACGATTACTGGCGGATATTGAGGCGGGGAAGATCGACATTGTTTTGGTCTACAAAATTGACCGCCTGACCCGCAGCCTGGCCGATTTCTCGAAGATGGTGGAGGTGTTCGAGCGCCACGGGGTGTCGTTTGTGGCGGTGACACAGCAGATCAATTCAGCGACACCGATGGGCCGACTGATGCTAAATGTGCTGCTGTCTTTTGCCCAGTTTGAACGGGAAGTGACGGGGGAACGGATTCGCGACAAGATTGCGGCGAGCAAGAAGAAAGGCCTGTGGATGGGTGGGCGGCCGCCGCTGGGGTATGACGTGATCCAGCGAAAGCTGGTGGTCAATCCGGAAGAAGCGGCGCGGGTGCGGAGGATCTTCGAGGATTTTGTCACACTGCGTTCGTGTACCCGGTTAGCCGCTGCCCTCAATGCGGAAGGCCAGACCACCAAGGCCTGGACTACCCAGGCGGGCAAAGTGAATGCCGGGGGACCGTTTGACAGGAAGTTGCTGCACGACCTGCTCAGGAATCGGCTGTACCGCGGGGAGCTATCCCATCAGGGGCAATGGTATCCGGGGCAGCATGAGCCGTTGGTAGATCGGGCCGTGTGGGATCAGGTGCAGGCGGTGCTTTCTGAGGAGGGAAAACAGCGGGCGGTCGAAACGCGGCAGCGAGCTCCCTCTGATGCGCTACTCCGAGGCCTGCTGCACGATGCCGAGGGCAATAAGCTGTATCCAACCTATACCCGGAAACAGGGTAAGGCCTATCGCTATTACATTGGTCAGAAAGTGAACCGCTTTGGGGTGGCAGGCGGGTCATTACGATTACCGGCGGAACCGATTGAAGCTGCCACGGTGCAGCAGATCAAGACGGTGCTGAGCAGTCCGGAGACGGTAACGGCGGTGTGCCGGGAACTCGGGACCGAGGTGGATGAGGGGCGCACGGTGGTGGCCCTGAGCCGATTGGGGGATGTCTGGTCACAGTTGTATCCGGTCGAGCAGCATCGGCTGGTCCAGTTGATGGTGGAACGGGTGGACCTTTTGGAACAGGGCCTCCGGATTCACTGGCGGGAGTTGGGCTGGAAGTCCCTACTGGAGGAATTCAGCCCGGAGACCATCGGGGCCGAGATGGTGGCATGGGAGGCGGCATGAGTTCTACGGTGATTGTGCCCTTGCAATGGGCCCGGGTGGGTCGGCCGCTGGTGGATACCGAACAGCGTCAGCCCTCCCCCGCGTTGATCCGAGCTTTGGGCTTGGCCCTTTATTGGCAACAGCAACTGGATCAGGGGGTGGTTCCCAGCGTCGAGGCCCTGGCGCAGCGGGAGGGCAAGGATATTTCCACCGTGAGCCGCGTCCTGCATCTTGGATTGATGGCGCCGGGTCTGGTGGAAACCTGCCTGGCCGGCCAGCAACCCCGCACTCTCAATCTCAAATGGCTGCAACGTCATCGTCTGCCGACTGACTGGCAGGCGCAGCAGTCGCTGTTTGAATCCTTTCGTTAGGAGTCCCTATGCCCAGACGCGCAGAAGGCCGCATTACCGGCCAACCAGTCACCCACGAAATCCCCCAACCCGCCGGCGGGGTCAAGCTGGTCACCTTCATTCCCTGGACCCTGGTCAAGCGGGGCATGAAGAAGGAAATCATCACGCCGATCGATGCACCAGAGGCCTTTACGGTGGAGGCGGCAGAGGAACGGCAACGGAAAAAGGCCGAACAGCATGCGCCGGTGGTGCGAGCACTGGGCTTGGCGTATTACTGGCAGTCATTGATCGAGTCCGGCAAGTTTGACTCGATCAGTGCCATTGCCGATGCAGAGGGCCTGAGTAAGGGTCATGTAAATCGGCTGATGCAACTCTCGCGGCTATCCCCGGAACGGGTCAGGCATTGCCTGGAGGCCAGAAGACCACCGTCATTGGAATCGCTGACTCGACAGGGGGTTTCGCTCGATTGGAATGATCTGACCCTACCCCAATAACGTAGGGAAGACCTTAAGTCCATCCGCCACCAGGCATCCCAAGCTTTTAACTGAGGACATTTCCCCATGGCCGACGCCCCAAAAATCCCCCGCAATACCGCTTCCCGCAAACCAAAAATGAAAGCCGCACCAAGCCCAAGGAGTCAGGACCTGCCTGACTGCTATAGCAAGGGCGGTTGCCCATTTGCCAGACTTCGAAGCTTCATTGACTGGATGAATGTGGTTGACGAATTCAAATTAGCCGGACATCTCAACTACATTCCACGCTGGGGTTTTCTCATGTTAGTCCTGGTCTATTTTGCGGTGAATTAATCATCGGCCAGGAGATGTTTTTAACCCCGAATGATTCACTTGATGATTATCGCCACCTGAAGGTAATGTGAAGGCCCTTAGTTCCGTCCACTCACCTCCAGGGATACGGTATGGCTGATGATTACATTACTGACAAGAATACCCAGCGTTGGCGCGCCGCTCAGTACGTGCGAATGTCGACAGAGCACCAGCAATACTCGACTGAGAATCAACGAGACAAGATTATTGAGTATGCTGAAAAGCGACAGATCGATATTGTTCGCACCTATGCCGATGAGGGTAAAAGTGGCTTACGCATTGACGGTCGTATTGCCCTGCAACAACTGATTGCCGATGTCGAAAACGGCAATGCCGATTTCGAGATTATCCTGGTCTACGACGTCAGTCGTTGGGGCCGATTTCAGGACGCGGATGAATCGGCCTACTACGAATACCTCTGCCGCCGTGCCGGCATTCAGGTGGCCTATTGCGCCGAGCAGTTCGAGAACGACGGCTCGCCGGTATCGACCATCGTCAAGGGGGTCAAGCGCGCCATGGCCGGGGAATATAGCCGCGAGCTATCGGCCAAGGTGTTTGCTGGGCAGTGCCGATTGATTGAGATGGGGTATCGTCAGGGCGGACACGCCGGCTATGGCCTCCGTCGCGTATTGATTGATCAGAACGGCGCCTTTAAGGGTGAACTGTCGCATGGCGAACAGAAAAGCCTACAGACCGACCGGGTGATCCTGATGCCTGGCCCGGAGGACGAAGTGCGGGTAGTGAACGAGATTTACCACGCCTTTGTAGACAAGGGCCTGACCGAGACGGCTATTGCCGAACGCCTGAATGGTCAAGGGTTAGTCACCGATTTGGGACGACCCTGGACACGGGGGGTGGTGCGGCAAATCCTGACCAACGAAAAGTATATCGGGAATAACGTCTACAACCGGGTGTCCTTCAAGCTAAAGAAGCGCCGGATCAAGAATACCCGTGAGATGTGGATTGCCAAGGAGAACGCCTTCGAGGCCATTGTCTCCCAGGATCAGTTTTATATGGCGCAGGGCATCATCAGCGCCCGGGCCCGCCGGTTTACCGATGAGGAGTTGCTGGACCGGCTGAAAGCCTTGTACCAGCGCCGGGGCTTGTTATCTGGTTTGATCATCGATGAAGCCGAAGGCATGCCGCAGTCCTCGGTTTACAGCCATCGCTTCGGGAGTCTCTTAAGGGCCTACCAGTTGGTAGGTTTCCAGCCGGAACGTGATTACCGGTATCTGGAGACCAACCAGCTGATCCGCCGGCTGCACCCGACTGTCCTGGCTGACACCGAGGCGGCGATCCAGGCCCTCGGGGGCCAGATCGAGCGGGATCCCGGCACGGATTTATTACGCATCAACGGCGAGTTCACGGTCTCGCTGGTGCTGGCCCGCTGCAACGTGACCCCGGCGGGGCGGCACCGCTGGAAAATCCGCTTCGATACCAGTCTGGCGCCCGATATCACGGTAGCCGTCCGACTCACACCGGAGCAACCTACGCCGCTGGACTATTACCTCTTGCCACGCATCGATTTTGGCCTACCCAGCTTGCACTTGGGGGAACACAATCCCCTGCAATGGGAGAGTTATCGCTTTGATACCCTCGATTACCTCTACGGCATGGCCGAGCGGCGTCGGGTACGGAGGGCGGCATGAGCGTGCAGGCCTTTCCGCAGCTGAGCCCCATTGCCGTCAACGACATTGATGTCCTCAATCCCCGAGAGCGAAATCAACGTATCTTCGATACGATCATTGCCAATATCCAGGACATTGGCCTCAAAAAGCCGGTGACAGTGACCCCGCGTCAGAATGCGGATGGCCAGCTACGATACCTTCTCATTTGCGGGGAGGGTCGATTGAAGGCCTTTAGGCAATTGGGGGAAACCCACATTCCGGCGCTGGTGGTCGAAGTGGATGATGAGGATGCCTTCATCATGAGTCTGACCGAGAATATTGCCCGACGACAAAATAACGGATTTCAGTCGCTGGCCGGTGTGGATGAACTCCGTAAGCAAGGATACAGCTGTGAGGTCATCATCGCCAAGACCGGCCTGGCCCAAAGTTATGTCTCCGACATCCTGACATTATTGAATTCCGGGGAAGAGCGATTACTGGATGGGGTCGCCAAGGGGCGACTGCCCATCAAGGCAGCCATTACCATTGCCCGGGCCGGCACCGATTCCACGGCCGTGAGAGCCGCCCTGCAGGATGCCTATGAATCCGGCTTACTGCGCGGCAACCAGTTAAAACAGGCACGACGCGTCATTGAACGCCGGGAGTTGTGTGGTCGCACTCTCGGTAGCGGGGGAGTTCGGAACCCGCGTAAAACGACGGTGACCGCCAATAGCCTCGTCAAAAGCTACCAGCAGGAGGTCACGCGGCAAAAGCAGATGGTCCGCAAAGCGGAATTTGCCCAGCAGCGACTTCTGTTTATCACCGGAGCCCTTCGGGAGTTGTTAGCCGACGACCACTTTATGACATTGCTGCGGGCCGAGGGGCTGGATACCTTGCCGCGCTATCTCGCCGAACGGTTGCATCCTCATGGAGGTGGCCGGTGAGCATCGCGATTGGATTTGCCCTGGAACCGGAAGTGATTGCATTTGACCGGATTTTGCCGTCTCGACTCTTACCTAAATCCGTCCGTCAACAATCCAAATACAAGCAGATTCAGGCATCGCTACAGGTCATCGGTCTGATCGAGCCACTGACGGTGACCCACCCAGACCGATCGGGCCGTCACGCGTTACTGGACGGCCATGTGCGATTGGCGATTTTGCAGGAAATGGGACAAAAAAGTGCTCCCTGTCTGATCGCGAAAGACAATGAGGCCTACACCTACAACAATCGCATCAACCGGCTATCTACCGTCCAGGAACACCACATGATCCGCCGGGCCCTCGAGCGGGGTGTCCCCGCACAGCGCCTGGCCGACGCCTTGAGCGTGAACGTGAGTAATATTCAACGCCGCGCCAAACTGCTCGATGGGATCTGCCCGGAGGCGGTGGAGTTATTGACGGATCGAATCTTTTCTCCTGATGTGGCGCGGATCCTGAGAAAAATGAAACCGACGCGACAAGTAGAGTGTGTGGAACTGATGGTCGCCGCCAATGCACTCACCTGCAGTTACGCTCAGGCCCTCCTGGCCACGACGCCCGCAGAGATGTGGGCCGAGGGCGCCTCCCTCAAAAAACCCTCAGGCCCCACAGCAGACACGATGGCTCGGCTACAACGTGAAATGGAACAGATCAGTGATCGCTACAAACTCATCGAGCAGAGCTATGGTGAAGATGTCCTGAATCTGGTGCTGGCCAGGGGGTATCTGCAAAAGCTCCTGGAAAACGAACACGTCAACGAATTCCTATCGAAACATCACTCGGATATCCTGAGAGAATTCAGGAATATCGTGGAAACCGTATCGCTTGAGGGGTAGCCTCACGATTGTTCAGTTCCTGTGTCACCGTTTTCTGGCAATCACCCAACACCTCTCCACGTGAATTCCGATCATCAAACGGCAGACAAGGGCGTAAGGGCGGTCGCCACGCTAGAAATGACCAAAGGGGTCCTGACGCTGCTGGCAGGATTTGGCGTGTTATCGCTCCTCCATGAAAATGTTCAGTGCGTCGCGGAGGAACTGGTCACGCATCTTCACCTCAATCCAGCGAGCCACTACCCCCGGGTCTTCATTGATCTTTCTGCCAATGCCACGGACAGTCGTTTGTGGATGATGGCTATTTTCGCGTTTGCCTACGCCAGCATTCGCTTCACTGAAGCCTATGGACTCTGGTTTTACCGCGCCTGGGCCGAATGGTTCGCCGCGTTGAGTGGTGCCGTCTACTTGCCCTTTGAGGTTTACGAGTTGTTCAAGGGGGTGAGTGGGCTGAAGCTAGCCACCTTGACCATCAATCTAGTGATCGTCGCCTTCATGAGTAGAGTCCTGATCTTGCGCTACTCTGATCGCATCCTTGCCAGAAAAATAATTAAGGAGTGAGCGGTTGCCGATGATTGACGAGGCCGCCTTCTTCCCGCTGACCCGACAGATCTTCGCGTTTAAACGGCACCACCCTCAAAGGACAGTCCATGGCACGATCAAAACCGCCATCCGTCGCTCGACTTGAGGCCCTCCTCAGCCTTGAGGCGCATGCCCTTATCTAGCGTGCTGCTGAATTAGAGGGCCGGAGCATTACCGACTTTGTGGTTACTGCCGCACAGGAGGCCGCTCAAGAAGTCATTGAGCAGAGTGGAGTCATTCGCCTTTCGCTGGCTGATCAGCAATGCTTCGCCGACGCCATGATTTCTCCGCCCGAACCCAATGCTGCTCTGCAAAGGGCTTTTGACCGACGCAAGTCTTTGCTTTTAAACCTCACCGGCTAATCTGTGATCTGTTAGGTTGGCTCTGACCCAGCTGGCTTTATAGTTCGAGTCCCCGCTCCCTACCGAACCCACACTCCAACCGCACTATCGTAACTCACTGATATTTATCGGAGCCGATGCGTCTCC
>DIVI01000114.1:662-10309 GCA_002423305.1 Methylococcus sp. UBA6136 | reverse complement strand
CCCGGCTGGGGCCTTTTTCATGGGTAGTTCAAATCCGCGCGTAACGCATCAGTTGGATTGATTGTGATTCAAAACCATAACATTCGATGGCAGCACGGCATCGTGAACCGCGCCCAGCGCGAACAGCTTAATGGCCATCACGGTTGCGTTGTCTGGTTGACCGGGCTTTCAGGCGCCGGGAAATCGACCCTCGCCCATTGTGTTGAGGAAAGGCTCGTTGCCGACCGCTGTCACACCTACGTGCTCGATGGCGATAACGTCCGACATGGTCTGTGCCACGACCTTGGTTTCACCCCCGAGGATCGGTGCGAGAACATTCGTCGAATTGGTGAGGTGGGCAAGCTCATGACCGATGCCGGCCTGATCGTTATTTCGGCCTTCATATCCCCTTTCCGCAGTGATCGCGATGGTGTGAGAAAGCTGTTGGGGGAGGGCGATTTCATTGAAGTCTACTGCGATGCGCCGCTCGATGTGTGTGAGGGTCGGGACGTTAAGGGTCTTTATCAGAAAGCCAGGTCGGGAGAGCTTTCGGAATTCACGGGCATCTCGTCGCCCTATGAGGCGCCGTTGAACCCGGAGGTTGTGGTTCATACGGGGAGAGATGGTTTGGATGTCTGTGCCGATAAGGTCCTCAACTATCTGAGAGATAAAAATAAACTGTTATCAACACGCTGATAAAAGAAGGAATACATATGAAAAAACCAATCAGAAAAGCGGTGTTTCCTGTTGCCGGTCTGGGGACCCGATTTCTTCCCGCGACCAAGGCTAGCCCAAAGGAAATGCTGCCTATCGTTGACAAGCCGCTGATCCAGTATGCCGTCGAAGAGGCGGTGGCAGCGGGTATCGACACGATGATTTTTGTGACCAGTCGGACCAAACGGGCCATCGAAGACCACTTCGACAAGGCCTATGAAATGGAGACCGAACTGGCCATGCGAGGCAAGACGGAGGTTCTCAAGATTCTGCAGGACGTGGTCCCGTCAAATGTAACCTGCGTCTACATTCGTCAGGCTGAGGCACTGGGATTGGGCCATGCGGTGAATTGCGCAGCCAGTGTTGTGGGTGATGAGCCGTTTGCGGTCGTGTTGGCGGACGACATGATCGACGATGGTCCCCGCGGTTGCCTAAAGCAGATGGTTGAAATCTATGACGAGTGGCAGTGCTCCATTTTGGGAACCGAGAAGGTGCACCCTTCCGAAACCGCGAGTTACGGTATTGTCGATGCGCAAAGCATTCGCCCGGGTCTGGCCAAGCTGGACGGCATTGTTGAAAAGCCAAAACCCGAAGATGCGCCCTCCAATCAGGCGGTGGTCGGGCGGTACATCCTGACTCCGGGTATTTTTGAGCGGCTCGATAACGTCAAGCGCGGCGCCGGCGGTGAAATTCAGTTAACGGATGCCATCGCCATGCTGTTGCAAGACGAGCCGGTACTGTCTTTTGAGTTCGAGGGCAAGCGTTACGACTGCGGGTCGAAGCTGGGTTACCTGATGGCCACAGTGGAACAGGGCCTTAAGCACGATGAGCTGAGAGGGAGCTTCATGGCTTACTTGTCGGGTCTGAAGCTGGGTTGATCGCGGCATGACCGGGCTGGCCTGAAACTTTTCAGGCCAGCCCGGTCCGTGCAATGTTCTGTTCTCTCAGCCTAAAGCGGCCTTGATGCGAATCATGGCCTTTTCGAGGTTGGCCATGCTGGTGGCAATCGAAAGTCGAATGTGCCCGGCCGCGCCAAAAGCACTTCCCGGTACGACGGCCACGCCGCCCTGTTCAATCAGATACTCGGACAAGGCAAGGTCATCCTCAATGCCGGAGAGACGAGCAATCACCCGGCTTACGTCGGGCAACACGTAAAAGGTCCCGTCAGTTTCCAGACAGTTCACGTCAGGGATAGTATTCAGCTCATTCACCACATAATCGTGGCGCTCCTTGAACGCCTTGAGCATATCGGCGATAAATCCCTGATCGCCATTTAGAGCCACCTCGGCTGCAACCTGCGAGATGGACGTTGGATTCGAGGTGCTTTGAGACTGGATATTGGTCATGGCTTCCACTAGCCAGGCGGGACCGGCCGCATAGCCGATGCGCCAGCCCGTCATCGAGTAGGCCTTAGATACCCCGTTCAATACCATCGTGCGGTCATAGAAATCCGGGTTGGCGTTGAGAATATTCACGAAGTCGCCCGTCCACAGAATGTGTTCGTACATGTCGTCGGTGGCGATGATGATGTTTGGATGCTTGCGTAACACCTCGCCCAGTGACTTCAGTTCCGCCAGGCTATAGGCCATGCCGCTGGGATTGGAAGGGCTGTTGATGACAAACAACCGGGTCTTGGCCGTGATGGCCGCATCCAGTTGGGCGGGGGTGATCTTGAAGTTTTGTGATTGCGGCCCGTCAATGATGATTGGCTTGGCACCTGCCAGCAGCACCATGTCAGGGTAGGAAACCCAGTAGGGCGCTGGGATGATCACCTCATCCCCGGGATTCAGCAGTGCCTGAGCCAAGTTGTAGAAGCTTTGCTTGCCTCCACAAGACACCAGCACCTGTTTTGTCTCATAGTCAAAGCCGTTCTCTCGCTTGAATTTGTCGACGATGGCTTTTTTCAGACCCGGTGTCCCATCCACGGCGGTGTACTTTGTGAAACCATCCAGAATCGCCTTGATGGCCGCCTGTTTGATATGTTCAGGTGTGTCGAAATCCGGCTCGCCAGCACCCAATCCCACGACGTCCTTGCCAGCGGCCTTCATGGCGGCAGCCCTTGCGGTGACGGCTAAGGTAGGAGATGGCTTGATGGATCTGACGCGGTCGGAGAGTGTCTTGTTCATATGTGGTTGGAAAGGGTTGGGTTCCGGCTGAGGTGACTGGACTCACTGTTCATCTGGGCATCGCTCTTGCTGCCTGCGAGGATGTCGGTGATGGGCACACTCGGGAATTATAAACCGGGTTTTTGCTGTCAGCGCCGAAACCCGTGGCCTTGATGTTGGTTATGATTTTGAGGGGTCATTCAGCCGTTACCCGTCGATGTTCCTCCCGGCGCTGATTCGCCTCGTCAGTAACCGGGGTAGGCGTATCAGGAAACCCAGCATCAAACGCGTATGCATCCAGGTCAATAATGTATTGTCTCGCCAATACTTGAAGTGGGAAACGCCCCCATCCGCCGCCTTCAAATATTTGACCGGCGCAGGCAGATTGACCGCAGGGACGCCCTCCCAATCCATTCGAACCACCGCCTCGGGATCAAAATCAAACCGGCGCATCCACCGTGTGTTCTGCATGATCCGNNGAGATGCGACGCCCCTGAACCCTGAGGGTGGGGGCGGTGTCGTCGAAGATCGGGTTGCCCAGGATCATGGCGTCCGGTTGCTGTTCCGAAGACCGCATGAACGAAGGAATCAGTGCAGCCGGATGCTGCCCATCCGAGTCCATGGTCAGCACATGGGTAAAACCCTCGCTCATCGCCATTTTCATTCCCTCCAGAACGGCCGCACCCTTCCCCTGGTTTTCGGGAAGGACAATCACACGCAGGCCTGGGTCGCTCTTGGCCAGATCGGCCAACAAATCCGCGGTCCCGTCGTCGCTGCCGTCAACGACTACCCAGACCGGACACCAAAACTGACGTGCTTCACTGACTGTTTCGATGACTTTGGCGCCCGGGTTATAGCTGGGGATCTGAACGAGATGAGTGTTCGAGCAGGGCTTCATGAGTGTCCCGGATTCCTGATTCATATTTTATCTATCGCTGGACACCGGGGATCGTTGCAGTTCCGATGCAAAGTACTGCTCCAGTTCCTTGGTGAAAGTCCGGACCTGTTGTGGTGGGGGGAAGCGCCGACCCAGTTTGACACTAATCACGATCGGGAGAGCAGGGGGCCTGAAGAGTGGCCAGTCCTTGCCAAGAAAACTGGAATTGGTTTCGATAAGGATCGTCTGAATGGGGGCCCTTGCCTTGCTGGCAATCAATCCGGGGCTGTTTTTCAGCGGATTGATGGGGATGCGAGTGGTGCGGGTGCCCTCGGGAAACAGCAGAAGGTGATGCCCCGTTCGAAGTTCCTCAACGGCCGCATGAATCATCCGATATCGGCGATTATTTGGAATATAACCAGCCAGCCGGGCACCGGCACCCAGCAGGGGATGGTTGAGTAAATCCGCCTTGACGACACATCCCGTGTTTGTGAATCGCGACAAAATCAGCACGGCATCCAGGAGTCCGGGGTGATTGGGTGCGAGCACGAGGGGTGGGGCATCCTGGAGGCTGTCCAATGCCGCAATATCCAACCTGATCCAGCCCGGTAAGGCCAGGCAACCAAGATAGGCCCTGAAACCCCTGTTGATTCCCTTCCGCCCCAGTTCCCTGATCCAGGTCGAATATGGCAGTAGAGAGAGAAGCAGGGCCACAATGGACCATCCGATACACAGGATGGCTAAAAGTCCCAACCCAAGAGCCAGTGCAACACATTGATAGACAGCCTCGAGTGGGCTTGCTCTTTGTTGGGGGTTGGCGCGTTCCCTGGTCAAGGAATGGGCCTCATTCATGTCCGCCGTCTCGCCGTATTGAGGATCGAATGGTGGGAGGGGGCGGGAACCATGAGGAGTTGTCTCGGTTTGTTACTGAGTTGATGGGAAAGGGCTGGGCAAGATGCGATGGATCAATGCAAGCTGGCCTTGGCACATGCTGTAAATCGTAACATTGGACTTTTATGATGAAAGTAACCGCGACCCGGATTTTTGAATATTGTAAGTTGGGAGATCGCGCAGTGGGCGTCGGGTGTGCTGATCGTGAAGATTGATACAATCCGGACTTTGAACCAGAGGAGATCACGAACATGACCAGTCCATCCACTACGCCCCTGTTCTTCACTTATAGTGGCGGCGAATTTCACAAGGCTGATGTCACCCGATTTTTTGGCGGCAAGGTCAAAAACTCCAGCGACATTGTCGATGCCATCAAGGCTGAGGGCTACGAGTCCATGACCCGCAAGGAAGTTGATGCCGGTGAAGTGACCTTCGCCCTGTGGGAAGGCCCGGGGCATCAGTGTGTGGTGCGTATCACAAGTCAAGGTGTGGCACCGCACATCATCTATCTGGATGGCTTACTGAACTGGTTGCAGTTTCAGGGTGCTATTCTCAATCCGGCGTTTCAGATTGCCCGGTTGGTCCATGGCGATGCCTGACCTGATTTCATCATGAGCTCGGGATTACCCAAAATCCTGGTCACGGGCGGGGCCGGTTATATCGGTTCACACGCCTGTGTGGAATTGTTGTGCGCCGGCTACGATGTAGTTGTCTACGACAATTTCTCCAATAGTAATCCGCAATCTCTGGAACGGGTCGCCCAGATCACCGGCAAGAGGGCGACCGTTATTGAGGGAGATGTCCGGGATAAATCAGGGCTGGAGCAAACACTGCGGAAGCACCAATGCACAGCGGTGATCCATTTTGCCGGCCTCAAGGCGGTGGGCGAGTCGGTCGAGCGGCCGCTGGACTATTACGACCACAACGTCATGGGCACTCATCGACTCCTTCAGGCCATGCAGGCGGTGGGTGTTCGTTCGTTGGTATTCAGTTCTTCCGCCACGGTCTACGGTGACCCCCAAAGGTTGCCGCTGACGGAGGATCATCCGCTGTCAGCCACCAATCCATATGGGCGGACCAAGCTGATCATCGAGGACATGCTGCGAGATCTCTTTCAGTCATCACCGGACTGGAGAATCTCGATCTTGCGGTATTTCAATCCGGTCGGCGCTCACGAGAGCGGTCTGATCGGTGAAGATCCCCGGGGGATTCCCAACAACCTGATGCCATTTGTGGCGCAGGTCGCCGTGGGCCGGCGCGACAAGCTCAACGTCTGGGGTGATGATTATCCAACACCCGATGGAACCGGAGTGCGCGACTACATCCATGTGGTGGATTTGGCTATCGGCCATTTGCGCGCACTGGAACGCCTGGTGGAACCCGGCTGCAGGGCGGTCAATCTGGGTACCGGACGCGGTTACACTGTACTCGAGGTGGTCAGGGCGTTTGAGGAGGCTTCCGGTAAGTCGGTGCCCTTGAATAGGGCCGCCCGACGCGCAGGTGATATTGCCTCATGCTATGCCGATCCTGCTTTCGCTGAGGACTGGCTGGGCTGGCGCGCCTCCCGTGACATCCAGGCCATGTGCCGGGATCACTGGCGATGGCAGGAACGCAACCCCGAGGGATATAAGGCGTGATCTGCTTGCCGGGTACTTTGCCGCAGCCATCTGTCAATTCCACCAGGTAAATCAAAAAATGGTCATGTCCAACAAAGAGCCGCATCAGCCTGAGCCATGCCATTTTGTGATTTTTGGTGCGACGGGCAATCTGGCCCAGATAAAACTGCTTCCCGCGCTCTATCGACTCGATGTCTCCGGTCACTTACCCGGCCAGATGACCCTGCTGGCCCTTGGACGGCGACCCTGGACAGATGAGGAATGGCAGGCCAGCCTGCTCGAGTCGATTCGCGCCCATGCAGGTGACGCTTTCAACAAGAAAGCTTACGAGCGCTTTGCCCGGCGCTTCAGTTATCTGTCGGGTGACCTGCGGGATCTCGATTTTTACAAAAAAATAGCCGAGCACACCTGTGGCGATGATCTATGCGCCAATACGGTGTTCTATCTCTCCATCAAGCCGTCTGATTTCGGCACAGTCATCACGCACCTGGATGAGGCTGGCCTGAACAAGCCGCGTGGACGGCATCGGATCGTAGTGGAAAAGCCCTTTGGTGAAGACATCGAGAGCGCGCGCTTGCTGAATCGAGTCTTGCATGAGCATTTCGATGAAGAGCAGGTTTTCCGCATCGATCATTATTTGGGCAAGGAATCCGTGCAGAATCTGCTGGTGTTCCGCTTCGCCAACACGTTGATCGAACCGCTATGGAACCGTAACTTCATCGATCATGTGCAAATCACCGTGGCCGAAGAGGTTGGTATTACAACCCGAGCAGATTACTACGAAAAGGCCGGCGCGCTGCGGGACATGCTGCAGAACCATCTGCTGCAATTACTGACTTTGGTGGCGATGGAGCCACCTCCGGCGCTGGAGGCAGATGCCTTGCGCGACGAAAAGGTCAAGGTCTTGCGTTCCATCCGGCCCATCGCCAAGCAGGCATTGCATGCCCATGCCTTTCGGGCCCAATACGGCCCGGGCATGATCAACGGGGTTGCGGTGCCGGGTTACCAGAATGAGGCGGGGGTGGAGCGGAACTCGGTGACCGAAACCTATGTGGCCGCAAAATTCTATGTCGATAACTGGCGGTGGCGAGGGGTGCCGTTTTATCTTCGCACCGGCAAGCGACTGGCCAAGTCGCAGTCCATGATCGCACTTCGATTCCGCCATCCTCCGCAACAGTTGTTTCGCGAGACGCCACTGGAATTCCTTGAGCCGAACTGGATTCTGTTGTCGCTTCAGCCCTCGGAAAGCATGCATATGGAGATCCACTCCAAGCAGCCGGGGCTTGGCATGCAGACGCATACCATTCAGTTGAATGCTTCCTACCGCCATGGTCGGGAGGTCAAGCTGGACGCTTATCAAGCCCTCTTGCTCGACATCATGGAGGGCGATCGTACCCTCTTCATTCGTTTCGACGAGGTGGAATGGGCCTGGCGCGTGGTGGACCCCATCCTCAAGCATTGGGCGGAACAACGGGAGTTCATCCACACCTATCCGGCCGGAAGCTGGGGCTTACCCGAAGCCAATCGCTTGTTCGACAAGGATGAACAGGTATGGCGCAATGAGCTCTGAAAGCATTCATTAACGCAGGAGGTATTCCATGCATGTCACCCTCGTTCATGTCCACGTCAAGCCGGAATGTCTTCAGGCCTTCATTGAAGCGACGGCAGCCAACCATAGGGCATCGGTGCATGAAGCCGGAAATCGACGTTTCGATGTGTTGCAGGACTCTGAGGAAGAAGGTCGGTTCATCCTTTATGAAGCTTATGCCACTGCAGAAGATGCGGCGGCCCACAAGCTGACCCCGCACTATGCCGAATGGCGCGACAGAGTGGCCGACATGATGGCGGAACCCCGCAAGGGCGTGCCCATGAAGGGCCTTTATCCCGGCGCCTGATGCATGATTGAGCCATTTTCCATCGGCCATTTGCCTCGTATCGAATTCGGAGCGGGGCGGATTTCACTGTTGCCAGTTATTGCTGCAGGATTTGGGCAGCGTCTGTTATTGGTGACGGGGGGGCAATCTTTTCTCCGTTCCAATGCCTGGCCAACGCTGCGGCAAGGCCTGGCCGAAAAGCAATGTGATTGGGAGCAGCTGAGCGTTGAGGGTGAGCCTTCGCCGGAGATGATTGATCAGGCGGTGGCTACCTGGAGGCAAAAGCCAATCGATGTCGTGGTTGGCATCGGTGGCGGCAGCGTGCTGGATGCCGCCAAGGCCATCGCCGGGTTACTGAGGCCAGGCAACAGTGTGATGGATCATCTGGAGGGTGTGGGTCCCGAATTGCCTTATCGCGGGCCGGCCACGCCTTTCATCGCCGTTCCGACCACGGCGGGAACAGGCTCGGAGGCCACTAAAAATGCGGTGCTGACGCGGCATGGGGCAGAGGGTTTCAAAAAGTCGTTTCGCGATGAGCAGTTGATGGCGGCCTACGCGATTGTTGATCCCGACCTTCTGGCCAGTTGCCCGCCCGATCTGATTGCCGCCAACGGGATGGATGCTTTGACGCAATTGCTCGAAGCATTGGTCTCCACTCGATCCAATCCGCTCACGGATGCGCTGGCCTTGTCGGGTATCCAGGCCGTCATGGAGGGTCTTCTGTCCTGGTATGAAAACGATCCGGTTGCAGCGATCCTCGGGCGAGAAAAAATGGCCTATGCCGCCTTGCTGTCCGGGATTTGCCTAGCCCAGACCGGACTGGGCTCCGTCCACGGGCTTGCGCAGCCCCTGGGCTCATTCTTTCCTATTCCCCATGGTGTGGTTTGCGGCACGCTGCTGGCAGCCGCAGTCGAGGTCAATGTCCAGGCTATGCAATCCAGGGCGCCCGATCACCCGGCACTAAGTAAGTATGCTCACGTAGGACGGCTGTTTCTTCAACGTCCGGCACTGGACGATATCCAGGCTCTGGCTGGATTGGTCGAGGTGCTCAAACAGTGGACGGTCCGTTTGCAGCTGCCCACACTTTCTACATGGGGTGTCAGGGCTTCGGACTTTCGCCGCATCGTCGATCACTCGCGTGGCAGCAGCATGAAAACGAATCCGGTTGCGCTGAATGACGAGGAGATCGAGCGGATTCTCCGTCAACGGCTCGACTGATCTCTTCAAGGGTTGTCTCCCTCCTTGAGATCCTGTTCCACTGGAATCCATCCGTCCGATCTGACACTCGGCCTCAGTCATCACATTTGATCTCTTCCAACATGCTTTCTCGCCAGTGGTTACTGCCGGTTCTTTCCGGTATTTTTATCGGCACCAGCTACATCCCTTTTCCGCCGTGGGCTTCGCTGTTTTGCTTTGTCCCTTTATGGTTGTTCTGGCAGCAACAAAACCGGCTTAAGCCGGTATTGATGGCTGGGTTTGTCACTTCGTTTGTTTTCACTCTCATCGGCTTCAACTGGGTCACTTACCTGTTGCATGAATTTGCCCATCTCGATTGGCCAATCGCTGTGTTGGGCATGGGGCTTTTCGCGAT
>DIVI01000114.1:0-594 GCA_002423305.1 Methylococcus sp. UBA6136 | reverse complement strand
GTGCTCACGGGGTTTGTCGTGCTGAATCTGGGCGGGTTTTGGCTGAAACATCGCCTGCCAACACCCGATGCGATGTTGCATACCCTCCTGGTCCAGGGAAACATCGGTAATACCGAAAAGATCGCTGCCGAATTGGGACAGGGTTATCAGGAGGGGATACTCAAAACCTTCATGAGGGTGACCGATTCGGCGGTCAAAAGCACTACACAACCCATCGATTTTGCGCTTTGGCCGGAGACGGCTTTTCCGGCGCTGATGGGGGAGGGTCTCAAGGATAATGCCTTTACCGAGCAACTGCGGGAGTTTCTCAAGGCGAGGCAATTGCCCTTGGTGACCGGATCCTACAGTGTCGATCTAAATTCCAATTTGATCACCAATTCCCTGTTTGCCCTAAATCGCGAGGGCGACATAGTGCCGCCGCATTACAGCAAGACCATTTTGCTGGCCTTTGGTGAATATATTCCGGGTGAGCAATGGTTTCCGCAGATTCGCGAATGGCTTCCGCCCACTGGGCAGTTCGCGCGAGGGCAGGGGCCTACCACCTTGCTGGAGATGAATGGTTTCCGGATGGGGCCGCAGATTTGCTACGAGAGC
>DIVI01000090.1:5314-6020 GCA_002423305.1 Methylococcus sp. UBA6136 | reverse complement strand
GGCAGGCGCCGAACGCAGATAGTCCAGCAGAGCCTTGGCAGCGGGGTTGTTCTCGCCTTTCTTCAGCAGCACGGCATCCTGGCGAATCGGCGAATAGAGGCTATCCGGTATCCACCAGGCCGACCCACCGGTCAGCTGGCCATCCTTGTAGACCCCGGACTTGGCGACAAACCCCAGCTCGGCATTGCCGGAGGCGACGAACTGCTGAGCATGGGCCACGTTTTCGCCCAGCACGAATTTGGGCTCCAGCGCCTCGAACAATCCGAGATGCCGCAGCACCTCGACCGCCGCCTGGCCATACGGCACCGTCTTGGGGTTGCCGAGACTGATGTGGGCAAAGTGTCCGCTGCGCAGGATTTTGCCTTCACGATCGAGAGTATTGGGCTGGGCGCTCCACAACACCAGCTTGCCCAGCGCATAGGTAAAGCGCGTGCCCGGCGCGGCCAACCCCTCCGCTTCGAGTTTTGCCGGCGTCTTGTCATCCGCCGACAGCAGCACCTCGAAGGGCGCGCCGTTTCTGATCTGCGCGTACAACTTGCCGGTCCCGGCCGCCATAATGATCACCTCATGTCCGGTGTCCTGCTGGAATGCCTTGGCGATTTGCTGCATCGCCCCGGCAAAGTTGGAGGCAACCGCCACCTGAACGGTGCCGGCCTGGGCTGACAAGGGGATCAAAAGACTGAGTAAGAGAACAGAAAGCACTCGC
>DIVI01000090.1:4544-5280 GCA_002423305.1 Methylococcus sp. UBA6136 | reverse complement strand
CCGGAGCGACAACGACCCCACAGCCTGGCAAACCCGGCAAGGCAAGAGTGAAAACGGCCGCCACTTCGGCCATGCAGGGAGAAAACGCCGCCCCGACACCCGCCCAGGATAAGAAAGGATCCACTCCGCCCGAATACAAGCGCCCGAATCGTTGGGGCCTGACCGCCGGTGCTAGCCAACGCCATGATTGGCTGACCGGCAAGAATCGCTTCGAACTGCACGAGCACATCAACGCCAAGAAAGTACTGGGCATGCCGGAATGGCTGGAGGGATCGCTGGAGCAACGTACCCGTTACGAAACCTTCGACACCCCCTGGCAGCGCGGCCAGACCGGTGCGCAGGATCAAATCCCCTTGCAGACGGTCTTGTGGCTGGAAGCCCATCATCAAAACGGCCTGAGAGCCGGCTTCGAATTCTGGGATGCGCGTCAATTCGGGGCCAATGAAGATTGGCCCGTGAACAACACCATGGTGAATGTCGCCAACTTTGCCCAGATGTATGGCGCCTGGTCGACGACCCACCTGGCAGACTCGAATCTGGCCTTTGAGGCCAAGGGCGGACGTATGACCCTGGATCTGGGTAGTCGACGGCTGGTTGCTCGAAACGTCTATCGCAACACCACCAACGCCTTTACCGGCCTGCAATTCCGCTTGCGGGACAGCGAGGCCAAATGGCAACTGCAGCTCTTTGCCAATCAACCCGTCCAGCGCCTCCCCACGGATCGGGCACAACTGGT
>DIVI01000090.1:0-4416 GCA_002423305.1 Methylococcus sp. UBA6136 | reverse complement strand
CACATCCAGGCTGGCTACACTCTTGACCTGCCATGGGATCCGCGGCTGCTCATCCAATACGACTATGCGACGGGCGGCTCCAGCGGCAACACCAATCATTCGTTCGACACCCTGTATGGCGCACGGCGTTGGGAATATGGCCCCACCGGCATCTTTGGACCTTTTGCCCGCAACAACATCAACTCACCCGGCGCCAGAATGTTCGTGGTTCCCCACCGCGATGTGTCCTCTTTCCTGGCCTATCGCGCCTGGTGGATGGCGGACCCCAAGGCGCCATGGATACCGGCCGGTCTCTCCGATCCCACCGGCCAGGCGGGTGATTTCATGGGGCAAACCATCGAATTTGCCACCCGCTGGGATGCCCATGACAACATTTCTCTGGAAGCTGGCTGGACCGCCTTGATCAAGGGCGACTTTGCCAAGAACGCCCCCGGTGCGCCCACCGATCACAGCAACGTCAATTACTTCTACGTGCAGTCGGAACTCCGTTTTTAGCTTGCGGTGTAGACTGGCACCGAAAAGGCGAAACCCGTCGCCGCCACCGGGGGACCCGCATCATGCTCTCCAAAACCTGCAGAAGAACCCTATCGGCTTTATTCCTGCTGGCTGGACCGGCCGCGGCAGTCGAACCCGCCGGACGCGATCAACTTCGCAATACCCGCTACTGCGAGATGCTGGTGGTAAGTGGCGGCCCGCTGAGCCTGACCGCCAGCGTCTACAACACATTGGGCCTGAATGATTGCCCGGAGGACGCCTGGCGAGCCCTGGACGCCAAGGCACTGGCCCGGCAGTACGATGCGCGCAAGGTGATCCTGAATGGGCCCCGGCATTTCCTCATGGACCAAGCCTCGCTGGTCAATCCCGGCAAAACCGACCGCTTCGGCAAGCTCGAGGCCCGGCTGCTGGCCGAGGTCGAGCTATCCCCGCTGATGCTGCTCAAGGAACGCGGTGAGCCCTACGAGGAAAAACAGGTCAAGCGCAGCACCCGCTACCTGTTCCGGCAAGGATGGCCGATTCACCAGCTGATCACGGCCGACGGCCGACGCTATGTCATGCAGTCCTACTCGCAACAGGTCGATGCCCAACTGAACATGGCCAGCCTCGACCACCTCGGCACGCGGCTGAAACTGCCCCACGGCTGGTCCTACCAGACCCTGATGCCAACCCAGGATCTGATACTGGAGACCAACGGGACCGCCACCGTGCTCCAGGACGATCTGCTGAACACCTACCAGCGGGTCGACTGATCATCGGTACCACACGACACAAAACCCAGATCCCAGACCATTCATGAATCAGACAAGAACTGTCCGACTCTCGATCCTCTCTGTAGCCCTGTTCATGCTCTCAGCGTGCGGCCCACCGATTGGTGTCACGCGCGTGACTCCGGAGGATTCATATCAGCAGGCTACCCGTACCGCCCTATCGGATGGTCATGTCGGCAACGAAACCATCACGGTGCTCCGTCGGCATAATCTGGATGGGCTCTACCAGTCAGATCCGGTCACCGCCCTACGCCAGCTGAACGGCATTGCTGTGCGGGATGGCCGTCGCGATATTCTCTTTGCCTTGGCCGAAGCGACCCATGCTTGGGCCAAGACGCTGGAGGATACTGCAGCGACGCCCGGCCAGATCAATCGACCGGATGCCTACCTGCAATCAGCTATCTACGCTTACCTCTACCTGCTGGGGCCGGGAAGCGAACCCGCGCCATCACCTTACGATAGCCGCTTCCGCGATGCCTGCGAGCTTTACAATCGCTCGCTGGATCAAGCTTTTCGCAGTCATGACGGCGATCAGCTAAAGTTCGCCGCCGGCCGCCGGCCCCTGCTACAAAGCAGTGTGCCGGTGCGCCTGGCGCCATCGCAACTCGCCCGTTTGTTCGGCGTTTTAGAAGGCTTCTACGCCGCCGACGACTATGAGGTCTTCGGTTTCACCACCCGCAATCGCTCGCCCGGCTTGGGCATGCCCGTCATTGGTATGACCAAAAAAACGGAGCAGACACCCAACGGCGGCGCCATGCCCATCACCGCCTTTTTGCGAATCGAAGGCAACCTGGCAGATATCGCCGCCGGGCGCGGGCAGGCCGTGATGGAGCTCTACTCCAGCTATGACGACCACAGCGTGATGGTGAATGGTCAGACCGTCCCCCTGCAGACCGATCTCAGCGCGCCACTGGCCTATCGCCTCAATGACGCCTCGCTATGGAATGCCGGCCTGTGGGACTTTCTTGACGGCCATAATGCCAAGCGCAACATGCTGTTTATTCAGCCCTACGAGCGCGGGCGCATCCCCGTCGTCCTGGTGCATGGCACCGGCAGCAGCCCGGTCTGGTGGGCAGAGATGGTCAATACCCTGCGCCACGACCCGGTCATCCGCCAGCGCTACCAGTTCTGGTTCTACGAATACAGCAGCAACTTGCCCGTGCCCTCTTCCGGAGCCTTCCTGCGGGAGACGCTGACCGAGATGGTCAACCGGCTGGACCCGAAACACACAGACCCGGCCCTGGAACAGATGGTGGTGATCGGTCACAGCCAGGGCGGTCTGCTCACGCATCTGACCGCCATCGATCCCGGCGACCAGTTATGGCGGTCGGTAAGCGACAAACCGTTTGAAAGCATCGAGACGGACCCTGAGATCAAGATGGGTCTGCGCCGGGGGCTATTCTTCAAGCCGCTGCCTTTCGTCAAGCGGGTGGTATTCATCTCTACCCCGCATCGCGGCAGCTTCCTCACCAAGGACTGGGTGAGAGCGCTGGCACGCGACGTCCTCACCCTGCCGCTGTCACTGGTCACCAAGAGTTCCGAGAACTTCAAGCAACTCTATAGCCAATTAAAGGTGCCCGGCAGTCTGCGCGATCAGGCGCCCACCAGCGTGGACGGTATGTCCGCCGATAGCCCGGTCATGAAAACCGTGGCCCGATTGCCACTGGCCCCCGGCATCACCGGTCATTCCATCATTGCCGTGTTACCCGGGCAGGACATCAAGACCGGCAATGACGGCGTCGTGGAATACAGCAGCGCCCACATCGATGGCATGGAATCGGAAAAGGTGGTTCGATCCGGCCATTCAGCCCAGGGGCATCCGGAAACTATCGAGGAAGTTCGCCGCATCCTGCTGCGTCATCTGCCGAGGCAACCAGCGGAATGAAACTGGACAGTCGACGTCCAGCCGACTCAATGCTGGTTTTGAGTTTCGGGGATGATGCCGAACAGGCGCAGGACCCACCGCTTGCTGTCGTCCAGATAAGTGAAGACCGGCGGGATTACCAGCAGACTGAGTAGCGTCGAGGTCACCAGGCCACCCAGGACGGCGAAGGCCATCGGGCTGCGAAACGAAGTATCCGCCTCGCCCATGCCCAAGGCCACCGGCAACATCCCGGCCCCCATGGCGATCGTCGTCATCACCACCGGCCGGGCGCGCTTGTGGCAGGCGTCGAGCAGCGCCTCGAAACGCCCCAACCCCAGTTCGCGGTGGGCGACAATGGCGTACTCGACCAGCAGGATGGAGTTCTTGGTGGCGATCCCCATCAGCATGACCAGGCCAATCAGCGAGGGCATCGACAGTGCCTTGTTGGCCAGCAGCAGGGCGACAAAGCCCCCGCCGAAGGCCAGCGGCAACGCCGCAAGAATGGTGATCGGCTGCAGAAAATCCCTGAACAGCAGCACCAGCACGACAAAGATGCAGAGCACGCCGGTCAGCATGGCCAGACCAAAGCTGCCGAACAATTCCTCCATCATCTCGGCATCACCGACGTTAATCTGGTACACGCCCGCCGGCAGATTTTTCAAGCTGGGCAACTGGCTCACTCGCTCGGTCACTTCACCCAGCGGCAGACCGGATAGCTCAATTTCCAGGTTGATGTTGCGCGCCCGGTCATAGCGGTTGATAACGGCGGGACCACTGGTTAACTCCAGCGCCGCCACCTGTCCCAGCATGACCGGGCTACTCCCGGATGACGGCACCGCCAGCCGCTCCAGCAACGCCAGATCGGCGCGACCACTTTCATTTAGGCGCACCATCACCGGCACCTGCCGCTGAGCGAGATTCAGCTTGGGCAACAGCCAGTCGTAATCGCCCAACGTGGCGATGCGTAGGGTTTCGGCTATGGCCGCGGAGGTCACGCCGAGATCAGCGGCCTTGGCAAAGTCCGGTCGCACGGCGATTTCCGGTCGCACCAGCGCGGCACTGGAGGCGATATTGCCCAGCCCGGGCAAGGTTCGCAGATCGCGCTCGACATTGATGGCCGTCCGGCTCAGGGCGGCCGGATCTTCGCCGCTGAGCACCAGCACGTATTTCTCGCCCGACCCGCCCAGACCGACCTTGGTGCGGACGCCCGGCAGACTTTCCAGTGCGGCACGAATCCGGGTTTCGATGACCTGCTTGCGGACGGGACGATCCTTGCGGTCAGCCAGC
>DIVI01000035.1 GCA_002423305.1 Methylococcus sp. UBA6136 | reverse complement strand
AGCACCGGCAACAGTTTTTCGTTGGGAATGGTGATCAGTGAGTCTACAAACTGACTCAGTTCATCAATCCCTTTCTCGGCCAAGTCCTTACGCTTCTTTCCCTCAAACGCAAAGGGCTTGGTCACGACGGCTACAGTAAGAATGCCAGCTTCCTTGGCGATCTCGGCAATAACCGGTGCAGCACCGGTACCCGTGCCACCGCCCATGCCTGCGGTGATGAAAACCATGTCTGACCCTTCCAGCACTTCAAGAATGCGATCACGATCATCCAACGCGGCCTGGCGCCCAATATCAGGATTGGCGCCCGCCCCGAGACCCTTGGTCAGGGCGTTACCCAACTGAATCACCGAGCGCGCCTGCAGGCTCTTCAGCGCCTGGGCGTCCGTATTGGCACAAATAAAATCAACCCCATCTACCTGGCTATTCACCATATGGTTCACGGCATTGCCGCCACCGCCGCCAACACCGATGACTTTGATGACAGCGTTCTGACTGTAAGAATCGACTATTTCGAATTTCATAATTCCACCCCGTTTTAAATCAGCTAATCAAAAATTGCCCGTAAACCAGCTTTTCATTCGCGTCCACATTCCCCGAAAACCAGGCCCCACCGACCCATGATGCTCTCCATGCACATGCTGCTGTTTGCCGAACAGCAGCAACCCCGCCCCGGTCGCATAAGCAGGATTGCGTACCACCTCATTCAGACCCGTGATGGCCTGGGGCATGCCGATGCGAACCGGCACATGGAAGATCTCTTCAGCGAGTTCCACCAGACCCTCGACCCTCGAACTTCCGCCACAGATCACGACACCCGCGGCAATCAAGTCCTCGAAACCGCTGCGGCGCAACTCGGCCTGAACCAGCATTAGAAGTTCCTCGTAGCGAGGCTCAACGATTTCAGCCAGATTCAGCCGCGAGATTTGCCTGATCGGACGTTCACCCAGACTCGGCACCTCAATCAGATCTTCAAGGCTTGCCAGCTGTGTCAGCGCGCACGCATGATTGATCTTGATCTCCTCAGCGAATTGGGTAGGGGTCCGAAGCGCCACGGCGATATCGTTGGTGACCTGGTCGCCAGCGATTGGAATCACTGCAGTATGGCGTATGGCCCCATCCGTAAAGACGGCAATATCTGTGGTGCCTCCACCGATATCCACCAGACAGACGCCGAGATCCTTCTCATCATCCGTCAGGACAGCAGCGCTTGAAGCCAACTGCTCAAGAATGATGTCCTCCACCTCGAGCCCGCAACGACGGATGCACTTGACGATATTCTGTGCCGCACTGACCGCGCCGGTCACAATGTGCACGCGGGCCTCCAGACGGATACCGGACATGCCGACCGGTTCCTTGATCCCTTCCTGACGGTCAATTACATATTCTTGCGGCAGAATGTGCAGGATTTTCTGATCAGCCGGTATCGCGACAGCACGGGCCGAATCAATCACTCGGTCCACATCACCCTGGCTCACTTCCTTATCCCGGATGGCGACGATGCCATGGGAATTCATGCTCATGATGTGGCTGCCGGCGATTCCGGCATAGACCGAGTTGATGCGACAACCTGCCATCAGCTCAGCCTCGTCGATTGCACGTTGAATCGACTGCACAGTGGTTTCGAGATTGACCACCACGCCTTTCTTGAGGCCCTTGGAAGCATGCGTCCCCAGACCGACCACCTCGATATCACCTTCCGGGTTGATCTCGCCGACGATACAAGCCACCTTGGAAGTGCCGATATCCAATCCCACGATGAGATTGCGATCCGATTTTTTAGCCATGGGTCATGTGCCAGTTATTGATATTTTTCATGCCATTTAGAAGACTCATGTTTTCTTGATCCCATCGGTGTTTTTTTGGGGTGACCCCTGCCCGGAAGATGGTTCTGCATCCTCCACCGGCTGCGACTTCCAGGTAACGGCAAACCCTCTCGGATAACGCAAGTCCACCTTTTTCAGCAGGGCCAAGCGCTGCTCGCCCAAGCCAGGCAATACACCTAACAAACGGTCCAGGGCTTTCAGGGGATCCTGATTCCCAATGGAGATTTCCAAGCCATCCGAAAGGATGACCGTCCAGGCTAATCGATCGCTGATCCTGAGCGAAGACACGTATGTGCCACGAGGCTGAAGTTTATTGTTGAGCTCGCCCATCATCCCGAGCACCTCTAGCTCATGCCCTCGCGGCGCATGCAGCATGGGCAATGGTGAAAAATCAGCGGACTGACCGAGCAATGCAAACACCTCACCCGATTCTCCCAACAGACTATCGTCTCCCCAGCGAGCGATCGGTCTCTGCTCAGTGAGACTGACTTGCAGCGTGTCAGGCCAGATTCTCGTCACGCTTGCAGAGCCCACCCACCCTACGTCCGACGCGGCCTGTTCAAGCGCATTCAGATCTACCGTCAAATAGTTTCCCCTCACCAAAGGGAGAAGGCTCTGCTCAAGTATCTGAGGGTCGACATTGGCAAGCTCTCCCTCGATGCGAATCTGTTTGATGGGAAACATCGCATCAAACGAGGCCTTGAGGGTGTCTCGCGTCTGCATCACCATAAATCCGGCGACCAAACAGACCCCAGCGACCAAAACCACCCCCAGGTAGTTGGATTTTTTTCTGCGGGGTTTCTGCCGAGCGCGACTCATGCGAAATCTCAATCCCGGTCCAGGCTGGTTTCGAGGATCTGCCAGACCAGATCATCGAATGAAATACCCGCTTGCCTGGCTGCCATGGGAACCAGACTATGATCGGTCATACCCGGCACCGTGTTGACCTCTATCAACCAAGGCTTTCCATCATGGTCAACCATCAGATCCACTCTGGCCCATCCATAGACTCCAACCATCTCGCAGGCTTCCGCCGCCAGTCGCTGAAAGCGTTGTTCTTGCTCGGGCAATAGACCACAAGGGCAATGGTATTGAGTGGTTTCGGCGCGGTACTTGGCGTCGAAATCATAAAAGGTATGGGGGGTTTCAAGGCGAATCAGTGGAAGAGGCTTGCCATTGAGGATTGCAGCGGTGTACTCATTGCCCACAACCCAGGATTCGGCGAACACGTCGCAATTATATAACGATGCGGTACGCCATGCCTCCTTGAGCTGTTCACGGTCATCCGCCCTGCTCATCCCAATGCTGGAGCCCTCTTGAGCCGGTTTTATGATCACGGGGAAACCCAGTGTTTCCTCACAGACCACCAAATCTTCCTCCGAACTGATTCGCATCCAGCGTGGAGTAGGCAAGCCAGCGCCCATCCAGCACAACTTGGTGCGCAATTTGTCCATGCTGAGCGCCGAAGCGAGCACACCACTGCCGGTATATGGGATGCCCAGAGCCTCAAGCGCGCCCTGCAGGACACCATCCTCTCCGCCCCGGCCATGAATGATATTGAAAACGCGGTCGTACCCCTTTCCGTCCTCGGTCAGGGGCTGCGTCATTTGCCGACCGACATCCAGCCCAACGGCATTGACACCTTTGTTCAAAAGCGCCTCCAGAACCGCCCGTCCACTCTTCAGTGACACTTCGCGTTCAGCCGCAGATCCCCCCATGAGCACCGCAACACGCCCAAATTCACCGGGATCCTTTACTTGCCGACTCATCATGCCTCCTCTGGTTCACGACCCACAATTTTCACTTCCGGCACCAAATAAACCCCCTGCAGCCTCAGAACTTCAGCCTGCACGAACCGCAACAAACGTTCGATGTCTGCAGCGCTGGCTTTCCCCGTATTGACGATGAAGTTGGCATGCTTCTCGGAAACCTGAGCGCCACCGATGGTGTATCCCTTAAGACCGGAGGCCTCAATGAGGCGAGCTGAAAAGTCTCCATCGGGATTACGAAACACCGAGCCGCAACTGGGCATATTCGTCGGTTGTGTTTCATTGCGACGGGCCAACAAACCCTTAATCTTCGTGCGACTGACTGCGACGTCGCCCACCTGAAGAGCCAACTCGCAACCGACAAACCATTCGTTTGTGGGTCCTCGAACGCTGCGGTATCCCACTTGGTAGTGCGCGGGATCCCTCACCTGCAGCTCTCCCTGTGAATCCACGGTTGTCACCCGATCCACAAGATCCCATGTTTCACCGCCAAAGGCCCCAGCATTCATGGCCAGCGCTCCCCCCATGGTGCCGGGAATGCCCGCAAGAAACTCGGCCCCGACCAACCCCTGATCGGCGCAAAACTTGGCAACGTGAGCGCATGGCACTCCGGCCTCAACCGCTACTCTTCCGGGTGCGACAGGGTTCATTCCTTTTAGTCGATGACGGGTACAAATCACTGTTCCGCGAATTCCGCCATCGCGCACCAGCAAATTGCTGCCCAGCCCCACCCAAAGCAGAAGGTCGTCGGCTTTCGTCTGCGTTTTCAGAAATACGCGAAGATCATCCAGGTCGGCAGGGATGAAAAACCTTTCGGCAGAGCCACCCGCCCGCCAGGAATTATGCTCTGACATGGGCTCATCAAAACGAACCTCCCCGCGAATAAGGGTGTCGCCCGTCTCCGGTTCAGTCCCAGACAGGGTCATTGATTATTAACTGAAAGCAGGTTGGCCATGCGTTCCGGCAATTCTGCCGCCCATTGACCAATGCTCCCCGCCCCCAGCGTCAACACCACATCACCCGGCTCAATAATACCGGGCAGCAAACCTGCCAGATCGCCCAACTCAGCCACGAATACCGGCTCGATCTGACCGCGGATACGAATGGCACGCGACAGCGATCGCCCGTCAGCACCATTAATGGGCTTTTCACCGGCTGGATAGACCTCAGCCAGGATCAGCACGTCGGTTTTCGAAAGCACCTCGACAAAATCTTCGAACAGGTCGCGCGTCCGGCTGTAGCGATGAGGCTGGAATACCATTACCAAACGCCTGCTTGCATAGGCCTGTCTGGCGGAATCCAGAGTGGCTTCGATTTCGCGAGGGTGATGTCCATAATCATCGACAAAGGTGACGGATTTATCACCCAAAGGCATCTCGCCATTGACCTGGAATCTTCGCCCGATCCCCTTGAACTGGCTCAGGGCTCGCTGAATGGTGGCTGGGTCGATCTCCAGTTCATCCGCTATGGCGATCACCGACAAGGCATTCAGGATGTTATGCCGTCCCGGTAGATTCAAGGTGACCTCAAAGTCGCATGCCTGGCCTCTGCGGGATACCCTGAATATGCTCCGCATCCCGTCCTGACGCACATCAAGAGCTCGGATATCAGCCTCGGGCATGAACCCATAGGTTCTGACCGGCTTGCTGATTTCCGGCAAAATTTCCCGTATGCCTTCGTCTTCCAGACAGAGTACCGCCATGCCGTAGAACGGTACATGATGCAAAAACTCGATGAACGTCTGCTTGAGACGGTTGAAATCACCTTCATAGGTTTCCATGTGGTCCCGATCGATATTCGTGACCACCGCAATCATGGGCTGGAGATGCAGGAACGAGGCATCGCTCTCATCCGCTTCAGCCACGAGAAACGATCCTTTGCCCAGCTGCGCATTGGTACCCGCGCTGTTCAAGCGGCCACCGATCACGAAGGTGGGGTCCAGCCCGGCCTCGGCCAGAACACTCGCGGTCAGGCTGGTCGTGGTGGTCTTGCCATGCGTTCCCGCGACGGCAATACCAAAACGAAACCGCATCAATTCAGCCAGCATTTCCGCACGGGAGATCACCGGTATCTTGTGGGTTAAAGCCGCATCATATTCACTGTTTGACCGGTCAATGGCCGTCGAGACAACCACCACCTCGGCGCCCTCGACATGGGCGGCTTCATGCCCGCGGTAGATAGTTGCGCCCAGACTGGCCAGCCGCCGCGTGGCCGCGTTGTCTCCCTGATCGGAACCCGAGACCCCGTATCCGAGATTCAGCAATACCTCGGCAATGCCGCTCATCCCCGTCCCCCCGATACCGATAAGGTGGATGCGACGAATTTTACTCATGCCATGCTGCCCATACATTTCATCCGAGAGCTTCATGTTTTCCTTCCGACCTCAGCAGTATCCAGCGCTTTATCAAGGCAAATACCCGCCACGATCTGTGTTGCCTCAGGCTTGGCCATGGCTCTGGCCTTTTGCGACATCACGTCAATTTTTCCCGGGGTCTCGAGCAAATTTGTTAGTACGGCAGCCAAACTCTCAGGGGTCAGCTCAGCTTGCGGGATGAGTTGGGCGGCACCCACATCGGCGAGATAACGGGCATTCTTAGTTTGATGATCATCGATGGCGTGGGGATAAGGCACCAAGATCGCAGCCAGGCCGGCAGCGGCCAATTCGCTGACCGTCATCGCCCCGGATCGGCAGATGACGAGATCGGCCCAGCCATACGCTTCGGCCATATCTTCCACGAAGGCGCTGACATTGGCCACAAGACGCGCTGCGCCATATCGCTCAATTGTCTCGGCACGCATGGCTTGGCCGGTTTGGTGACGAATATTCAGAGGATGACCCAATCTTGCCAAGGCTTCTGGAACGGCCTCATTCAGCGCCTTGGCGCCTAGACTGCCACCCACCACCAGAATATTGAGCGGATGTCCTGGTGCCCAGCTGATCTGCCTGACGGGCAATGATGCGATTTCACGACGGAGCGGATTTCCCGTAGCGATTGCTTTTACCTTGCTTGGAAAACTTTCGGGAAATGCCTCAAGAACCGCCGAAGCGCGCTTGGCCAGCAATCGGTTGGTTGTGCCGGGCACACGATTTTGCTCATGCAGAATCAATGGGATCCCCATCATGGTAGACATCAACCCACCTGGCCCCGACACAAACCCCCCCATGCCCAGCACCACATCAGGCTTGACACGACGAAGTATCGCCTTGGATTGACGAAGCGCCCTCAGAAGCATGAAGGGGGCTTTCAAGGTATCTCGCCACCCTTTACCCCTCAGACCCGCGACGGACAGCCACTCCAAGGGAATGCCAGCCGCCGGAATAACCCGCGCCTCCAGCCCCTTGTGGGTCCCCATCCAAACGACCTCATGCCCAGCATCGATCAACTCAAGCGCCACAGCCAAGGCAGGATAAACGTGCCCGCCGGTCCCACCCGCCAGAATCATTACACGCCTGCCCATGTCGCCTTCACTCTAGGTTTTGCTGTCACTGCGGCAATTGACTCACTGCGCACACGAAAAAGGATGGCGAGTGCGGCACACATCACCATGACACTTCCGCCGCCATAGCTCATCAGTGGCAGCGTGAGCCCTTTCGTTGGCAGCAATCCCATGTTCACGCCCATGTTGATGAATGCCTGAAGCCCGAACCAGATGCCGATGCCATAAGCCAGAAACGCCGAGAAACGGGTGCCGGATTGCTCCGCCAACTGTCCAATCACAAAAGCGCGCCATACCAGAACCATGAATAGCAGGATCACCGATGTCGTCCCCATGAATCCAAGCTCTTCACCAATCACTGAAAATAAAAAATCCGTGTGTGCCTCAGGCAGATAGAACATCTTCTGGATACTCGAACCCAACCCTACACCCGTCCACTCTCCGCGCCCGAATGCAATAAGTGCCTGAGTCAACTGAAAATCACTATTGAGAGGATCGTCCCAAGGGTCGAGAAAGCTCAGGACGCGCCGTAGTCGATATTGCGCAGTCATGATCAGGATGACCCCGGCCGCGATAAAGATGGCTATCAAGCTAGCAAACTGCCACAAACTGGCACCTGCCAGGAACAACATTCCGAGCGCCACCGACATGATGACGGCTGTCGCACCAAAGTCAGGCTCTTTCAGCAGCAATAATGCGGCAACGCCCAGCAACAGGAATGGTCTCAGCATGCCCTGATAGGAGTTTCTAACAACGTTGATGTGGCGATCAATGAAACTGGCTACATAGATGACGGCGATCAGCTTGAAGATTTCGGATACCTGGATGCGCAGTCCCAACAGATTGATCCATCGGGAACTGCCGTTGACCACCTTGCCAATTCCAGGAATCAGCACCAACACCAACAAAAGCAGGCCGACGAAAAAAAGTTGCAGTGAAATGTTTCTCCAAGTCTCCAGTTTCACAGAAGCCATGAAACAGCCCACCATCAAACCCAATGCAATGTGCATCAATTGATGCCTGGGAAAATAGAAACTGTCGTCCGCCATCTTGTCACCGAGATGGAGAGAGGCAGAGGCGACCATGACATACCCGAAAAGCAGCAGGGCCAGCGATGTCAGCAGGAGAAGGGTATCGATATAAAAACGATTTCCGCGCCATTGCAGCACCAGTCCGCGGCTGCTCGGCGACATCACAGCACTCATCGGGCCAGCCTCCTGACTTCCTCACCAAACACCCGCCCCCTCTCCTGGTAGTCCTTGTACTGATCCAGACTCGCACAGGCTGGCGCCAGGAGAACGGCATCACCCGCAGTCGCCAATTCACTGGCAGCCTTGACGGCCTCAGCCATATTTGCCGTTCGAACGGTAGTCACCAAACCCTCGAGAGCGGATTGCATCAGTGGTGCATCTCGCCCCATCAAAACCAGCGCTTTGACCTTTTCTTTCACCACTGGCCGCAAAACGCTGAAATCAGCCCCTTTTCCGTCTCCTCCGGCAATCAGCACGACGGGTTGCTCCATACCTGCAAGGGCAGCTATGCAGGCGCCCACATTGGTCGCTTTTGAATCGTTAATCCAGGTCACACCGCCATGAT
>DIVI01000168.1:861-7040 GCA_002423305.1 Methylococcus sp. UBA6136 | reverse complement strand
ATCTGCTTGCGGAAGTCCGACCCCTAGCTGACCTTCCGCCGGACGAAGAGGAGTAAGGAGTGCTCTGCCCCGACGCTGCCGGACAGAGTCTCAGTCGAGATGGAATGCGGGACTGAATTCGTGAACGGCCTCGATCATGGCACCGACATGCTCTGGATTCACATCAGGCCAAACGCCATGCCCCAGATTGAACACATGGCCTGAGCCTTTGCCGTAACTTTCCAGAATGAGCCTGACTTCTTCTCTCAGCGCCGGAATTGGTGCGTAGAGGGCTTGCGGGTCGAGATTGCCCTGCAACGCCATCCGGTCGCCGACTCGGGCTCTGGCCTCGCCAATGTCGGTCGTCCAGTCGAGGCCCAGCGCGTCATAGCTGCTGGCGGCCATCGTTTCCAGCCACTGACCGCCCCCCTTGGTGAACAGGATGGCCGGAATCTTCTGGCCGTCGCGTTCACGGGAAATCCCGGATACCGCCTGTTGCGCGTACTGCAGGGAGAACTGCTGATATTGCCGAGGTGAAAGCACACCCCCCCAGGTATCAAAAACCATGATGGCATCCACACCGGCCTCAATCTGGGCCTGCAGGTACACCGACACCGATTCGGCCAGCTTGGCGAGAAGTTTATGCAAGAGCTGGGGCTGCTCATACATCAGCCCCTTGATCTTGCGGAATTCACGGCTGCTGCGGCCTTCCACCATATAAGTTGCCAGCGTCCAGGGACTTCCGGAGAAGCCGATCAGCGGCACCCGCCCATCCAGTTCGCGGCGAATCAGTCGAACTGCATCCGGGACATAGCGAAGAGACTCTTCCGGATCAGGCACCGGCAGCCGGTTGATCTCTTCTGCCGTGCGGACCGGATGGCGAAATTGGGGGCCCTCGCCTTCGACGAACTCCAAGCCCAACCCCATGGCATCCGGGATGGTGAGAATGTCGGAAAACAGAATCGCCGCATCCAGACGGTAACGCTCCAGCGGCTGCAGCGTGACCTCGCAAGCCAGTTCCGGTGACGTGCAAAGATTCATGAAACTGCCCGCCTGCTCGCGGACCCGACGGTATTCAGGCAGATAACGGCCCGCCTGGCGCATCATCCATACCGGAGTGCGATCCACAGGCTGTCGCAGGAGTGCGCGGATAAAGCAATCGTTCTTGAGAGGAGCGGTCATGAAAATTCCTTGGCGATCTTGAATTCGGCATCAGGGAAATGGCAAGCCATTTTCCTGGCCATTGTTTGGGAATGTGGGCTCAGTGCCGGCCGTATGTCTCTAGGGTCTGACGCAGGTTGCTGATCTCGACTGGTATCGGCAAAGTGGCCCGACCAATCTTTTCGAGCAGAATCAGGCGCAACTGTCCCTCGACATTTTTCTTATCGACCGCCATGTGCTCCAGAAAGGCATCTGCATCCAGTGAAGGCGGAGGGGTGACCGGTAACCGCGAACGTTGCAGCAAGCTGACAATGCGGTCCACATCATGATCCGTCAGCCAACCCAGTCGGCGTGAAAGGTCCGCCGCCTGACAGGTCCCGATGGCGATGGCCTCCCCGTGCAGCACCTCACCATAACCCAGTCCGGTCTCCACGGCGTGCCCAAAGGTATGACCAAGGTTAAGGGTTGCCCGCTCACCCGACTCGCGTTCGTCGGCCGCTACCACCTCGGCCTTGTTGCGGCAGGACTGTTCAACCGCGTAGGTCAGCGCCTCGGCATTGCGGGCCAGGAGTGCGTCCATGTCGGCTTCCAGCCAGTCGAAAAAGGCCGGGTCGCGAATCAGGCCGTATTTGATGACCTCTGCCAGACCCGCGGCCAACTCGCGATCCGGCAGGGTCTCCAGCGTGCTCATGTCGGCAATCACGCACTTCGGCTGATAAAAGGCACCGATCATGTTCTTGCCGCGCGGATGATTGACTGCCGTCTTGCCACCCACTGAGGAGTCGACCTGAGAAAGTAAGGTCGTGGGAATCTGGATAAAGGGCACGCCGCGCTGATAGCTGGCGGCCGCAAAGCCGGTCAGATCGCCCATCACACCCCCGCCCAACGCTACCAAATGGGCGCTACGGCTGAATCTGAGACGGAGCAGTTCATCGAACACCGTCATCGCGGAATCGATGGTTTTATAGGACTCTCCATCCGGCAGAATCACGGTCGCCAGCTGCCGATCGGCAAAAGCCCGCTTGGCCTTGTCCAGATAGAGCGGAGCGACGGTCTCGTTGGTGACGATCATGACCTGTCGCGAGTCGACATGGCGCGTCAGTAACTCCGGCTGATCGAGCAAGTGCTGTCCGATATAAATCGGATAACTCCGCTCACCCAGTTGAACAGTCAGGGTTCTCATGTCAGTGCTGTCTTGAATGCGCCCGCTCATGGGCTTTGAGAATTTGACGAACTACGCTGCGGCTGGAGGCCTGGCCGGTATCCACGACACAATCGGCGAGGCTCCGGTAGATCGGTTCGCGAATTTCGAAGAGGTCCAGCAGTCGTTGACGGGGGTTGTCCGTCTTGAGCAGCGGTCGATTGGAATCCTTGTGCGTTCGTTCCAGCTGCTTGTCGACCGGGCAATGCAGGTACACAACAAAACCCCGATTCCGCAGGCAGGAACGGTTCTCCGCAACCAGGATGGAGCCGCCACCCGTGGCAAGCACAATCGCATCCTGATTCGTCAGCTCGGCGATCATGTCCGCTTCCCTTTTGCGAAAACCCGCCTCGCCCTCGTATTCGAAAATCATCGGGATACTGACGCCGGTCTTGCGCTCAATCTCCTTGTCGCTATCGACAAAGGTGATGCCCAGTGTTTTGGCCAGCAAGCGACCAATAGTGCTCTTGCCGGCGCCCATCGGTCCAATCAGGTAGATGCTGGTGCTATGTCGCTTCATACCGTGTCGGCCAAAAAGGGGCAGATAATATCACGCACACCCCACCGATCCCTCCGCAAGCAGGGTTCGNNGCCGGAGCCGGATCCGGGGCTGGTGCTGGCGCAGCCGGTTTAGCGCCGGCTGGTGCCGGGGCCGCTGGCTTCGCTGCTTCGGCAGGTTTGGCCGGCAGCTTGTTCTCTACCTTCGCCTTGGTCTGCAGTTCAGTGATGTGCTCCTGCAACTTCTTGGTCTGCACCATGTTCTTCAACTGGTCCTTGACCGCATCAAAGGGAGGCGGTGCCTGTTCGCGTGATTCTTCCCGCTGGATTACGTGCCAGCCGAACTGACTCTGAACCGGTGTCTGGGTTATTTCACCGTTCTTCATAGCAATGACCGCCTCGGAGAAAGGAGCCACCATCTGTTGCGGGCTGAACCAGCCGAGGTCACCGCCCTTGTCCTTGGAACCCGGATCCTTGGAGAACTTCTTGGCCAGTGCATCGAATTTCTCACCCTTGGCCAATTTCGCGATGATGTCCTTCGCGGCTGCTTCCGTCTCGACCAGAATGTGCTTGGCCTTGTACTCAGCGGTCTTCATCGGGCCGACGCGATCGTCATATTCCTTTTTCAGATCTTCATCGGTCACCTGAACGGTTTCGATGAACTGCTCGGCCGCCGCCTGGGACATCATCATGCGCTGGGCATTTTCAATTTTCGCTGCGAACTTGGGGTCCTTGAGTGCGCCGGAGGCCCCGATTTCCTGACTCAGCAATTCGCGCTTGATCAGTTCCTCGATGATCTTGTCTTCAGGCACCTTGTTCTCGCCACGGCGCTCGTTAACCTCATCGGACAGAATTTCAAACGCCGCCTTGCTGATCGGCTTGCCATTCACCGTCGCGACAACTTCGCCCACCGCAACAACTGCCGGAGCGGCGGCGCCGGGCGCGGCTTTGTCGCTGGCCTTGTCGCAGCCAGTGGCCAGGAGAGCAACAGTAATGGCAGATGCCAGGGTGTACTTCTTCATTCGATCGTTCCTTTAGGGTTGGGTTGAAGTGGATTCAGTGGGAGTCAGCGCCTTGATCATCAAGGCATGTATATCGGTTCGCATCAGGTCACCCAAGGCTCGATAAACCATCTGATGGCGCTGGACCTGGTTTTTGCCGTCGAATGCGTCAGCCACAATGAAGGCGGAAAAATGCCCGCCGCCGCTCTGCATGGCCCCGGCATGCCCCGCGTGGGCGGCACTATCGTCAACAATGTCCAGCTGAACCGGCGTCAAAGCCTCTTGCAGCGTGGACCGAATTTTTTCGACACGATCACTCATAGCGGAAATACCTGCTTGAAAGGTTTGATGACGACCCGTGCGTAAACACCGGCCAATGAATAAGGGTCTTGATCGGCCCAGTGCTGAGCCGCATCCAGACTTTCGAATTCGGCCACGATCAGGCTGCCGGTGAAACCCGCCGCACCCGGGTCATCACTCTCGACAGCGGGGAACGGGCCTGCCAGCACCAGACGACCCTCTGCCTGCAAAAGCTTCAGACGCTCAAGATGAGCAGGTCTGGCCTCCTTGCGGAGCGGCAAACTATCCGGGATGTCTTCGCACATCAAGGCGTAGAGCACGTTTATTCCTCCTCTGGGGCCGGTTCCGGCATATGCCTGGAGAGGTAAACCGACTGCAACAGGACAAACACGACAGTCAGGCCCAGCATGCCAAACAGCTTGAAGTTGACCCAGACACTTTCTTCATAATTGAAGGCTACATACAGGTTGACCGCGCCAATCACCACAAAAAAGCAGATCCAGGCCAGGTTCAGCCGACGCCAGACTTCGGCCGGCAATTCGATCTGTGCGCTCAACATGCGCTGAATGACCGGCTGCCGCCCCACAAACTGGCTTACCAGAAAAACAGCGGCAAACAGCCAGTTAAGGACGGTCGGCTTCCATTTGATGAAGGTCGGATCGCGCAGGTACCAGGTCGCGCCACCAAAGACCACGATCAGCACCAGCGAAATCAGATGCATGGTTTCGACCTTGCGCGTTCTGAACCAGGTGTAGGCGACCTGAATGATCGCGCCGACGATCGCGGCCAAGGTGGCCATATAAATATCGGCCATCTTGTAGGCCGCGAAAAAAAGCACAATCGGAAAGAAATCAACCAGTAACTTCATGGGAATCAGGGGTCGTATCGAATGAGATTCAAATCAGCCCGTCCAGCATCGGCACAAATCGGGGACGGGATCATCGCAACCGGGGCGTATGGGTGACTTCTGTATAATCTGCGCCATTATAGCCTAGCTGAATCAAGGGTTAACCCTTCTGATAAAACGCTGATTCGCACTCATGCATTTTGCCTTCGTCATCTTCCCCGGACCCTATTATTCATGAGCTCACAGACACAAACCGAACTTGAAGCCGCGACCTTCCGCCGCCTCCTTCAACACCTGCAGGCCCACCCCGAGACACAAAACATCGATTTGATGGTCCTGGCTGATTTTTGCCGCAACTGTCTGGCCAAGTGGTACAGCGCCGCAGCCAGCGAGAAAGGCCTGACAGTCAGTTATGCCGAAGCCCAGGAACGGGTTTACGGCATGCCCTATACGGAATGGAAGGAACGCTTCCAGGCTGAAGCCACCCCCGAGCAACTCCAGGCTTTCGAAGACCGACAGAAACGCCGGCAAGCTCAGGAACAGCAGCAACAATAGCCCGAGGACAGGAGGGGCAGCCAACAACCCGCCCGTCAAACCCTAACCGCATCCGAATCCCTACGCCATGCATCTCAACCTTCCACCAGGCCCGGTCATGCTCGATGTCGAGGGCACCGTCGTCACACTCGAGGAGCAGGAACGCCTGCGCCAGCCCGCTGCCGGTGGCGTCATCCTGTTCCGTCGCAACTATGAATCGCCCGAGCAGATCATCGAACTGGTCGCGACGATACGCGCCACTCGCCCAGAACTGCTGATCGCCGTCGATCACGAAGGCGGCCGCGTCCAGCGCTTCCGCGAGGGTTTCACCCGCCTGCCGCCGGCTTCCCGATACGATGCCACGGGCGATATAGATCTGGTGGAAAAATCCGGATGGTTGATGGCGGCAGAACTGCGTGCCATTGATGTCGATTTCAGCTTTGCCCCGGTGCTGGATGTAGAGTGCGGCATCAGTCAGGTGATCGGCGACCGCGCCTTTGGCAAGGACCCGGAGACCGTTGCCCGTCTGGCGGGTGCCTTTACCCAGGGCATGCGTCGGGCCGGCATGGCGGCCGTGGGCAAGCATTTTCCGGGACACGGCGGCGTGGTCGAGGATTCCCATCTGGCATTGCCCGTGGATCAACGCCCCATGAGTGCG
>DIVI01000168.1:0-722 GCA_002423305.1 Methylococcus sp. UBA6136 | reverse complement strand
TCGTCTGGAGCAGATGCGCGGACGTTTCCCAATCGACCGCAAGACTTTGCGGGCCAGTCCCGAATGGCAGGAAGTCTCCTCCCGGATTGCCCACCTGAACGAGGAGACCGCATGAATATCACCGAGGAGGTCACCCGCGTGGCGACCGAGGCCGAATGCCTGCATACGCTGGATGAGGTCAAATCGACTATTGCCAGCATGGCCCAAGACATCACGGACGAACTGGCCGACCAACATCCGGTGGTCCTCTCGGTCTTGAATGGCGGCATCTTCTTTACCGCCGAATTACTGCTTAACCTGCATTTCCCATTGGAACTCGACTCCATCAAGGCCGGCCGCTATCAGGGCGAAACTCGAGGCACCGAGATGCGCTGGACGCTGACCCCGTCGCTGTCCCTCAAGGATCGCACCGTGCTGATAGTCGATGACATTCTGGACGAAGGCATTACCCTGGCGGAGATCAGCCGCTACTGTCGTGAAGCGGGCGCCGCCAAGGTGTGGGTGGCCGTCCTGGTCGACAAGCGCATCGGGCGTGACAAACCCTGCCAGGCGGACTTCGTCGGGCTGACCACCGAAAATCGCTACCTCTTCGGTTACGGACTCGACTACAAAAGTCACCTCCGCAACTGGCCTGGCATTTATGCCTGTGAAACCGTCTACTAAGAGAACGCCCATGAGCACCCTGACCGCCGTTATTGGAGGCACTGGATTAACCAGCCTCA
>DIVI01000025.1:1305-6694 GCA_002423305.1 Methylococcus sp. UBA6136 | reverse complement strand
AGCAGCAGGTCAAACGGGTTATAGACAGATTCTCCCGTCCAGTTGTAGCCGTTGTACCAATCACGAATCTGCTGCCGATCCAGCCCCTCCAGTTCCGGCGCAAAGACGGTGTCGACATCGGCCTCGGTATAGCCACAGATCGATGAATAGGGCGCATCCACCGTAATGTCATTCAGATTGTTCAGCCCGGAAAACAGGCTGACCTTGCTGAATTTCGATACTCCCGTCAGAAAGGCAAAGCGGATGTGGGCGTCGGAATCCTTGATGACCGAGTAGAAGTTACGCAGTCCATCGCGCATCTGCCGGGCCATATCGGGTTGAGTGATGTTGTCGAGGATCGGTTTGTCGTATTCGTCGATTAGCACCACGACGCGCTGACCGGTGGCCGCATGGGCGGCACGAATGAGTGATGAAAAACGTCCCGGCACCGTCGCAGAAGGCGGAGCCGCAAACCCCAGGCGTTGCTCGTTCTCGTCCAGGATCTCCCCGATGCGGGAGGCTAGACTGGACGGGTCATGCAGCACTCCGCCGCCAAAACTGATTCGGATGACCGGATACACCGTCGACCAATCCCAACGCTCGTGGGCATAAAGGCCCTGGAACAGCGCTTCACTCCCCGCAAACAACTCCCCCAGCATATCCAGAAACAGCGATTTGCCGAAACGGCGGGGACGAGAAAGGAAGAAGTGCGAGCCCTCCTCAATCAGCCGCAACGCCAAGGCCGTCTTGTCGACATAGTAATAATCATCCTCCCGCATCTTGCGGAAGGTCTGAATGCCGATGGGGAGTTTTTTGCGGTGCATGGCTAAATCGGTCTCGGGTTAAGTCGGGATTGTACTCGGTAACGTTGCCGGGTCAGGGCCAGGGTTCACCGAGTCATCCTTTCCTGGCAATTCACCACAGGGCTCGGTAGGCAGATGGGGCGCTTCACTCTCCGTGGCATGCCATCATGGCTATCTGCGTTATGATGCCGTCCCTTACGCGGCGAGAGGCAGCGAATCTCCGTGACTTGGGGTAACGTGGCATCAGTCCGCCATAGTAATGTGAAGGTTCACGTGAGCAATCAGAAAAGCAATCTCCCCCTGCCAAAATCAGCGCAAATAGAAGTCACCAACAAATGCAATTTGCGCTGCCAGATGTGTCCGCTATCCGATCCCGATTATCGGCCGCCGAGCAAATCACTGCATCTCTCCCTAAGGGACTTCAAAATCCTGTTGGACCGGCTCCCCTCGACGATTGAAACAATATCGCTTCAAGGGCTGGGCGAGCCGCTCCTCAATCGGGATTTGATCGAAATCATCCGCTACGCCCATCAGCAAGGGAAAGCCGTTACCTTCTTTACCAATTCGACGCTATTGACTCGAGACAAGGCCATTCAAATTTGTCGGAGCGGACTCTCGCATCTCATGTTTTCGCTGGATGGCGGCACCAAGCAAACCTTTGAGCGCATCCGCCAAGGCGCTGATTTTGACAAGGTCATTGCCAATATGCGGGGAATGGCAACGGTTAAAGAAGAGCTGGGCGCATCGACCCCCACGCTAGGCATCATGGTAGTCGGCATGAAGGAAAATATTCATGAAATTCCCCTGATCATCGACATCGCGCATGGCATGGGGGTGCCCTCCGTCACAGTCAAGAACCTTTATCCGGGTGAGGGGATAGGCGGCGATCCATTGACTGATGAAGACATCGAGTATCTGGCACAGACGTGTGCGGGCCATGCGCTCAGCCGAGGTATCCGGTTTTCTCATCCGCAGCACGCAAGCTTAGACAATCGAAAAGCAGAGCGCAGCTGTCGCTGGTTATGGGACGCCACCTACGTCATGGCGAATGGGTTTGTAACGCCCTGCTGCTTCAGTTACGAAGGCCATTTCCCCAATCTCAAGGAAACTCCATTTGAGGAGATATGGAATAGCGGATTGCATCATGATTTCCGGGAGGAACTGCTGAACGGGATGCCCGCCTTATGTGAGGAGTGCCCGGCTTATTCCATGAAAATGGTGAGCCACACCCCTGACGCTTGATTGCTGGCCAATTTAGTAAAAGCTGTGGCTCTTTTACCCCGTCTTCCAGCTTCGGTTCAGCGAAACCAACCCCACTTCGCGCGTGTTCTGTACGACCGTAAATTCAGCGACCCGCTCCGCACGCTCATAAAAATGAATGCCCTGCTCGCACATGAGAAACAGGTTGATCCAGTAATTCCCCTTGAGCAAGGGCGCTCTGGGAAAGGTAACGGTCGCCTGATAAATCCCCTCCGGGTTGCGCGTAAAGCGCAAGGCATCGTCAAGTGATGAAGCACTGGCGATGGGCCAACCGTTGCCACCCACCAGCACGATCCCGATGCTCGGCAAAGGCAGGTTATCCGGGGCTTTGAAGCGAGTGGCGATCGACAGTTTTGAACTACCGGATTCAATAGTTAGGGGTTTGCTCTCATAGCCATCAACGAACACCTTGACGTCCATAATTCGGGTACCACCCGAACTGGTTGACGCGGATGGCACCGAATCTGACGAGTGAGTCGGGTTGGGCGGCTCCGATTGACCGGTCAGAAACTCCGTGTAGGCGCTCACCACCTCGGACGGGTCACCATCCATCATGACCATACCGTCATTGATCCACAGCACGCGGTCACAGATCGACTCCACCTGGTACATCGAATGGGAGCAGAACAAAAGCGTCTTGCCCGTGCTCTTGAAATCGATGATTCGCTCAAACGATCGCCGCGCAAATGCACCATCACCCACCGACAAGGTTTCATCCAGAATGAGAATTTCCGGCTCCACGGCCATCGCCACCGCAAAGGCCAGACGGGCTGTCATCCCGGACGAATAGGTTTTCACCGGGCGGTCCATCGCCTCGGCCAGACCCGTAAATTGGACAATATCCTCGTAGCGGCTTTCGATAAACTCGCGCGACAAGCCGGCCACGGCGGCGCCCAGATACACATTTTCCCGTCCCGACATTTCCGGGTGAAACCCCGCGCCCAGCTCCAGTAAAGCCGCCACCTGGCCCTGGGTTGTTACGGTGCCAGTCGTCGGCAGCAAAGTCCCCGCAATCAGCTTGAGCAGAGTGCTCTTGCCAGCACCGTTCCTGCCCACCAGTCCAACGACATGGCCTTCCCCAATGGATATCGACAGCGGCTTCAGGACTTGATGATCCTGATGGTATGACCGATGAGTGATGACCTCCTTGAGCCGGTCCCACGGGTGCGCGTAAGTTCGGTAGCTCTTGGACACATTGACCAGGGTAATCACGCTCACAGCACCTCCCGCATATGCGGCTCACTGCGCCGAAACAGCACCCACGCGGGCGTGGCCAGCAGCAGCCACAACGCCAGCGGGCGCACCCAGTTGCCTGGTTCCACCGGAAGGCCGTTGATCCAGCCCTGAATCAATGCCATCAGGTCCGCAATCGGATTGAAAGCCAGCGCCCAACGGACCGATTCCGGCAATGCATCAGGAGCATACAGAATCGGCGTCACGTACATGATCATGGTCAGAAAGAAAGGGAAAACCTGCCGCACCTCGCGGACAAACAGCCCAAAGACCGACAGAAGGTAGGCAAAAGGAATGACCCAGACAAATAACAGCAGCATGATGGCAATGGCCTTCAGGCCAGCCAGACCATCCTGAAAATAGACCGCCACCCCGGCATAGACGGGCAAATAGATCAGGAGGCCCATCACCATCGGCAGTAACGGCAAAACCGCCACCGGAAAACGGCTGCGCTGATACAGTGCGGCAAACTCGTTTAGTACATTGATGGAACGATTCAGCACCTCACTGAGGTACAGCCAGGGCAACATACCGATCAGGAAATAATTCAAATAACGAACCTGCCCAGGTGAGCGCATCTGAAAGACGATATCCAAAAGAAACCAGAAAGCAATCACCTGCAGCGCCGGCTGGGCGATCAGCCACAACCAGCCCAGCAGCGTGCCACGGGTCCGTCCCACAATATCCCGCCGCAACAGCTGCAGGATCAGGAAGCGTTGCCTGATCAAAAGCAACAGGGGCGAGATGCCGGAGAGCAATTTTTTCAGGAGATGAAGCATCTGAGGCAGTAGTTGATCAATCAGGGCGGATCGGCGCAAGCCTTACGGGTGACCACTCAGTAGGCCGGTTTGGGTGGGTTTCGGCTATGGGCCGAGCACCATCAGAGTCTGGGTTGCAAGCAAAAAGGCAAAGCAACCCGCGCACCGAAGCCGTCAGGCGGCTTTCGCCGCATGACGTTATGCCAAATTTATGGGGCCGCTTGTGGCTGAGTTCGATTTTTGCGCAAGGTCTCGAGATTCTCTCTTAGCATCGCGGCATCCGGCTCGAGCGCTATCGCCTGTTCCAGCGTTTTTTCGGCCTCATCATACCGCTTGTCCTGCATCTGTATATTGGCCAACAGGTTGAGTCCGGGCGTATGGTGCGGCGCGAGCTTGAGAAAGGCCTTCAGGTAGCCTTCAGCACTCGCATAGTGCTTCTGACTGAGGGCCGCGTTCGCCAAGCCATACAGAGCCTCCCCATTCGTGGGCGACCAGCGCCTGGCATTGACCCAGGCCAGCAAAATCTGGCGGTAGGACACGGCCGGTTGGGCGGACGCAAGCCTCCGCGCCTCCGCGACATAGTAGGTGGACACCAGCCAGGTCAGGGGATAGCTGGCCAACCACAGGGCCACTACAGAACCCAACACCGGACTCACGGCATTGCCCCAGAGACGACAGCTCACGCGGGACGGGCCGGAACTTTGATAAGGCAAACCCCCATACCAAAGCCCAACCCCCAAGGCCGTCACAAACAGGCTGGCGGGACTGAAAAAAACCTGATTGACCAGCGCGTCCAGCCCAGCGGCCCATAGGGCCCAGGTACCGCAAAGCCAAAAAACCTGACGGGTGCGCCACGTTTCAAGCGTTACCCGCAGCGCCAGCCAGGCATAAAGAACGGCAAACAGCAGCGTCAGCGGCAATCCGTTTTCCGCAGCGATCCACAGCAGCACATTGTGGGGATCGGTCCGTATTTGGGCCCCCAGCACCTCAGGATCCTTGAACAGGTCATAGCGTTTCTCAAACGCCGGGTATTCAAACAAGTAACTGCCGGTACCAAAGCCTCGCCAGGGGTGCTCGGCAATCATTCCGGCAGTGGCGGCCCACATCGGTGTCCGCGCCCCCAGATAGGGCGTAATCGCCAGCCACAACGGCGTCAGGGGAGGCAGTCGTTGCGCGCCATCCAACGCATTGGCTTTGGGCGCGGACCACCATTCTGCCCGCGTCAGCATCAGATCGCGGTATTGCTGCGGAATATGGGGATACACCGACTGGCCGGCCAGGCCCAGTAGGGCCACCAGCAGAAGCCCAAGGCCTGCCCGCCGGAGACCGCCGGGTGTCGTGGACCGACCATCGGGT
>DIVI01000025.1:0-1268 GCA_002423305.1 Methylococcus sp. UBA6136 | reverse complement strand
GCCACAACCCGCGGCCGGTCAGCCAGGTCCAGGTCAGCAGGGGTATCAGCCACACCAGCGCATCGGCGGTGTAATTGAAGTGCCCAATACGGGAAAACATCACAAAGGCATTAAAGCCCGGCTGCTGGAAGTCGAAAAAGAACCCATGCCAGAAAAAGAGACTGAACAACGTCAGCGATAGAGCCAGAGTCCACCGCAGACAAGTGAGAAAGCAGGAGGGCTGCGCCCGAACCGAATGGTTTACGGCGGCAACAACCAATACGGCACAACACCAGAATGCCCAGCGGCTCATGCCGGTCCCCGGGTTGGTCGCGTAGGTGACGCCCAGGCCGATCCCGATCATAAACAAGCCCAGCATCCACTCAGGCCATTGGGGTTTGCGGGTGCTGAGTTCCGTTCGGCGACAAGCCATAAACCGTTCGAACAAAAAGGCAACGGCAATCAATAATCCGGTCAGGGTGAAAACAGCCCACTTCGGCGGTTCATTGGGTTCGTTCAGGGCCAGCCAACGCAGGTTGAGCATCAGCGGCAAGGCGGCCAGCGGCAGCCAGAGCAGTATCGAGGGCAAGAGAGACGAGACGGACGTTTTCTTCATGACTGACAGATAATTAAAACGGGGTACGCAAAAAAATCACAAGACCGCGCCCGCCGCGCGGACTCGCAAAACCCAAGTGTGCGGAATGTTGCTCGAATTGTCACGTCAGGGGCCGGGTTGAATCGTGCCCGAAAACCTCGTTGACCCTACCACGGTTCGACCGGCTCACCGCCCGCGGGAGATTGAAAGGAGGTTGCCCCAACCGCCGGGGCATGTTGCTGGCCGGCAACATTGTGGGGTTTTGCTGACAAAGTGCTTGACACATCCGCGGGCCTGGGATTAACTACGCCACGCTCGGTAAAGAGCGGCGGCGAGAGTCGTGAGAGATACCCATCAATTCATGTCTGGACGACATGTGGCGTTTCAGCAAAAGCGCCTTGACAACTTGGTGGAATGTCTTTAGCTTTACCATCACACTCTCTATGGTCTTGCCGCAAATCAACGGATCACGATGAGCGGCGAGAAAATGGAGTGGATAGGAAACCGGGGGGATGCCATACCTAAAAAGCACCTACCATTCCGTAGTGACATGTTCCGTCCGGTTGGACGGTCATGGCCCTGTAAAACCTTGTTATCGATAAGAGGATTTTATGAACGTTAAATTTAAAAAACTTGCAATGCAGGCAGGGATTACGGCGGCTCTGGCCGGCGCCAGCCTGTCAGCTCACGCGGT
>DIVI01000093.1 GCA_002423305.1 Methylococcus sp. UBA6136 | reverse complement strand
AGTAACGGGTTGAAATAACTCATTTTGGCGATTCAGTCAGGGATTCAAGGCACATTTGATGGCTGCAAAAAAGAACAAGGATGGCCCCGGTACCGGCACCATCGCCCTGAATCGACAGGCGACTCACGACTATTTCATTGAGGAAAGGTTCGAGGCGGGTCTGGTTTTGCTGGGCTGGGAAATCAAGAGCCTGCGGGCTGGCCGTGTTCAGCTTAAGGAAAGTTATGTGGTTCTGAAAAGCGGTGAGGCATGGCTGCTTGGTTCACATGTCTCTCCTCTGACGTCCGCTTCGACCCACGTGATTCCCGACCCTGTGAGGACGCGCAAGCTCTTGTTGCATCGTGGTGAGCTGAGTCGGTTGATCGGTCACGTCGAGCGAAAAGGCTACACGTTGGTCCCCTTGGCGCTGTACTGGAAGAAAGGTCGGGCCAAGCTCGAAATCGGGCTGGCTAAGGGCAAAAAAATGCATGACAAACGGGCGGCGGAAAAGGACCGTGACTGGGAGCGAGAAAGACAACGGGTCATGAAGCAGGGCTAGTTCCAATGCGCGCATGTGGTTGTCCGGGTGACTTGCTGAGTAGGTGATCAAGGCATTGATTGATGCCAACAAACCGTTCTCCACCTTCATGAGCCCTAGTGTCAGAACTGAAACACNNCACAATAAAATGAAACGACTAAAGACGTTCGCTCTTCTTTTCGCCGGCCAATTGCTATGGCTACCTTGTGCGGAGGCTCGGCAATATTCTGCCTTGGTGGTGGAGCCTGAATCCGGGCGCGTCCTGTACGACAAGTATTCCGCCGAGTTGAGGCACCCTGCTTCAGTGACTAAGATGATGACGCTTTATTTGGTATTCGAAGCGCTTGAGCGGGGCGACCTCACACTCAATACGCCACTTGACGTCTCGCGGAACGCCGTTTTGCGTCCACCTTCGAGGCTTGGTTTGACGCCCGGTGAAACGATCGGTGTCGAGGATGCCATTCTTGGTCTCGTCACACGTTCTGCCAATGATGTGGCTACCGTCATTGCCGAAAATCTTGGAGGTGCCGAGTCATCCTTTGCCGGGATGATGACGGCCAAGGCCCGTAGTTTGGGAATGCGAGATACCGTATTCCTTAATGCCTCAGGTTTGCCCGATCCTAACCAGGTGACCACGGCGTGGGACATGTATCGACTGGGCAAGGCCTTGATCGAAGACTTTCCCCGGTACTACCCCTACTTTTCGACACCTCGCTTCTATTACCGAGGGCAGAGCTTCGATAATCACAATCACCTGATGGAAACCTATCCAGGGATGGATGGGATCAAAACCGGGTTCATCAATTCATCGGGATTTAATCTAGTGGCCTCCGCCAGCCGGGGAGGGCGTCGAATTATCGGGGTTGTGTTCGGTGGCCCGAGTGCAGTTCGGCGTGACGATCACATGAGAAAAATTCTTGATGATGGTTTTGCCCAGCTAAATGGCGCATCTCCTAGCTATGTTGAGGCTGGTTTTGACCGTCCTTCCGAGCCACGTGGTCATGGGCCAGTTCACAGTGGTTTTGATGACGAACCGCCCCAGCTAACATTTGGCAGTGCCAAACGGTTCAAAAGCGGCAGGACTCCGTCGGCCTCCTCCTCTCCCAGATCCTCGGCTTCCCTGGCTCAGCCTGCGGAAGCCAGGGTGCGCAGTTCCAAGGCGGATTCCTCCCGGATTTCGTCAAAGCCCTCTGCGGTTGTTACTCAGCGAGCGGCCACCAAGGTACCCTCGTCAATATCGGCTGCAAAGCCATCTAAGGTCCCCGTTAATGGCTCGTCCGCCTCTGATCGAGCACGCAGCAAAACGCCAAATTTGGTGAGGGCGACTCCACAGAAAAGTAGGTCAGGGTCGATGCCGGGTACCGTAACCTGCAAGGGGGCAAAGGACAAGAACGGCAGATGCCCTGCCAAGTAAAGCTTGTGGTCTTGCATGACTGACCAGTCAGTGCAAGCACCTTACGAACGCTTGGGTGGAGAAGAGGCTCTGCGGGCGTTGGTCAATCGGTTTTACCGCAACATGGATGAGTTGCCCGAAGCCTATGTGGTGCGAGGCATGCATGCCCCGGATCTGCGGGGAGCCGAGAGCAAACTTTTCAAGTTTCTCTCTGGCTGGCTAGGCGGTCCGAATCTATACTGGGAGGAATTTGGTCATCCACGCCTTCGCATGAGACATCTACCTTTTTCCATCGGCGTCAATGAGCGTGATCAGTGGCTGGTGTGCATGCGTAATGCGCTGGACAGTCAGGTTCAGGATGTCGAATTACGTGAACACTTATATGCGGCGTTCGTTCAGACGGCCAACCACATGATCAACCGAGCCAAGTAATCACGACCATGCAGGCCAATCCGGAAGTCCAAAAATGAAAATGTCTCCTGGCGCTTTCCTGGAGTGGGAAGGCAAGCGCATCACGTTGCTCGGAATGTCGGGCGTTGGCAAGACGACACTCGCCAACAAGCTTCCGAGGCATTCCTGGTTTCACTACTCCGGGGACTACCGAATCGGTACGCGGTACCTTGATGAGCCGATTTCGGACAACATCAAGCTGCAGGCGATGGAGGTTCCTTTTCTCAGGGAGCTGTTGCAGTTGGACTCGATCTACATTCGCAGCAATATCACCATCGATAATTTGACGCCGGTTTCCAGCTTTCTCGGCAAACTGGGTAATTCAGCGCAGGGTGGCCTGAGTCTCGATGAATTCAAGCGGCGGCAGGACCTGCACCGCCAGGCGGAAATCAATGCCATGCGTGACGTTCCGGAGTTCATCCGCAAGGTGGACGCGATCTACGGTTACAAGAACTTCATTAATGATGGCGGTGGCAGTGTCTGCGAACTCGACGATCCCGAGACCCTGAAAATTCTCGCAGAGCATACGCTGATCATCTATATCCGCACTTCTGTCGAGCTTGATCAGCTCTTGATCAATCGCGCCAAAAGCCATCCCAAACCACTGTATTACCGGGAGGCTTTCCTTGATGAGCAGTTGCCGGCCTTCATGGCCGAAAGAGGCTATGGCGCTGTCGATCAGATTCCGCCGGATGAATTTGTCGCTTGGGTGTTCCCCAAGCTTTTTCGCGCACGCATCCCTAGGTACGAAAGTATTGCCAGCGAGCTTGGCTATACGGTCGATGCCGGCGATTTGGGGGCTGTGAGCAATGATGCCGACTTTATTAACCTGATCTGTGATGCGCTGGCCTGATTCCATCATCGAACCGCATACGGGAAGAGACTGAATGCCCTTGGTTGCCCTTACCGATCTTCCGACTTTCAGGCGGCTAAGCGATGAAGGGCAGGAAGTGCTCAGCGTCGAGCGTGCGCGTCATCAGGATATTCGAGAAATGCACATTGGCCTACTGAATATGATGCCGGATGCGGCGCTGGAGGCGACGGAGCGTCAATTTTATCGATTGGTCGGTGCGGCCAATCCGATTGTGCAATTTCATATGCATCCTTTCACGATCTCCGGCTTATCTCGCAGTGCCGAGGCGCAGGCGCATATTGATCGCTACTATGAATCCTTCGAGAAGATTCGTGATGAGGGTCTGGACGGCCTGATCATCAGTGGTGCCAATGTGACCCATGCTCATCTGCAGCAGGAGCCGTTCTGGCAGCCTCTGACTGAGGTCTTCGATTGGGCGCGTCAAAATGTGACTTCCACAATTTGTTCCTGTCTGGCCACGCATGCGCTCATCCAATACGGCTATGGCATCGAGCGGACACATCTGGGATTCAAGCGTTGGGGTGTTTATTCGCACCGCGTGGTAGAACCCCTTCACCCTTTGGTGTCAACGATCAATACCCGTTTTGATGTTCCGCACTCGCGCTTCAACGAGATTTTTCGGGAAGACATGGAGCGTGTCGGCCTGCGTGTGCTGGTTGAAAGTGGTGAAGCGGGGGTCCATCTTGCGGTCAGCGAGGATCTGGTGCGCGTTGTTTTCTTTCAGGGCCACCCTGAATACGACACAATCAGTCTCTTTAAGGAATACAAGCGGGAGGTTATGCGATACCACCTGGGAGAACGCGAAGACTACCCGCCGCTGCCGGAACACTATTTCAATCTTGATCTTTCAGATTGGCTGAATCGTTATGGGCAAAAGGCCCGGCAGGCCAGGCGAGAGAGTCTGCCGCTTCCGGAGTTTGAGGAACAATCGGTGGTTTCCCATCTTGACAATACCTGGCGCGACACGGCTAAGGCCGTGTTCAACAACTGGTTGGGTTTGATCTATCAGGTGACGGATCAGGATCGGCGCAAGCCCTTGATGAAGAGAGTGGACCCAAATGATCCGCTGGCTCTGGTCGGGAAATTGCGCCATCCCGAGGTAGGTGGCGTGAAATGAGTATGTGGCCAGTGATGTCGCGGGTGCTTCCCAGTATTCTCATGGACAGGTGGGCAGGATTTTCATAAAATCCCACGCAGTTTAAGACTTACGCGAATCGACATGAACGGGGCGAACCTGACGGTTCATCCCGTTTTGCATGTTTAAGGTGGACTCTATTGAATACCCAAGCATTACTGGCCCTGGAAGATGGAACGCTATTCCGGGGTGTGGCTATAGGCGCCGAGGGCTGCTCGGTGGGCGAAGTCGTTTTCAATACCTCCATCACCGGCTATCAGGAAATCCTCAGTGATCCTTCCTACGCCCGACAGATTGTCACTTTGACCTACCCCCATATCGGCAACGTCGGCATCAACGATGAAGACGTGGAATCGGGTGGGCTTTTTGCCAGCGGGTTGGTCGTCCGTGATGTTCCGGCCCGATTGAGCAACTGGAGGGCCAGCAGGAGCCTGTCCGATTACCTTAAGGCGAATAACGTCATCGGTATTGCGGGAATCGACACGCGTAAACTCACCCGGATTTTGCGTGATCAGGGCGCCCAGCGTGGCTGTTTGATGGCGGGAGCTTTGGTGAATGACAGCGATGCCCTGGCCGCTGCCCGTGCTTTCCCTGGCTTGCAGGGTATGGATCTGGCGAAAGAGGTGACGGCCTCGGCGACCTACCCATGGACCGAAGGTTCGTGGCAGCTTGGTCGGGGTTATACGACCCCCAAACAATCAAATTTTCACGTGGTTGCCTACGACTTCGGCGTCAAACGCAATATTCTCCGGTTGCTGGCCGATCGCGGTTGCCGCTTGACGGTGGTCCCTGCGACGACGCCTGCGGAAGCAGTGCTGGCTCTCAATCCGGATGGCATATTCCTGTCGAATGGTCCTGGCGACCCCGAGCCCTGCGACTATGCAATTTCAGCCATCAAGGTGTTTCTGGAGCGACGTATTCCGGTTTTTGGCATTTGTCTGGGGCATCAGTTGCTGGGCTTGGCCGCAGGGGCGCGGACGGTGAAGATGAAATTCGGTCATCATGGCGCCAACCATCCCGTGCAGGAACTGGACTCCGGACGGGTTCTGATTACCAGTCAGAATCATGGTTTTGCTGTTGACGAGCAGACTTTGCCGGCCCATGTCCGACCCACTTACCGCTCGCTGTTCGATGGCAGCCTGCAAGGGATTGAGTTGATCGATCGTCCTGCATTCAGCTTCCAGGGGCACCCGGAGGCAAGTCCTGGGCCTCATGATCTAAAGCCTCTGTTTGATCGTTTCATCGATCAGATGCAATCCGTTCGCCACTGACGACACCCCCGCCTCATGCCAAAGAGAACTGATATCCAGTCCATCCTCCTGCTTGGTGCCGGTCCGATCGTGATCGGGCAGGCCTGCGAGTTCGATTATTCCGGCGCACAAGCCTGCAAGGCTCTGCGTGAGGAAGGGTATCGCGTGATTTTGGTGAACTCCAATCCGGCCACCATCATGACCGATCCGGAGATGGCCGACGCAACCTATATCGAACCCATCGACTGGCAGACGGTCGCGCGTATCATCGAAAAGGAACGGCCGGATGCCCTGTTGCCCACCATGGGCGGTCAGACTGCCCTGAACTGCGCGCTCGATCTGGATAAGCATGGGATTCTGGAGAAGTTTGGCGTTCAGATGATTGGCGCTTCAAAAGAGGCGATCGACAAGGCGGAGGATCGCGAAAAATTCAAGCAGGCCATGACCAGGATTGGCCTGAATTCAGCGCGGTCCAATGTGGCGCACACGCTGGAAGAAGCATTGGCCTGTCTGGAAGAAACCGGTTATCCCGCCATCATTCGACCGTCCTTCACGCTGGGCGGGAGTGGCGGTGGCATTGCCTACAACCGCCAGGAATTCACCGAGATTTGCGAGCGAGGCCTTGAGCTCTCGCCGACCCATGAACTGCTGATTGAGGAGTCAGTTCTGGGTTGGAAGGAATATGAAATGGAGGTGGTCCGCGACCACAAGGACAACTGCATCATTATCTGCTCCATCGAAAACTTCGATCCCATGGGCGTGCATACCGGTGATTCCATCACCGTCGCGCCAGCGCAGACGCTGACCGACAAGGAATACCAATTGATGCGTGACGCCTCGATCGCCGTATTGCGTGAGATCGGCGTGGATACGGGCGGTTCCAATGTGCAGTTCGCCATCAGTCCGGTCGATGGCCGAATGATCGTGATCGAAATGAATCCGCGAGTGAGTCGCTCTTCGGCGCTGGCATCCAAGGCAACCGGGTTTCCTATTGCCAAGGTGGCTGCCAAGCTGGCCGTGGGCTATACCCTGGACGAATTGCGCAATGAGATAACGGGTGGCGCGACACCGGCCTCTTTCGAGCCGACCATCGATTACGTGGTGACGAAAATCCCGCGCTTCACCTTCGAGAAATTCCCTCAGGCCGATGATCGCTTGACGACTCAGATGAAGTCCGTCGGTGAGGCCATGGCTATCGGCCGTACCTTCCAGGAGTCACTGCAAAAGGCCTTGAGGAGTCTGGAAATTGGTGTGGACGGACTGAGTGAGAAACTCGATCTGTCTGCCGACGATGCAGCCGACAGGTTGGCACGCGAGCTTCGTCAGCCAGGATCTGAGCGGATTTTCTATGTGGCCGATGCTTTCCGTCTGGGCTGGTCTTTGGACGAGATTCACCAGCATTGCATGATCGATCCATGGTTCCTGGCCCAGATGGAAGATCTGGTCGCGGAAGAATCCAACTTGAGTGGGCGGGTCCTGGGAAATTTGCAGGCGGACGAGTTGTACGCCCTCAAGCGCAAGGGCTTTTCCGATTCGCGTTTGGCACGGCTGCTGGGTAGCCAGGAATTTCAGGTTCGGGCGGCGCGCCATAAATTGGGTGTCCGCCCGGTCTACAAGCGGATTGATTCCTGTGCCGCTGAATTTGCCACGGCCACGGCGTATCTCTATTCGACCTACGAAGAGGAATGTGAAGCGGCGCCCAGCGATCGGCAAAAAATTATCGTGCTGGGCGGTGGGCCAAATCGGATCGGCCAAGGGATCGAGTTTGATTACTGCTGCGTGCATGCCGCGATGGCATTGCGCGAGGATGGTTATGAAACCATCATGATCAACTGTAATCCGGAGACCGTGTCCACCGATTTTGACACCTCCGACCGGCTCTATTTCGAGCCATTGACGTTGGAGGATGTGCTCGAAATTATTCACCTTGAGCAGCCATACGGTGTCATTGTCCAGTATGGTGGTCAAACCCCGCTGAAACTGGCCAGAGCCCTGGAAGCCGCCAATGCGCCCATTATCGGGACCACGCCGGATTCCATCGATCTCGCCGAGGATCGCGAGCGATTCCAGAAACTGGTCGACAAGCTGGGTCTGAGGCAGCCGCCGAATCGGACGGCCCGCTCGCCCGAAGAAGCTATTCAATGCGCCAATGAAATTGGGTATCCGCTCGTGGTTCGTCCCTCCTATGTCTTGGGTGGGCGTGCCATGGAAATCGTATTCAACGACGAAGATCTCAAACGGTACATGCGCGAGGCGGTCAGTGTCTCCAACGAGTCACCCGTATTGCTGGATCGTTTCCTAGACGATGCCATCGAAATGGATGTGGACGCCATTTGCGACGGACAACAGGTTCTGATTGGCGGTTTGATGCAGCATATAGAACAAGCGGGAGTCCATTCCGGTGATTCAGCCTGCTCCATACCGCCCTATGATCTGAGTTCCGAACTGCAGGACAGGATTCGCGAGCAGGTCCGAGTGCTGGCGGAATCCTTGGGCGTAGTCGGGCTTATGAATACCCAGTTCGCAATAAAAGGCGACGATATCTACATACTGGAGGTCAATCCCCGCGCCTCTCGAACAGCGCCCTTCGTCTCGAAGGCGACCGGATATCCGCTGGCAAAAATCGCAGCCCGCTGCATGGTAGGTATGACATTACCGCAGCAGGGTGTCACCCGGGAGCGGATTCCTAGCTACTATTCGGTGAAAGAGGCGGTGTTTCCCTTTATCAAGTTCCCTGGCGTTGATCCATTGTTGGGACCTGAAATGAAGTCCACCGGCGAGGTGATGGGCGTGGGTAAAACATTTGGTGAAGCCTATGCTAAGGCCCAGCGAGCGGCCAGTGTTCGGTTGCCGCAGAGTGGCAACGTGTTCATAAGCATTCGCCCAAGTGATCGGGTCAAGGTCATACCCATTGCGAGGGACTTGCTCACTAAGGGTTTCAAATTGGTGGCGACCCGTGGTACGGCCAAATCGCTGGAGGATGCTGGTATTCATTGCAGTATCGTCAATAAGGTCTATGAGGGTCGCCCTCATGTGGTGGATATGATCAAGAATGGTGAGTTGCAATTCATCATCAATACCACCGAGGGCAAGAAGGCGATATCCGACTCGTTCACCATTCGTCGACAGGCCCTGCAGGATCAGGTGACCTATACCACGACCATTTCAGGGGCCTTGGCGACGTGTGCGGCACTGGGCGAGATGGCGGCGGGTGACGTCAATTCCCTGCAGGATTTGCACAAAACTCTTAACTGATCCTTCACAAGACAAGTTCGGACAGGCAAAAGCGATGCAAAAAGTACCCCTTACGGCCCGCGGTGCAGAAAAGCTGCGCGAGGAATTAGCCCACCTCAAATCCGTGGTTCGTCCCAAGATCACCGAAGCCATTGCCGAGGCACGGGCGCATGGAGATTTGAAGGAAAACGCCGAATATCATGCGGCCCGTGAACAGCAGAGTTTCACCGAGGGTCGCATCAAGGAAATCGAAAGCAAGTTGTCCAATTGCCAGGTTATCGATGTGACCCAGGTCAACGCGCATGGCAAGGTGGTGTTTGGCGCCACGGTTGATTTGGCAGATGCGGAAACAGGCGATGAGTTGACTTACCAGATCGTTGGGGAAGATGAAGCTAACATCAAGAAAGGGATGATTTCGATTACCTCGCCGATCGCCCGGGCGCTTATCGGCAAGCGCGAGGGGGATGTTGCGACAGTTCATACGCCGGGTGGCGTGCGGGAGTTCGATATCTGCGAGGTCAGGTATATCTGACCCCTGTGGCTTTGTGGGCGGCGAAAAGCCGCCGCTTGTCAGTGTTTTTTCGGCGTTTTCCGATAGAGGGTGACGACATGGCCGATGGCCTGAATCAACTCGGCTGATGAGTCAGTACAAATTTGCTGAATCATGGTTTTGCGATCTTCCCGATCAGCCGCGTTAACCCGAACCTTGATCAGTTCATGATGTTCCAGGGCCAGATCGATCTCGTTCAATACGGCAGGCGTGACGCCATTCTGACCGGTAATAACAACCGGTTTCAGTAAGTGGGCCTTAGCCCGCATGAATTTCCTCAATTCGGGTTTCACTCGGTTTTTCTTTCCTTCGTTTTGTCGTTTGGCGTGAATTATGGCGCGTAGTCGAAGCAGTGGCCGCTGGTTGTCCGAGCATTTTGCGGATGAATACGTCAAGCAGGCGCAAGCTCTGGGCTATCGCTCGCGTGCGGTATTCAAGCTAAAGGAACTGGACGAGCGGGAGGGGCTGCTTAAACCCGGTATGGTTGTCGTTGATCTGGGGGCGGCACCTGGCGGATGGTCCCAGTTCGCGGCCCAGCGGATCGGAAAAAAGGGGGCGATTATAGCCCTTGATCTTCTGCCGGTGGAAGACTTGCCTCACGTCACTTTCATTCAGGGTGATTTTCGGGACGATTTGATCCTGGCCCAGCTGATGGATGTGCTGGAAGGTCGACCCGTGGATCTGGTGCTTTCAGACATGGCGCCCAATATGAGCGGCAACCGGATTGTCGATCAGGCACGGGGGATGCACCTCGCCGAGCTGGCCTTGGAAACGGCGCGCGAGATTCTCAAGCCCGGGGGTGATTATGTGACGAAGCTGTTCCAAGGCCCTGATGTCGACGGCTACGTCAAATCGGCAAGAGGCCTCTTCGCCAAGGTTGCGGTTCGTAAACCCAAGGCTTCGCGGGATCGAAGCTCTGAGGTTTACCTGGTCGGCCGTGGTCGGAAATCTATGGTGTCATAGACCCAATACTAGTAATCTTCCGAAGATTTCCGCTCAATCAGTTTCCGATAGATCCGACAGTCCAATCGGCAAACCCGGTCCCTCCAGTGATTTGCTGTTCTGTCGGGGCCAGGCGTTCAGCACGGCTTTCACCAGCGTCGCCAGCGGGATGGCGAAGAATACGCCCCAGAACCCCCATAAGCCGCCGAAAAACAGAATGGCGACGATGATGGCCACAGGATGAAGATTGACCACCTCGGAAAACAACAGTGGGATCAGGACCACCGCGTCCACGGCCTGAATGATTGAGTAGGCGAGGATCAGATAACCGAATTGGTCGCTGATGCCCCATTCAAAAAAGGCCACGATCACGACCGGAAAAGTCACCAGTGTCGCGCCAACGTAGGGAACGATGACTGAAAGTCCCATCAGCACGGCCAACAACAAAGCGTAGTTGAGCCCCATCCACCAGAAGACGACAAAGCTGGCGATGAACAAGGCCAGTACCTCGAAAAACTTTCCCCTCACATAGTTGCCAATCTGCATATCCACTTCGCCCCAGACCTTGTGTGAGAGGTAGCGATCTGTCGGCAGGTATTGGTCGAGCCAGCCCAGAATGCGGTCCTTGTCCTTCAGGAAGAAAAAGACCAGCAAGGGAACCAGAATCAGATAGACGATCAACGTGATGATGCTGACCAGAGAGGAGTAGGAATAGGTCAGCATGGATTGGCCCCAGGTCAACAGTTCGCGACGAATCGTCGCCATGACCTCCAGTAGCTGATCTTCTGTAATGAAATCCGGATACTTTGCCGGTAATTCCAGTACAAGTATTTGTCCGCGCGTCACCCAGCCAGGCAGTTGTTGAACCAGTTGCATGGTTTGCTGATACAGCGACGGGAGCAGGGCGAGCAACATGAAAGCCAGTGAGGCGAGGAAGAACAGGTAAACCACGACCACGGCAAACACCCGGGGTATTCGCTTTCTGACGCCCACCATCACAATGCTGTCCAGGAGATAGGCAATGACACCGGCGGCAAAGACAGGCATCAGCATCTGACCCAGGCTGATGACCAGCAAAAAGATAACAATCAGAAAAATCGCAAAGGACACTGCCTGCGGATTGGGCAGAAGCCGCCTGGTCCAGTCGCTGATCCATTCCAGAATGTTTTGCATGGCCTTAAGGTTTCCCCTTGTGTTTTAGTTGTTCTTGTCGGGCCTGAATGAGCGTGTCAGTGGGCGCGCGACATGGTACCTCAAGTGGCGTCGAAGCCTTGTGATGGTCGCGGATTCTGTCCTGTCAAGGCCTTCAGGATGTCCTCCTTGAAAAGCAGTTAACACACTATGTTGTGCTTGACGGTGCCTTTAACCACATTCTATAGTGCTGCTCGTTTTATTGAACCCCAGTCTCCCCGAGGTCCCCGCTGATGGAATCCGAATCCCTTACCCAAGCCCCGAAGTCCCCCTTGCCACCGTTTGATGTCCCTGTAGCTGAAGTTGAGTTGCGGGTGAATCTGCCGGGTGAAATGCGCGTGATACGCCGCAATGGCAAGGTAAACGGTTTCGATGCGAGCAAGATCAACGTAGCCATCACCAAGGCTTTTCTGGCGGTTGAAGGCAGCGCGGCGGCGGCCAGTCGGCGTATCCATGAGGTGGTGGAGGAGCTGACCGATCAGGTCGTCAAGGCGTTATTCAGGCGTATGCCGTCCGGTGGCACCATTCATATTGAAGATGTTCAAGACCAGGTTGAACTAGCTCTGATGCGGGGCGAGCACCACAAGGTCGCGCGCTCCTACGTGTTGTATCGCGCAGAGCGGGCTCGTCTTCGTGCCGAGAAGACGGCCAGCCAGCCGCAAAAGCAAACGACCGATCACGGTATCAAGGTCACTCTTGACGATGGCACGCTGAAATCGCTCGATTTAAAGCGGCTGCAGAAAATCGTCGATGAGGCCTGCCGTGGTTTGTCGGACACGGATGGCGCCTGGATACTGGAGGAAACTCGTCGCAACCTGTTCGACGGAGTACCCGAGAAGGATGTCGCTCCGGCCTTGCTCATGGCGGCGCGGACACGGATCGAGCAGGAACCTAACTACTCGTTTGTCACCGCGCGGCTTCTGCTGGACAGCATGCGCAGCGAGGCGCTCGGTTTCCTGGGGCATGGCCGCAAGGAAGCGACCCAGGCGGAAATGCAGGATCTTTATGTCGAATATTTCGCGGATTTCGTCAAGCGTGGTGCGGAACTTGAGCTTCTCTCTGCAGAGCTGACCCGCTTCGACCTGAAGCGGCTCGGCTCGGCGCTACGACCGGATCGTGACCTCAACTTCAATTATCTGGGTCTGCAAACACTGTATGACCGTTACTTCATACACAGCAATGGCGTTCGATTCGAATTGCCGCAGGCTTTCTTCATGCGCGTTGCCATGGGTCTCGCCATGAATGAAATAGACCGCGAGGGCAGAGCGATCGAATTCTATAACCTGCTGTCTTCGTTCGACTTCATGAGTTCCACCCCCACACTCTTCAACTCGGGCACCCTTCGCCCGCAGCTGTCCTCCTGCTATCTCACCACGGTGCCAGATGAGCTGGACGGTATCTATGGCGCGATCAAGGATAACGCGCTGCTCTCCAAATACGCTGGCGGACTAGGCAACGACTGGACGCGCGTCAGGGGTCTCGGCGCCCATATCAAGGGCACCAACGGCAAGTCTCAGGGGGTGGTGCCGTTCCTCAAAGTTGCCAACGACACTGCCGTGGCGGTCAATCAGGGCGGCAAGCGGCTGGGCGCAGTCTGCGCCTATCTGGAAACCTGGCACATCGATATCGAGGAGTTCCTGGAACTGCGCAAGAATACTGGCGACGACCGCCGCCGCACCCATGACATGAACACCGCCAACTGGGTACCCGACCTCTTCATGAAGCGGGTGGCCGAGGAGCAGGACTGGACACTATTCAGCCCAAGCGATACGCCGGACCTGCACGATTTGACGGGCGCGGAGTTTGAAAAGCGGTATCTGGAATATGAGGCGAAGGCGGATCGTGGAGAAATTAGTCTCTTCAAGCGTCTTCCTGCCAATCAGTTGTGGCGCAAGATGCTGTCGATGTTGTTCGAGACCGGTCATCCCTGGATCACCTTCAAGGATCCGTGCAATATCCGCTACACCAACCGTCATGCCGGGATGGTGCACAGTTCCAACCTCTGTACCGAGATCACACTGCACACAAACGACAACGAGATTGCCGTCTGCAACTTGGGTTCGGTCAATCTCGCGGCGCATATCTCCGGGGACGGTGCACTGGATGCCGACAAGTTGCAGCGCACCATCACCACGGCGATGCGCATGCTCGACAATGTCATCGACATCAACTACTACAGCGTCCCGCAGGCGCGTCGTTCCAATCTCCAGCACCGGCCAGTGGGCATGGGCATCATGGGCTTTCAGGATGCGCTCTATAAGTTGGGCATCCCCTATGCGTCCGAGGCGGCGGTTGCGTTTGCCGACCAGAGCATGGAGGTGGTGAGCTATTACGCTATCACCGCCTCCACGGATCTTGCCGAGGAGCGGGGTGTTTATGCGACCTATGAAGGGTCATTGTGGAGTCGGGGCATTCTGCCAATCGACTCGGTGACTATGGTCGAACAGGAGCGTGGCGGTTACCTGCAGCAGGATTGTTCCCTTACCCTGGATTGGGATAGCCTGCGCGAACGGGTCAAGCAGGTCGGCATGCGCAACAGTAATACGATGGCCATTGCGCCCACCGCGACGATTTCTAATATTTGCGGTGTGTCGCAGTCCATTGAACCGACCTACCAGAATCTGTTCGTCAAATCGAACCTGTCGGGCGAATTCACGGTGGTTAATCCCTACCTGGTTGCCGAGTTGAAAAAGTACGAGCTTTGGGATGCGGTCATGATCAACGACCTCAAGTATTACGACGGTAGCCTGCAGAAAATCGAGCGGGTGCCGGAGTCGATCAAGCAAATGTACGCCACTGCCTTTGAATTGGACGCACGCTGGCTGATCGAGGCCGCGTCGCGTCGGCAGAAATGGATCGATCAGGCGCAGTCATTGAACCTCTATCTGGCCGAGCCTTCCGGCAAGAAACTGGATACGCTCTACAAGTTTGCCTGGATAAGAGGCCTCAAGACCACCTACTATCTGCGTACCATGGGCGCGACCCACGTGGAAAAGAGCACGGCCTTCGACGGCAAGCTCAACGCGGTAAAGAATGAATCCGGTGCTGCTCTGTCTCTTGAATCGATGATCGTGGCTTCGTCGGATATTCGCGTTGAAGCCGGACCTAAGCTCTGCTCCATCGACGATCCCACCTGCGAAGCCTGCCAGTAATCAAAGGTTCTCAGATCTGCGCCGCGCGTACTTTCAACAGTGCGTGCGGCATTTCTATTTCAGATCGGGGAAAAATGACCCTCTTGGTTTTGACCGCATAAACCTTGGCGTGCAGTCAAGCAATCCATGAGGCCATGCTCTTCATCCCGAGCGTTCAGGCTGAGTGCAACCAAAGGCCGCAAGTTTTTCATAATCCCACTAGAAAAGATTTTGCATCGATACCATAATGGCGGTATGGGGGAGTGCTCCACGCATTTGAATCGACCACGTGTGGGAGGCGTGATAACGATGAAAAAACAGTCATTGATCTTGATCTGCATGACCGTGCTAGGTATCTCTGGTTCCAGTGCCATTGCGGCCGGCACGGATCATCTGAAAATCAAATCAGCCGAAGCTGAATGGGAAGGGCTGGAAGTTGAAACCAATGTAGCCATACCGATCGATGGCAAGTCTGGCGCATTTAGTTTTGGTGCACTTACGGACGGCACCAATAATGTTCTGGTTCTGACTACTCATCTGCCGATTGATGACAGCCGTCACGAACAGGCACCCAGCGGTTTTCACACGCATGTGCTCGATTTGAAAGCGCCCGGCTCTGCATTTGCTGGTGCGAATTTCGAGGTTGATCTGGAGGGCTCTGCTAAAAACTCGGCATTCGACGCCAACTATGTCTGGTCCATCAAGGGCAACAAGGTCGAAGTGGAAAAAGTACCCGCGTCCAATCTGGGTGACGCAGGCGTGGAAAGTGTGGTGAGCTTTACCATCCAGCCGATTCTTGATGCCCAAAAAAATCCAACCAATCTCTGTGTCACGGTCATCGACCAGATCTAGCTTCAGGACTTGAGCACTTGTACCGGCGGGGCCCTCATGGACCGCCGGTTTTTTTCTGTAATTTATTGATGGGTAGGCACTCAGAATGCCTGGGCTTTGGTGCTAAGGCTGGTTCGGTCTCGGTGACGCAAGCACTTTGTTGAGGTCCTGCTCTATTTTCTCCGGTGTGTCGGTCGGCGCGTACCGGCGTAAAACCATCCCGTTCCTGTCCACAAGAAACTTTGTGAAATTCCATTTTATTGCTTCGGAGCCGAGCAGCCCTTTTGCTGCGGATTTAAGGTATTGGTACAGCGGATGCGCGTTGCCGCCGTTAACCTCAATTTTGGCAAACAAGGGAAAGGAGATGTCGTACTTGAGCGAGCAGAACTGTTTGATTTCTGCCTCGTTGCCTGGTTCCTGATGACCGAATTGGTCACATGGAAAGCCGAGTACGGCGAAGCCGTTGTCGGCGTATTTGCGGTAAAGGGTCTCAAGACCTGCATACTGCGGGGTAAAGCCGCACTTTGAGGCGACGTTAACAATCAACAGGACCTGACCGCGAAACGTGGCCAGTGGCAGTTCGCTCCCGTCGAGAGTGACGGCGCTAAAGTCGAAAACGGTTTTCATGGATGGTTCCTGCCGGTTTTGTCAGTGTCAGGCCAAAAAAATGTCCTGGTTTCATCGGGACTCATAACAGACGATAGTGCCCTCGGCTCAGGGGATCACACATCTCGCAGCCGTCAGACTGGCTCAGCGATCACCGGATTTGTCAGCGAACCGATAGCCTCAATTTCGACACTGACCGTGTCACCCTCCTGCAACCAGACACGAGGATTTCTTGCCATGCCAACGCCATGGGGTGTGCCGGTCAGAATGACCGTCCCCGGCATGAGGGTTGTGCTGCCGCTGAGAAATTCGATCAGGGTGGGGACGTCGAAAATCATGTCCTTGGTCGTCCAGTCCTGCATCACTTGATCATTCAGTAACGTCTTGATGGAGAGATTGTTGGGATTTGGTATTTCATCACGTGTGACCAAGATGGGGCCCAGTGGGCAGAACGTATCGAAAGTTTTGCCGCGGCACCACTGGCCACCACCGCCTGATTTTTGCCAGTCTCGGGCGCTGACATCGTTGGCGCCGGTATATCCCAACACGTAATCCAGGGCGTTCTCGCGACTGACGTTTTTTGCCGGCTTGCCGATGACGACGGCCAGCTCGCATTCATAATCAACCTTGTCACTTCGGAGGTGTCTGGGCAGGATGATGGGATCGCCTGGATGCTGGATGGCATTAGGCAATTTCATGAAAACGATAGGGTGCGGCGGGATTGCTGACTTCGTTTCCTCCGCATGAAACCGGTAATTCAGGCCGATACCGATAATGGCTGTCGGTTGAATCGGGGCCAGTTGCTTGGCGATTTTCACCGGCTGATCAGTAACCTGAAAGCCGCCAAAGAGGTCGCCTTCGATGGCCAATGATGAGCCATCGGGTTGCAAGGCAGCAAATTCGGTCTGACCGTGGGTGTCTATGTAGCGAATTATTTTCATGGCTTGGACTTGGATTCTCTTGCAGGTTCAAGAGTGCGAGGATGCAGGTCCCTACACGGGCTCAGATGCGTTGGTTTGCATCGATTTGTCGTATGTCCGGCGCGCCAACCGCGCGCAATACCTAATTTTTTCATATCGCCGGCTTATTCGACAATGTCGTGGTAGCTGTCCCTTTTTTTTAGCAATTCGATGCCGCCCTCGCCGGTTGCCAGAATTCGAGCGGGTCGCGGATAGGAGTTGCTGGCCGAGGCGAACAGGGAGGATGTGTAGGCTCCGGTATGGTGGATCAGGATGATATCTCCCCGTTTGGGTGGGCGTTGCAGGAGCACCTTGTACTTGGAAATCATGTCGCCCGAAAAGCAAAGGTTGCCGCCAATGAATGCTTCGAAGGGCTTGGCTGCCCGGGTGGTGTTTTCATTGGCTATTTCCCAGCGCTTGACTGGTTTTTCTATGAGAGATTCGCCATGGCTGGTGATTCCCATTTCCAGGCAGACCAAATTGTGATGGTGGGCGACGGTCTTCACGATTCCGACGCGGGCCAGAGTGACGCCACTATCTTCCATGATGCTTCTGCCCGGCTCGATGGTCAGGGTGGGTTCGCCGAGTTGTCGTAGAGCTTCTACGGTCATAATTTTTTTTCCGTCCAAGGTGATTTCGCCCAGCAGGAGGGCTTCAAGCATTTTTTCCTTAGGATGCTCGGAATAAAACCGCTCGCCTGACCAATGATCCAGGTGCACATGGAAATCATCGTCGCTGCCAAACCCGGCAGGGCCATCATGCCAGACGAAGCTCTTGCTTAAATCGCCTCGACGGAACGCCGCATAACCCTCCCCGATTCGAGTGGTGGTGTCATGCCACGTCGATTTGTCCACATAGCGGACCGGAAAACCACCGCCGATATTGATGACTTCACAACGCCCGCCGGCCTGGTTTAGCAAATGGCCCAGAGTAATGAGTTGGGCGATGACGGAAAGGTAGGGTTCGACCTTGGTGATTTGCGATCCGATGTGGGTGTGGAAGCCCACCACTTGGACATGTGTGAAACGGTCGAGAGTGTTTATGAAATCAGGCACGACACCCAGAGGGGTGCCAAACTTGGTCCAGAGGCCGGCGGTGAAGACGCTATCATCAGTCACCTGCCCTAGGTCATATCCGCTTATCCGCAGCAGAACACGAACACGCTTCTTCTGCTCTCTGGCAATGATTTCAATCTGCTCGATCTCCTCGATGCAGTCGGCGATCACATTCATGCCCAAATCAATGGCCTTGCGCAGCAGGAAATCCTCTTTGCAATTGCCGTTTAGATCGAGCTTGCTGGCCGGAATACCCGCTTCAAGCGCGCAGCGGGCCTCGTTATAAGAGGCAACATCAGCGCCACAGTCTTCCTGATGGGCAATCTTGAGAACGGGCTTGTGCGTACAGGCTTTGGCCGCAAAACAAACCTGGCCTTTTGGATATAGCCGTTCAAAGATGCATTTGAAGGCCCGGAGATTCTGCCGGATGATCGGCTCGTAAAAGATGTGAAGAGGCAGTTCGTGGTGCTTCTTCCACCAGGACAACGGATAACCCGCTATCGTGGGGTCGCTGTCGGGGATGAAGAGTTCATTTTTCATTGCCTGCACTTGATCCGTGTTCAGTCCTTACGGTCACCACCAATCGGTGCAGAGGGTTCGGGTCTGGTTGGACCTATTTCGGAACATCGATTGCCGGGAGGGTCCGGCGCCAATGTCGAAAAGCCGGCATCTGGATGCAAGATCGGCCATTCAGAATTAATGGCGGAAGCGGTGAGATTCGAACTCACGGAGGGGATAAACCCTCGCTGGTTTTCAAGACCAGTGCCTTAAACCACTCGGCCACACTTCCGTTATTAACAGCTTGATCTATCGCAGGGTTGCCCGATAAATCCACGAACTCGGTTCGAACTATCACTGGGGCGAGAGTCGCAAGCTCGGATGAACCAAGACTCGATCGATTTGCGAGCTGACAAACCTGTCTGGGTGCGTCAGATGCAAATCAGGGGGACAGGATACCTGATTGCCGAGTTACGTTCCATACCCATGCCCACAATGATCCCACCTTATGTTCTGCCGCCTGTTGTCTGCCGGGATGGATGTCGGTGGATCTGGATTCGTTGCAAGGAGCTGGCGATCCTTTCCCCTTGTTCCTGTGGTGTTAGTCTGAAATAATTCAACACGTCCGGGACCCGGCTAGGGTTTTTATCCAATGAGGACGGACGCTGAGTACTTTGTCCTTCTAAAAGAGATGGAAAAACCATGAAGAATCAAAAGCCTTTGAAAGGTCTGTTGCTCATCGCCGGCATGATTTTCGCCGGTGCCTCGGTAGCTGAGGAGCCCAGTGTAGAGATCGGTGAGAAGATTTACACCCGTGCCTTTGGTCGCGGTTGTGGCACTTGCCATGATGTTCAGCCTAATCCCAATCTCTTTGAGAGCGTGAACAAGCTGAGCAAGGAAGAGTTGACCAAAGTTCTGGTTGAAGGCCGCAACGCGATGCCCAAAGCCATGGATCAGATCATGGCACTGGGTCCTGTCAAAAGTGCAGGCCTGACCCAGGATCAAGCAGTCGACGCTCTGATCGCCTACCTCAAGGCCGGCAAGAAATAAGCGTTCTGCTCAATCTTCTCAAGTTTAAACGCCGGGCTTGCCCGGCGTTTTGCGTATGAGAGAAACGAATCATTCGTTTTTGATCAGCCTCATTCATTGCCCCAATCCCGCATGATCGAGAGTTGCATAGGTCAGGTTGAGAGTCGGCCATTTACTTATGATCGGGCTCACCGCACTAACTCTTCGCCAACGATCTTCGCGCGCCTCCACGTGTATATCGCGGGGACCTTTGCCCTGACGGCTCTTTTTTTTCTATGCGGATGCGCACAGTCGCCACATCAGGGGGCTACCAAACAATCACCGATTCAGAGCCCGGTCTCGGCATCGAGCCGGAGTCCAGGAATCAGCCTTGGAGCCCCGGCTAACAAGGCTGCAACAATCAAGCCTGCTGATCCAGTTGTCGTAATCAATGATCCCCTGGCTTCTTCGGCCTTGATTGAGCGTGCGGTGGCTCGTCAAATGCAAAAAAAGCGGGCCCAAGCATGGATTGTGGACGATGCGAGCAGTATGCCTGATGAGGGTCGCATCAATAATCCTGCTTCCCGATGGAAAGTGGCCGGCTCGATCAAGTTGAAGGCTCCCTCGCGGGGTCAGTCAAGCGTAACCGCTCAAGTTGCACAAGCCGACACGTCTTCAGCTTGTGCGGAGTTAAGCGGCAAAAAAAAGCTGCGAAGGAAGGAAAAACTTCGCCCAGATGCGAATGATGACAAATGTTCGCTGGCTAACAAATTGCCAGTAGGACCCCCGGATCCTGGGACGACGAGGGGAAGGCTCGTCCGACGAGCAGATCCTTGGGAAACGGTTCGCGATGGTCTAGTCCTAGCTGGCACTCAACATGAGCGGTTGGCCGCACATTTGGAGAGTTTGAGGCAACGCCCCGGCATGGTGGACTTTCTGATGACCCGGGCTGAGCCGTATCTCCAGTATTTGCTGGGAGAAATCAAGCGTCAGGGATTGCCCGCTGATCTGATACTGGTGCCCATGGTTGAGAGCGCCTTTCAGACGACCGCATTATCGAACAAGCAGGCCGCAGGTTTGTGGCAGTTCATTCCGGCCACGGGCCAGCAATACGGCTTGCAGTTCAGCGAGACCTATGACGGGCGTTATGACACTCACTCGGCAACGCAGGCAGCCCTCAAATACCTCAAGCGGCTCAGCTCGCTATTTAATGGCGACTGGTTGTTGGCTTTCGCTGCCTACAACGCGGGGGAGGGGGCGGTCCAGCGGGCTATTCAGGCCAATCGAATGGCCGGAGGCGGCGGGACCTTCTGGGAACTGTCATTGCCTCAGGAAACGCAGAATTATGTGGTCAAGATTCTTGCGCTTTCCAAGGTGGTCGCCGACCCCGCAGGCCTGGGATTCAAGCCGCACAAGACGACTTCCCGCAATACATTGGCTCGCGTCGAGACCAAGCCCGAGATCAGAATTGCTGATCTCATTGCCTCATCGGGTATCGCCCCCGACGACTTTTATAAATTGAACCCTGCCTTCAAGCCGGACGTTGATCCGCCCGAGCAACCGCATAATTTCCTTCTGCCGCTGGAAAAAGCTGAAATTCTGATGGCTGCAAACATGCCGGGTGCCAAGGTTTATGCTCCGCGTAAGGTGGTGGTCCAGAAGGGTGATACTTTGTCTGTACTGGCTAAACGTCATGGTGTGCCAGAGATCAAGCTTTCCGAATGGAACGGGTTGCCGCCCAAGGCCCCGCTCAAGGTGGGCCAGGAAATTCTGGTGCTGGGCGTCTGATGTTAGGTTTTTTCTTCTCCTGTAACCCCCTTTCCAAAGGGACCATCCAACCTCAGCTGAGTTATCAATGCGCAAGTTAAGCCTTCCGTCCATATGGCTGCTTCTGGTTGCCAGTCAAGCAAGTTTTGCCGATCAAATTGGCTCAGTGAACTATCGCTTCAAGTGGCTGGGACCCAGCGACAAGATCGTGGTTGAGGCTTTTGATGATCCCGATGTCGCGGGAGTCACCTGTTATATCTCGCGGGCTGAAACAGGCGGGCTCAAGGGAATGGTTGGTCTCGCCGAAAATGCCGCGAAGGCCTCCTTGGCCTGTCGACAGATTGGTCCGATTGATGCGGTCGCTGTCAGGAAACTCAAAGATAGTGAGGAGGTTTTCAGCGCGAGGGCATCCGCTGTCTTCAAGACGACCCAAGTAGTACGTTTTTACGACGAAAAAAGGGGGGTTCTGGTGTACCTGACGTACACGGACCGCATTGTCGACGGCAGTCCTGAAAATGCCATCAGCATCGTGCCTGTCCGATGATGCGTAAGAGGAAGGTCTTGTTGTGGGGGTTCTTCAGCGCCGGTTTCGGATGCAAAATGGTGCGCCTCTTGTCCTGACGTCTGGGTATTTGGGTGAGGCCTGATCTTTCAGTGCGGGATGGATTCCCAAAAGGGCTTGCATTTCGCCGTTCTTTAAGCTCAAATGACCACGCGATTGAGACCAGTGCTCAAATCCCAAGATCTTCCCCGCCGGCTCCCGGCCGCATTCAAAGATTCCACCAACTTCCTCATCCGATTTAGCGGAGATGCACGTGAGTGAACATATTCTTCAGATAAACGATAGTGATTTCGACGAGCAGGTCCTGAAATCTGAAAATCCAGTGTTGGTAGATTTTTGGGCTGAATGGTGTGGACCCTGCAAGATGATTGCTCCCATCCTGGAGGAGATCGCCATTGAATATGCCAGCAAGCTTACTGTTGCCAAGGTAAATATTGACAACAATCCAGGTACGCCCCAGCGATATGGCGTCAGGGGTATTCCTACATTGATTCTGTTCAAGGATGGCGAGGTCCATGCAACCAAAGTGGGTGCTCTGGCAAAGTCACAGCTGGCCGCATTCATTGATGCCAACATCTGAAGGGCCGCGTCTTTTGGCCTGACGCCCATGCTGCGTCGGGCCCTCACTTAAATAACCTCAAAAGTTCTACCCTCCCAATTCTTTTCAGTCTTTAGCCGATCTTGGCAGACTGTCCCTGCTCGCCTCCCCGGCGAGTCAAAAGCTGGATTGCATTGGACCAACCCTAATCTCTCTTTCTGATACTCAACCTCTATCCATGAATCTGACCGACCTCAAGCGCAAACCCGTTGCCGAACTGATTGAAATTGCCGAAACCCTCGAAATCGAAGGCGTTGCGCGAACTCGCAAGCAGGATCTGATCTTCTCCATCCTCAAGAAGCAGTCGAAGGGTGGCGAGGATATCTATGGCGATGGTGTGCTGGAGATACTCTCGGATGGCTATGGCTTCCTGAGGTCGGCGGATAGTTCATTCCTGGCGGGCCCCGATGATATTTACGTCTCACCCAGCCAAATTCGCCGATTCAGTTTGCGGACGGGCGATACCATTTCTGGCAAGATTCGGCCGCCCAAGGAAGGTGAAAGGTATTTCGCCATGCTCAAAGTGGAGCAGATCAATTACGAGCCTCCGGAAAACGCGAAGCACAAAATCCTCTTCTCCAACCTGACTCCGCTTTTCCCAAAATCGCGCTTGCAGTTGGAACTGGGTAACGGTACGACTGAAGACCTGACCGCTCGGATCATGGATTTGGTTGCTCCAATCGGCAAAGGGCAGCGTGGACTGATTGTCTCACCGCCAAAAGCCGGTAAGACGATGATCCTGCAGAATATTGCGCACTCCATTGCAGAAAACTATCCGGAGTGTTACCTCATTGTTTTGCTGATTGATGAACGTCCGGAGGAAGTGACGGAAATGCAGCGCAGCGTTAAGGGGGAGGTGGTTTCCAGCACCTTTGATGAACCTCCCGCACGGCATGTTCAAGTCGCAGAAATGATCATCGAAAAAGCCAAGCGGCTGGTCGAACACAAGCGCGATGTCGTCATCTTGCTTGACTCCATCACGCGTCTCGCACGGGCCTACAACACGGTGGTCCCGGCTTCCGGCAAGATTCTCACTGGTGGTGTTGATGCCAATGCGCTGGAACGCCCAAAGCGTTTCTTTGGTGCTGCCCGAAATATCGAGGAGGGTGGAAGTCTGACTATCATTGCGACAGCACTCGTAGACACCGGGTCGCGAATGGACGAAGTCATTTATGAGGAATTCAAGGGGACCGGCAACAACGAGCTGCATCTCGAGCGCAAGATTGCCGAGAAGCGCATTTATCCGGCCATCAATATCAACCGCTCGGGTACCCGTCGAGAGGAATATCTTGTTCCCCCCGACGAGCTTCAGAAATGCTGGATTCTGCGTAAGATTCTGCAGCCCATGGATGAAATGGCGGCTAGCGAATTCCTTATCGGCAAACTCAAGGACACCAAGACCAATCAGGAGTTCTTCGAGATGATGAAGCGCTGAGCATCGCGCTGATGTGGTCATTTATGCGTTAAGCAAGTTGTTCACCCACTCAGCCGCCCTGGTTGATAGCTCCGGGTTTAGAAATTGCGAAAAAGAACCCCCCTCATCAAACTCCAGTTGTATGGTTCAGTCGGATTGCTGATCTTCTGATGGATGGGCAAAACCAAATGAAAAGTCGTTTGTCTGACTTCCGATATTGAGGTTATTGCCCAAGGTGCCCCCCCCCATAATTCTGGTCCTTCGAAGAGACTTTCCCCTATGAAATCACTGAATAAAAAAATAAAAAACAAGCTAGTTCTTATTGGTTCCGGCATCTTGCTTGCCTCGTTTGGCGTTGCAATGGCGGAAACTGACAAGGAGATCCAGGAAAAGGCGCTTAAGGCCCGTGAGCAGCAGCACGGAATGACAATGGATCATTCCGCCCACGCGACGGCTGAGGCGGGAAAGTTCAGAGGGGTATTTTATGGGTACTTGCCCTGTCACGAGAAAGATTGCAATGGCATAAAAATGACCCTGTCACTGAATGCCAAGAACCGCTACCTGCTGGTTATACAACCTGCCAAGGCCCAAAACAGGGAGTCCTTCGAGAAGGGTAAGTATGAGTGGGATGAGAAGGAGGGGATTGCGGTTTTGACGCCGAGCAAGGAGGCTCCCGTGCGCCGTTTGGCGATCAAGGACGATAGCACTCTTTTGTATCTCACAGATGATGGTTCGCACATGAGTGGGGACCGTGACAGATATCTTCTACAAAGAACCGATCAAGCCAACAATCGGGAAATGCATATCCACTGAGGGTGGTTGTAACGTATTGAGCTGCTTTGATCGACCGGGTACCCCCGGTTGCTCAAAGCTGTTGCCCGAAGAAGGCTTTCAAAAATTCACGGATTGGTGACGCTTTAAGGTGATGGCAAATCACTGTTGTGAAGGTGATGCTGATGTTCAGCCGTGGATTGCAAATTCTTCACCCCCACGCCATGTTGGTAAACCATCATCCCGCCCATATCCGCCCCCAGGAAAAGCACTACTCCAATCAGCAGAGTTAAAACCATGCTGAGCGCCGTCGCCATGGCGGATTTTGGTATCCCGCCAAGACGGCGCCAGACACCCAGGGCTACCGTTAAAACAGCGACGGTGATGCCCGCGCGTTGATGCCATTCCATGATTTCATGCACTTGGGCACCATGAGGAACCGTTTCTGCGGCGATCAAGCCGGAAACCACGGTAAGAACAGCTCCGATACCACCAAGGTATAACAATCCACTGGCCCATTGCCTTACGCCGGTTTTTTTGAAAAACAGACCGTAAACTTCGGTGAAAATAAAACCGAAGACAAAGGCGATCGGAAAATGCAGCAGAAGAGGGTGAAGATTGCTGCCTAGCGTTTCAATGCCTCCAAGCAGACTCCAGGAGCTCGGTGAGTCGCGAGTCAGTGCGGCTAGCAAATGATCAACAAGGGCGACCAGTCCTCCCCCCTCGCCGTGGCCACCGTGTACGGAGGGCAGGGTGTTTGCGAGGTCGAAATAAGAAAATTCGCTTAGGAAGTTGGCCATGGGCGTGATCGTTTGATTTTGTATGAGCTATGGGCGAAGGCGACTGGAATGCACGACAGTTTTGTCAGCGTTAACCCTTGGAAGTTTCCTGAGGGTCCAATTTCTCCTGGCTTACTTGCAGGGTGAGGCGTAAAGCCAGGGATGGATGTCGGTGGGGGCGAGCCCTGCCTCGGGTGCGGCAACCCGAGCCGGTTGACACGATCGAATGACCGCTTCAAGGCCAGTGACCAGCGGATACTCGGTCAGGTCATCAGGAGATACCCAGCAGGCATCCGCAGCATCCGTGGAGGGATGTGGATCACACGGAGACGCAGCGGTCAGTTCTGCCAGAAAATCGATAATGATGTAGTGAAATCCTTCGATGTTACGATCGGCAACCGCCACTATCCTTGAGGGGGTCACTTCGATGCCGGTTTCCTCTAAAACCTCACGGCGGCAGCATTCGGGGAGAGTTTCTCCCGGCTCCAGTCGTCCCCCCGGGATATGCCAAAGGCCTGCTTGCGGCGGATGCTTTCGGCAAACCAGAAGAACCCGGCCGGCATCGTCGAAGATCAATCCACCCACCCCTATCGCTGGTGTGAAAGGGGGGTTATTCAAGGGAGTTGCCGGGGTTTCCATCGGTGGGTCCGTTCACGCAGTGTAAAATAAGGCCCATTATCGGTGATTCGGATCGTCGTGGCGGCTTGAAATGACCCGCCCTATCGTTAGATCGATGCCTTCTCAGATTTTCTTCGGAGACTTCCATGCCTATCTATGAGTATCAGTGCAAATCCTGTGGTCACGAATTGGAGGCTTTTCAAAAGCTTTCGGATGACCCGCTCAAGGAATGCCCGGCCTGTGGCGATCTTGAGCTGACCAAGCTGATTTCTGCGGCAGGTTTTCGTCTCAAGGGCGGCGGGTGGTACGAGACGGATTTCAAAGGCAGCCAAGACAAGAAAAAGAATCTGGCCGGAGGGGATTCTGGGAGTGCCTCCAGCGGCGCAGTTGCGGCGGCCGACTCAGGCTCAGGCACCAAACCATCCCCCAGCCAGAGCTGAGTGTCCCGGTTGAATGTGACAATAGAGGGTTTTTGGTCAGGTTGAACAGGTCGTTAAAAGACGCCTGGCAAGAACGGTACAAAATTGACGGGTTCAATTTCCTCTACCTCATAACCGACCTCTGTCCGGGTGATCCTTTTCAGGATTTGAGTCCGTCCCTGGCCCACGGGAATCACCATCACGCCTCGACGGGACATTTGGGTTAGAAGGCTTTCCGGAATCTCGCTGGGTGCAGCTGTGGCCAGAATAGCGTCATAGGGTGCGTATTCATCCCACCCCCAGCCGCCGTCACTGTGCTTCAGTCGAACATTACGCAGATTCAAATCCTGCAGGCATCGCCGGGCGCGTTGTTGGAGGGGATATATGCGTTCCACGGAGTGAACACGGTTGACCAGTTGCGCCAAGATAGCGGTTTGGTAACCCGACCCGGTCCCGACTTCCAGCACTTTGTCCAGCGGACCCGTTTCAAGCAAAAGCTCGGTCATCCGGGCGACGATGTAAGGCTGCGATATGGTCTGATTGAAACCAATCGGGAGCGCGGTGTCCTCGTAGGCCCGACTCGCAAGAGCATCCTCGATAAAAAGATGACGCGGCGTTTCCAGCATGACCTTGAGTAAGCCGGGGTGGCTGATCCCCTGCTCTCTCAGTCGGGCGATCAGGCGCTCCCGGGTTCGCCGGGAAGTCATGCCGATGCCCTCGATTCGCTGATGCATCAGGCAGGCTCACCCTCAAGCCAGTGGGCTAACGTATCAATCCGGTCATAACGGGTCAGGTCAATCTGCAATGGGGTGACCGAGACATAGTTTTCACGAATTGCATGGAAATCGGTCCCCGGTCCTGCATCCTGTTCCGGTCCTGCTGCTCCGACCCAATAGAGTTCACGACCACGCGGATCGCTGCCTCGAATGACGGGTTCGGACTTGTGGCGCTGCCCTAGACGACAGGCCCTGAATCCTCTCAACTCCTCCCATGGCCGGTCAGGCACATTTACATTGAGGATGGTATCGGCGGGGAGAGGGTATCGCCGTATGCGTTCCAGCAAGGACACCGCCACTCGTCCCGCGGTTTCGAAGTGTTCGGGGACGTGGGATTGTGACGCAAGCGAGATCGCGACGGCGGGTAGCCCCAAAAAGCGGCCTTCAGTGGCAGCTGCAACCGTGCCGGAATAAATCACGTCATCTCCGAGATTCGAACCATGGTTGATGCCGGCAAAGACCATGTCAGGCTCACGGTCGAGTAATCCGGTGATGGCAAGATGGACGCAGTCCGTGGGCGTGCCGTTGACCTTGATAAAACCGTTTTCCGCTTTGCTGACTCGAAGGGGTACTTCCAGTGTCAGCGAATTGCTGGCGCCACTCCGATTGCCTTCCGGCGCCACCACAGTGATGTCCACATGGGCGCCCAATGAACTCGCGAGCACCCTGAGACCCTCGGCGGAGTATCCATCATCATTACTGAGCAGAATATGCATGAAATCCCTCGGTTAAGCCCTGATTTTACACCAGCGCCACCTTCCCTGGAGGATGAGGTTTAAGATAGGTTCTTTACACTTTAAGTGTCCGGAAGCAATTGCCAGTGAGGGGTTATAAAAGTGATGTCCGATAATCGGCTTGAAACAGTGCTTGGTTGGATTGATGCTGCGAATGCAGCTGATCCGAGTTTCGATATCCTGGAAGGGGTCAGTCAGCCCAGGGCGCTTGTATACGGACAGCGAATGTCTGCCTGGCTTGATAAGGTATGCCCTGAATCGTCAGAGCACCTCAAAATCGCCGCGCGCGGGCAACATATCCGGCGTTGGGAAGTCTCTCGTGAAGACTACCCGGCCACGCGCGAGGGATATCTCAGGTGGCGGACCTACCTCTACGGCTTTCACGGCAACTGTGTGGCAGCGCTGATGGATGAGGCCGGATACGAGTCTTCAGCCACTGACAGGGTAAAGTCGCTGCTGCAAAAGCGCGGAATCAGGACAGACCGGGAGGCTCAAGCGCTGGAGGATGTCGTCTGTCTGGTGTTTCTGGAGAACTACTTTGCAGATTTTGCGGCTACTCAGGATGGCGAGAAGCTGCTTAACATTGTCAGGAAGACTTGGGGAAAAATGTCGGAGAAGGGTCACGAACTGGCTTTAAAGTTGCCTTTCCCTCAGCCAGTCCAGGAGTTGCTCGACCAGGCCTTGGCTGGGTGAAGGTAACTCTCGCGGCTCGGCCCTGCGAACCTCTGCCTGGTCTTTTCCTTTGCTCCTGGCCCTATATGACTAGAGGATTCCTGACCGAAGGTCTCTTGAATCATTAACTCGTACCCGTCGGTCGCGTAGATGCCCTCTTGCGCCCAGTCGTCATCAGGGGCGGTTTCGCCGCTGGATAGCATTTCCAGGGCTCTGGTCGAGGGCTGGTAGCCGTAAACCCCAGTGACGGAAATGGCGCGCTCAGCGTCGACAAAACTGAAGCAGTGATTGATCAGGCGCGGCGGGGTGGGTACTTCCCCGGACAGGAGTTCAACCACGGCGGAGGCGCAGGCTCTGGCTTGAGACTGTGCGGAAAAAGCTGATTTGGGCATGGGCGTGGCGATGCAGGCATCCCCAATGATATGAATGCCGGGAATTTTGGTGGACTCGAAGCTTAGGGGGTCCACCGGGCACCACCCCGTTTCGTCCTGCAAATCAGCCAAGGTCACGAGCTTCCCAGCCCGCTGAGGTGGAATGACATTCAACACATCCGCGGGGTGCTTATTGAACTCTGTGTTCACCACCCGATGGCGGGTATCGATATGATCGATCTGTCCTTCATGTTCCGATGAGACCCATTCCACCATGCCGGGGTAAAGCGTTTTCCAGGCATGAGAGAACGCCCGCTGTTTCGAAAATCGTGTTTTGGCATCCAGGATCAGGATCTTGGCCCGAGGGTTGTGTGTCTTCAAATAATGAGCCATTAGCGAGGCTCGCTCGTACGGGCCAGGCGGGCAGCGGTAAGGATTGTCCGGCACCGTGATGACTACCGTCCCGCCCCTGCGCAGTGAGCGGATCTGTCGGCGAAGTAACAAGGTTTGCTCGCCGGCCTTCCACGCATGGGGGATTAAGGTGCTGGCGGCTTCGTCGTAGCCCTCAATGGCATCCCAACGCAAGTCCATGCCGGGAGCCATGATAAGACGGTCAAAGGGCAGGGAGCTTCCATCCGCCAGCGTAATGTGTTTCCGGTCGCCATTAATCCCTGTGATAGTGCCGATCATCACTTGGATGCCCATTTTCTCCGGGCCGGTGCCTATATCGTGCGCAAGACTGTCGATTGATGCCATACCGGCAATGACGCGATTGGACCCAGGGCAACACATATAGATCGGATCTCTTTCTATTAGGGTCACTTGGAGTTCGGGCGAGATTCGTTTCAATGCCCTGGCCGCATTCATGCCGGCAAATCCTCCACCGGCAACGATCACTCTGGCCTTGCTCAGATCACTGGCTTTGCCGGGGGTGTCTTTGCATGCACCCAGTAACAGACCTCCGCATCCCAGTCCGAGCGATAGAAAATGTCTGCGAGAGATGCCTGGCATGTCAGGGTTTTCTGCTGAAATGATCGGCCAATTTGACCAGATCGGTGTCGCTGAAGCCTTTGGCGATCCGGCTCATGACAGTTGCCGGGCGATCACCTTGTTTGAAGTTTCGCATCGCTTGAAGAAACAGATGCCTGTCCATTCCATGTATGCGTGGTAATGAGCCATATCCATCCCCGTCGGTTCCATGGCAGCCCGCGCATCCATGGGTAATGGCCGTGGCATCGGAATTCACGGCATGAACCTGCTGGGACATCATCAGCCAAGCGATGGTTAGCCACCTATTCGAATGTATATTCTTAAATATCAATTTGATAGCGATGGTTGACCGGTGGTTTTCAAGCGGATCAGGGAGGTCGGTTCGAAGCGATTCTAACGCATGAAAGATCGTGAATTAGGGTCATGTCAGCACCTCGATCCATGCCAAAGCCGCATGGCAAAAGGGGTGCGACAAAATGTCGCATTTTTTATTGACAGGGTTTGAACGGGTGGTAGACTGCCCCCCACTCCGAGGAGCGGAGGGCAGTCGGAAAGTCCAAAGACCACCCGACTGGAAGCGGCCAAGGACGACCGCCTAACCGGTGCCAAGCACCATAACCATAAAACAAAAGAGGTAACTACTATGGCAGCTACAACTGCAAGTGGCGTTGGCGCAGCGGATCTTCCGTTGCTCGACAAAAAATGGCTCACCTTCGCGTTTGCCATCTATGCCGTGTTCTACGCATGGGTACGTTGGTATGAAGGCGTCTATGGCTGGTCCGCCGGTCTCGACTCATTCGCACCGGAATTCGAAACCTACTGGATGAACTTCCTGTACACCGAAATCGTCCTGGAAGT